>JAZRCR010000063.1:0-68384 GCA_045659805.1 Acetatifactor sp.
CCGCTTCCACTCTCGGTGTAATTATCAGCTTTCCCTCCGTACACTCCACCTGGATCAGACTTCCGATAACAAAGCCTGCCTCTTTCAGCCATTCTCCCTTCATGATGATCGTTGGTGTGTCCTTGTAATCCTCATATCTTCTAACGTTGTACACCTTCATATTTCTAATTTTCTTAAAAGCCATAAATTCGTCTCCTTTTTTTGAAATATTACATAGTCGAATGTATCAAAATGTGTTATACTTCTTTTGAACATTTACACATCGAGGAGGACTGCCATGAGCGAAGCAAAGAACAGTTCCTACAAAGGTATTACCGAAGCTCGCCGTAGAGCCAATAAAAAATACAATGACCGTTTTGTTGAAATTAAGGTCCGCGTCACCCCGGAGAAGCGTTCCATCATCCAGGAACATGCTGCATCTATGGGCGAAAGCGCAACCGCATTTATCAACCGTGCTGTCGACGAAGCTATGGAACGAGATAAAGAAAAATAGAAAAGTCCGGTAATGTATGGATACACTTCCACACATCACCGGACAATATTTTTATCTCAAAACATATTGTTCAATGTGTAATTTGATGAAAACAGTGAGCAAAACTCATAAAGCTGACTGTGCTTGCACAAAGGAAGCTTTATGAATTTGGCGAGCGTACAAACATGAGGAAGTAGGCCGATCGGCCGAATTCCGAATGGTTGTAGCATGACGCCTGTCATGCGTATGTTTTCATCTTCTATATGTTAAGTCATCAATTTGGCTCCCATTTCCACTCAAAAAACTATGTTTTCAACTGGCATAAACTCGGCATAAACTCGAACTTGCAACCTCGATTTTCCCTTATTTTACAAGGGTTTGGAGACTTTTTACAGTACTCTGCCGTGGCAAGCAACCTCCTCTAATTTATAACCCCTGTGTGACATAGCCTATTAACCCTTGAAATAAAACCTACCGATTCACCCACACTCAATACCCCATACACCAACCTTTTATCAACTTATACATTGCACAAATATATCCCTTATAATCCATTGTATCAAAAAACCGTCAAAATCACAACGTTTTTCGGCGTTGTTCCATTAAATCATGTCATAATATGTATTTTGTCGGCCAATACCTCTCCGGACACAAAAATCCCCACCCGCTTTCGCGGATGGGGATCACTTCACTTTATTGATTCAATTCAGTCGTTCACACAACCGGGGTTGATTAATAACCAACCTTCTCCCAGCACTCGAAGGGAGCTGCAAGCTCCTCACTGATGTAAACCTGGGTCTTCTTGGTCTGCAGCATGGTACTGGGCAGATAAGGAGTAATAGGACCATGTGTACACAGACGAGAGGTCATTCTCTGCCAGGAAGAGAAGGTACCGCAGGTTGCAAGTGCATGCACTTCAATACGCTCTTTTGCACGCATTACATCCAGCGGTCCAATGGTTGCTGCGCAAGGAGGTACATTGGCAATATCTCCGGACTGACCGAAAGTACCGTTCAGGGAGTTCTGCATGATGGTCATCGGATGCAACTTTACGATCTGTGCAGGCTGATTCAACCACTCTTCAATATCACCACTGCCGATAAATTCAGGAATCGGATCTACGAATGCCATATGTCCGGCCCATCCGGGAGAGGTAGAAGCGATATCTGCACCACCCTCAGAAATATCATTGATGATCTTGGAGTAATCAGCAATGTTGGCATTGGTAGGATAATGTACGTTCTCCATAGGCATGCGCAGCTTAGGATCAATCTGATAATACAGATACTTGATCATGGAGTGAGCAAAGCCTGCCTCATAGGTAATCGGAGCAATATTACCATCCTGATCAGCCCACTCGTCCTCTGCAAACAGATGCACCTTGGAGCAGTCAACCTGAAAGTAGTTGATCAGCTGTGCCAGAGGGATGTAGATATCGGGCTCAGGATTGCCCAGTATCATGATGAAGTTCTTACCACCCTCGGAAGCTGCCTTCAAACGAGAGAACAGGGTTGCGATCAGGACAGGATGGGGGTTCATCATAACCTTAACCTGGAACTCCGGATGCCACCAGGGCTCACGCTGCTCCAGTTCCTTGCCGCTCATCTTACGTACGCGCTCACATACCTCTTTGTCCTTGAAGGGAACAAAATCATGAGGCTGAAAGTCGAACTTTGTTGCGGGATCGACGATAAAATCTTTCATCATTTTAAATCTCCTTTCAAAATAGCCTTTTTTCATTATGGTCAACCATCACCAGATCAGCTCCGTGCCACAGCGATCTGCCATAGTCACAGAAACCAACGGTTCTGGAAGGGTTGCGGGATCAAAGCCAATATTCAATCCGGACTTATGTATTATTTCATCTCATTCAGCAGATTGCACAAAAAACCGAGCCAGTCAGCAGCATCTGCTATTTTACGATAAACGGTTCTAATGTAAATCGCTTAGTTATTATATACTATCTTCTTTTATTTTCTTACGCTTTTGTCTTAATTGATAATACCATGAAACAGTAATTGTGTCAATTATAAAAAGCAGGCAGGGTCTTGCCCGCAAAACAAAAGATGCTTTATATGCAGGAGCACAATCCTTGTATAAAGCATCTCATATTCTTACAGATAAGCTACATAATGAATCAAGGTTACCATTAACGGTAGCGTGATGATTCCAAAAATATTAGATATAAAAGTGGACTGGGCACCGCTGGTGGCATCGCCGCCGTAAGCTTCAGGAAACACAATGGGATTCAGCCCCATGGGCATGGCATAGATCACTGCTGCAATCAGAAGTACCTCTCCGCGGATGTTCAAAAGGAACATCACTCCCAGGATCAGCAGCGGTATCACCACAAGGCGCAGCACAGAGCCGATATAGGCACGGTAGTTGTGCAGCATATTTTTGATAGGCTGACCTGCCAGGATAAAGCCGGTCAGAAGCATGGCTGCCGGAGCCATACAGTTCGAACCCATCTGCAGGGCATTTCCCAGCACTGCAGGGAGCCTGATTTCCGTCAGCCCCAGTATCAGTCCCACGGACAATGCAATGGTGGGAGGATTCAACAGTTTCTTAAAGGAAAATCCACCGCCCGGGATCAAAACGTACATACCGTATGTATAAGTAACAAACGTAATCGGAATACAGAAAATCATAGCATCCATCAGGGCTTTGTCACCGAAAACAGCACCTATGATGGGGTATCCCAGGTAACCGTAATTGGAAATCAATAAGGAGTATCGGTAAACAGCTTTCTCACCGTCGGTCTTGCACATAGCATTGGTCATAATCCGGGAAAGCGGGATCATGACGAGCAGAATCACACAGGAAACTCCCAGTAAAGGTAAGCTTCCCAGCAGAGTATCACGTGTACAGTTTTCACTGAAAGTAATCAGGCTCAGGCAAGGGCAAAAAAGATAAAGTTCCAGATTGGAAAGGGTTTTACCTGTCCCTTCTCCCAAGCGTTTGCTTATGCGCAGAAAATAGCCGATGGCCATAAATCCGAACAATGTGATCATCTGGCCGAAGGCGGATGAAAAAACAGCTTGCATATGAGAACTCCCTTCAGCACCGGTAATTGTAAGACCGGTGCAAACAACCACATTGTAGTCCTTCTGTTTTCCGTTGTCAAGCCATATTGTCAGTCAAAATAAAGCTGGATATTTTAATGCTTCTGTGCTATAATTAATACTTGGAAAGGTATGGTTTTTACTATGGATATTTTTGAAAGAAGACAAAAGATACTGGAAATTCTGCACCAAAGCGGCAAGGTTCGCGTCAATGAGCTGAGCGCCTTGTTTGACATTTCGGACGTCACTATCCGAATGGACCTGGCCGACCTGGAGGCAAAAGGATTGCTTTCCAGAGTACACGGCGGGGCTGTTAGTTCTTACAAGAATTACTATAACATGGACATGCAGCAGCGTATGTCTGCCAACGAGCCGCAGAAGAAGGCTATCGCCCGGGAAATCGTGGAGATGATTGAAGAGAACGACACGATCATGCTCAATGCCGGCACTACTACGCTTACTGTTTTTCGGATGATACCTGCGCAGATGAACCTCAGCATCGTGACAAACTCTGTTGCCATCGCTCTGGAGGCAGGTGCCAACCCCAACTTCAATGTGGTATTGCTGGGAGGTTCTGTCAACGCTAAGCATCAGTTTGTTTACGGTGACGACGCTATCACACAGTTGAACAAGTATCATGCAGACAAACTGATCCTTTCCGTGGATGGTATCACTCTGGACAACGGTCTGACCACCTTCTACGATCGGGAAGTGGATCTGGATAAGGTCATGCTGTCACGTTCCGCCACCAAGATCATTGCTGCCGACTCTTCCAAGCTGGGCCGCACGGCTTTCGCCAAAATCTGCGATATCAACGAAGCTGATTATATCATTACCAACAAAGAATCCATCGCTACGGAAGAGATCGAGGAACTGAAACAGTCCGTTCAGCATCTGATCATGGTTTAGTACCATAAATAATAAGAAAAGAGTGGAGAATGGTATGAAATATCTGTTAGGAGTCGACGTGGGAACCACGTCTTTAAAGGCTGTGCTTTTTGATGAGAAAATGCAGCCTGTAAGAACTGTCTTAAAGGAATATACATTAAATGTCTCCGGAGATTGCGTAGAATTTCCTGCAGAGCAATACTGGTCGCTTTTCAGCGAGGCTCTGGCAGAAATCGAGTGCGATTACGAAATCACTGCCATGAGTATTGACACCCAGTGCGAGACACTGATCATTACCGACGCGGCAGGTAATCCTCTGACCGACGCCATTGTATGGCTGGACAACCGCGCCGTAGCGCAGGCTGATACCATCAAAGCCCATTTCGGGGAACAGAAAGTATATGAAGTGACCGGTCAGCCAGAGATCACCGCCACATGGCCTGCCTGTAAGCTTCTTTGGCTGAAAGAGAACCGCGCCGACATCTGGCCGCAGATCGATAAGATCTTTCTTTTGGAAGACTATCTGCTTTACCGGGCAACCGGCCGGTTTGTGACGGAGCGCACTCTCCAGTCATCCACCATCTACTACGATATACATAAAGGTGAGTGGTGGCAGGAAATGCTGGACTTCATCGGCGTAACCCCTGCGCAGTTGCCCAAACTGTACGGAAGTGGCGAACTTGTAGGTACATATAAAAATATACAGGTATCCACCAGTGCCATCGATCAGATAGCAGGCGCCATCGGCGCGGGTATCGTAAAGAAAGGGATCGTCAGCGAGATGACAGGAACCACCATGGTAATCTTTGTTCCTACTGACACTGTTCCCGTATACAATCCGGGCAGTAAGATTCCCTGTCATGTGAATTTCGACGGCAAGTATTGTCTGCTCTCCTGGACCCCTACTGCAGGCATTGCCCTGAAGTGGTTTAAGAACAATTTCTGCGAAGGCTATGATTACAACGGTCTGAATGTGCTGGCCGAAAGGGTAGAACCCGGCTGTAATGGTCTGACCTTCCTTCCTTATTTGTGCGGTTCCACCATGCCCAAGTATAATCCCGATGCCAAGGGTGCTTTCTACGGACTTACCATGGAGCACACAAGAGGACACGCCGTAAGAAGTATCATGGAAGCTGTCTCCTGTATGTTAAAGAGCAATCTGGATTATCTCGGTCTGGAATGCAATGAGATCCGCTCCATGGGCGGCGGTGCACAGAGTAATCTCTGGTGCCAGATCAAGGCAGACATGTGCGGCAAGAAGATTGTCACTTTGAAAAACGAAGAGACCGGCTGTCTCGGTTCCGCTATCCTTGCCGGCGTTGCCATCGGACTGTTCGACAGCGTGGAAACAGCCTGTGAGATTGCCGTATCCCTGAATAAGACCTATCTTCCCCAGGGCGTGGATTACTCGGATTGCTACCGGAGATTCTGCGAACTGGAAGAACAAAATGTATAAATTCTGTGCGGGATAGGAAAGGACCGGTACCCCATGACAGACGGTCCTTTCCTATCCCGCACAGAATATATAACACTATTTTTATATGCCAAGATCTTCCTTTGCGCGGTTGATTCGTTCGTTAAAGACTTCATAAAAGGTCTCCTCGTCCGGATAAGGACGTATAAAGAAGAGATTCAGTATGTAGAGGTTGAGATTCTTGCAGAAAAGCTCCGATTCCTCTGTCATCATTTCCTCGCAGGCGTTCAGGAAATAATGCCATGCGGTGATATAGGCTTTATTTTGGATGAGATGAGGGGTGTCGATCCATTTGCTGACTTTCACCTTGGTGCGGTTAGCTTTGGTACACTCATTGATCTGGAGGAAGTAGCGAAAATTCCCGTTCTCATAGTATCGCCCCAAAGGAAAGAGGCGGCAGATTCCCGGCCGGAAAGCATGAATGCTGCACCGGCCCTCTTCATTCAGAAAGCTGCACTGGTCTTTATTCTCATTCATCCTGATGTGGGGCAATATCACACCGTCCACTACTCCTAGTTCTATATGCTCCCCCAAAAGTTCCTCAAAGCTTTTGCCGGTTCCCAGAGTCAGCCTGCAGATATCCAAAGGATCCAGCAGAATGGAGTCTCCCATTCCCCGGCAGCAGGCAGAACATCCCTCGCAATCGTTGCATCCTGCTTTTACCATATCATTTTCGTCATATAATCTGCCGTCGGACATCTCTTCCAGACTTACATTTCTCTTCATGATGAATCTCCTGTACCGAATTTATTGCGCTGCGGCGCCAAAATACGCATCGAGGCCGTCTGCAATACCCAGAACTATTTTTTGCTGATAAGCCTCATCCTGCATCAGTTCGTCTTCTTCGGGGTTACTCATATATCCCATTTCCACGATTGTGACAGGAATCGTACACCAGTTGATACCGCTCATAGTGTCTGTCTCCCATACGCCGCGGTTCACGGAACCCATATGTGCAACCATGTGATCCAAAACTTCCTGAGAAAGTCTTTTGCTCTCTTCGTATATATTGGCATTATACGGATTGTACGGTGTATTGCAGATGGTCATGGTGCCTTTCACATCTTTGTTGTCGGAACCGTTGGCATGGATCCGCACAAAGGCTTCCGCTCCGGATGTGTTGGCAATCTCGGCGCGCTCGCTGTTACTGATATCCACGTTGTGGCTCTCTCTGATCATCACCACGCGGTAGCCTCTGTTCTCCAGTTCCTGTTTCAAGGCCTGAGATATCACAAGATTCAATTCATACTCATATACTCTGCTGGACACACCTCTTGTCCCCGAAGAGACCTTTGCCTTCATCTCCTGACTGCCCGGTCCCACCGGCTCTTTCTCAGAATTGCCTTTTGCCTGATGTCCCGCATCAATAGCTACAATAGGGCCATCCTGCACTTCTTCCGTGACCGTTTCCTCTAAAGGGTCCTTCTGCGAGGATTCTTCCGGCACGTTTTCCTCCTGTGAGGGTTCTTCCGTGTCTTCCGGCAGTTCTTCGGTTTCCTGTCGTTCCGGAGTCTCCCGGTCTGCCTCGCTGCTCTCCTGTTCTATGGGAATGGGCTTCAGCATGTTCTGCCGTTGGTCTTCGGCACCGTTTCCGCAGCCCGTGCACAGTATTGCCAGCAGGAAGCACAAAGTTATATTAATAAAAAGATTTTTTATCATTGTCATCTCCTGTCAATTATATTATACACTTTTCATTTCTCTGTATAACGAGTATAATATAAAAAAAAGGAACATGCAACCCACAACAAGGAGCCTATCATGAACAAAGATCTGACCGTAGGAAATCCCTCTTCCGTCCTCCGGAGATTCTGTCTCCCCCTGTTCGGAAGCGTGATCTTTCAACAATTATATAATGTCGCAGACAGTCTTGTTGCCGGAAAATTTATTGGCGAAAATGCGCTGGCCGCTGTAGGCAACAGCTATGAGGTAACCTTAATCTTCATCGCAGTGGCTTTCGGATGTAATATCGGCTGCTCGGTTATCGTATCCCAGCTATTCGGCGCAAAGCACCTGAAAGACATGAAAACCGCAGTCTATACCACACTGATAACCTGCGCGGCACTCTGCGGCCTTCTTATGCTTTTAGGATTTCTTTTCTGCGAGCCCCTTCTTCTGGTTATGAAAACACCGGCTGAGCTGATGGCGGATTCCCTGCTCTACCTGCAGATTTACATCGCAGGTCTGCCTTTCCTGCTTTTCTACAATGTATCCACCGGAATTTTCTCTGCACTGGGAGATTCCAAGACACCGTTCCTGTTCCTTGCTTTCTCCTCGACAGCCAACATCGGCATTGATATTTTGTTTGTGGTCGTCTTCCGCATGGGAGTGGCAGGTGTGGCCTGGGCAACCTTCCTGTGCCAGGGTATCAGCTGTATTTTGGCAGTTCTGGTGGTATTAAAAAGAATTGCTTCCATACAGGTGGATGCACCGGCACCTGTTTTCTCAGGAATGATCCTCAAGAAAATCGCTGTCGTGGCAATTCCCAGTATTTTGCAACAAAGTTTTATTTCCATCGGCAATATTGTGATCCAGGGCGTGATCAACGGTTTCGGCCCGGGCGTGATTGCCGGACAAGCGGCCGCGGTCAAACTGAACAATCTGGTGATCACTTCACTTACCACATTAGGCAACGGTATTTCCAATTTTGCAGCCCAGAATCTGGGTGCCGGCAAACTCCCCCGCATCAGGGAAGGTCTGCGGGCCGGTATCAGACTGGTCTGGCTGGTATGTGTCCCCTTTTTCCTGTTCTACTTCTTTGCCGGGAAATTCGGTCTGTACTTATTCCTGGAGGATCCCACCGGAACTGCCATGGATACCGGTATGATTTTCCTGCGCATCCTATCGCCCTTTTATTTTGTGATCGCACTAAAACTGGCGGCCGACGGTGTGCTCAGAGGTTCCGGCATGATGAGGCAGTTTATGGTGGCCACCTTCTCCGACCTGCTTCTTCGCGTGGTATTGGCAATCGCTCTCGCCAATATGCTGGGTTCTGTGGGAATCTGGCTGTCATGGCCCATCGGATGGTGTCTGGGCACCGGCCTGTCCTACTTCTTCTATTGCAAAGGCCCGTGGTGCAGGGGCGCAAAGCTCGATTCGTAATACCTGCGCTTTCATTCCAATGACAGCAGATTACACCCGACAGAGCTGACCGTGGTGGGATGCCAGGGATATTTTGTCTTTTTGAAAAAGTGTTAGAAGCACTTAGAACTTTTCAGCGAAGCATTAACGCCCCTCTTATCACATGTCTGAGCAGCTTTCAGCTGCGAGTTTGTGATGAGAGAGGCGTTGATTTTTGCTTCATCGAAAAGTTCTTAGCGTTTCTTCACTTTTGAAACCTGCAAAATATCCCTGGCATCCCACCACGGTCAGCTCTGCCGGATGTAATCTGCTGTCATTGGAATGAGAGAGCAGGCGTTACGAGTCAGATATTGTCACTCTGCACCGCGGGACATGATCTCTTTCAGGCTCTCTGTGTAGGGAGCTCTGGCAATTCCGTACTCGGTGATGATGCCTGCTATCAGCTCATGGTCAGTCACATCAAATGCCGGGTTGTACACCTTGACACCCTCCGGAGCCATTCTCTCCCGATACCACATCTCGGTCACTTCTGTATCCGGGCGCTGCTCAATACAGATCTCTGCGCCGGTAGCTGTGGCCATATCTATGGTTGATGTAGGCGCGCATACGTAGAAAGGCACACCGTAATACTTTGCCACGGCGGCAACCACGGAGGTTCCGATCTTATTGGCGGTGTCGCCGTTTGCAGCCACTCTGTCACAGCCCACAAACACAGCCTGCACCCATCCCTTTGACATCACGGAAGCGGACATGTTGTCACAGATCAGCGTTACATCCACACCGGAAGAATGCAGCTCATATGCAGTCAGTCTGGCTCCCTGCAGAAGAGGTCTCGTCTCATCGGCAAACACTTTGAAATGGTAACCTCTTTCCTGTCCCAGATAAATAGGAGCCGTAGCAGTACCGTATTTTACGGTGGCCAGCTGACCGGCGTTGCAGTGAGTCAGGATACCGTCACCCGGATTCAGAAGGCTCAGACCGTACTCACCGATCTTGCGGCATACCAGCACATCTTCTTCTCTGATGGTCTGTGCCTCTTTGTAGAGAGCCTCTTTTACTTCATCCAGCGACTTCTGCTGTTCTCTGCCGACCTTCAGGCACACCTTTTCCATGCGTTTTAAAGCCCAGGAAAGGTTGACGGCCGTAGGTCTGGAGGAATCCAGATAATCTTTTTGCTTTACAAATTCCTGATAAAAGCTTTCAAAATCGGTTGCCGGGATCTGCTTTGACAGCAGATAGATTCCGAAAGCAGCAGTCACACCGATGGCCGGTGCTCCCCTGACTTTCAGAAGGAAAATAGCATCCCAGATCTCCTGAGCTGTCTTCAAAGCAATCAGTTCCGTTTTGCCCGGAAGCTTTGTCTGGTCAATGATAATGATCACTTCCTGCGCTTCATCATAAATGACGGTTTCATAGTCCATAATGTTTTTCTCAGCCATCACCGGTTCCTCACTTTCTTTCCTCTGTCAGTCCTTCCTGACAATCACCTGGGCAAACTCTGCGCCTGCGGCTTTTCGCAGTTCCTCCGGCTTCAGTTCCAACTGAATACCGATCCTGCCGCCGCTCACTATCATCGTCTCCAAAGCGGAGGCGGTGTCATCTATCCTTGTGACATACTGCTTTTTCATTCCCACCGCAGTACATCCTCCTCTGATATATCCGGTAACCTTATTGATATCCTTTACCGGGATCATTTCCACATTTTTCTCTCCCACGCTTCTGGCAGCCTTTTTCATATCAAGTTCCTCTGCCACAGGGATCACAAATACATAATAGTTCTTACTGGCCCCCACCGTAACCAATGTCTTATACACCTTTTCAGGCGGAAGCGAAAGCAGTTCCACCGTCTGTAAACCGTCAACAAATTCGTCACACTCATAGGTATATTGGGTATATGGAATCTTGAGGGATTCCAGTATTCTCATGGCGTTGGTCTTCGCCTCTTTCTGTTTTGCCATTCTCACACATTCTCCGTGTTATCCCACATATTGAAAACAAATCCCCCAAAACAGACAAAAGCCTGTTTCAGGGGAATCCATTTTAAGTTTGCTTATTTTGCAGCCATTTCGCCTTTCAGCTTCTCGGTCAGAGCAGGAAGGATCTTGTTTAGATCGCCTACGATACCGTAATCAGCCACATCAAAGATGGGAGCGGTTTCATCCTTGTTGATTGCGATAATCAGATCGGACTCTTCCATACCTGCCAGATGCTGGATAGCACCGGAGATACCGATTGCAAAATATACATTGGGACGAACGGTCTTACCGGTCTGTCCAACCTGCAGATCCTTCACCTTCCAGCCTGCATCTACAACTGCACGGGAGCAGCTTACGGTACCGCCAAGTACCTCTGCAAGGTCCTCAAGAAGTTTGAAGTTCTCAGCGTTTCCAACGCCACGGCCGCCGGATACCAGGATCTTTGCATCCATGATATCTACGGTGTCAGATACAGCCTTAACCACTTCCAGGATCTCTACATACTTATGATCAGGTGTAAAGCCGGGATTGTATTCAATCACATTTGCCTTAGCGCCCTCTACCTTATCACGCTTCTGCATAACACCGGGACGTACGGTTGCCATCTGAGGACGGAACTCAGGACAAGCGATGGTTGCGATGGTGTTACCGCCGAATGCGGGACGGGTCATCAGCAGCTGGTTGTGCTTCTGCTCTCTTCCGGGGATGGGGTTGATCGGGAAGTCACCGATCTCAAGCTGTGTACAGTCAGCGGTCAGACCGGTGTGGATCCTTGCGGAAACGCGGGGACCCAGATCACGACCGATGGCAGTTGCACCTACCAGGAAGATCTCAGGCTTAAACTCATTGATAACAGAAGACAATGCATGTGCATAAGGCTCTGTTCTATACTCTTTTAATTCGGGGTCGTCTACTACGATTACTTTGTCAGCACCGTATGCAGCCAGTTCATCGGCAAGACCCTTCACGTCACTACCTACCAATACAGCAGTTACTTCTGTCTCCAGAGCTTCTGCAAGGTCTTTACCTTTGCCGATCAGCTCGAAGGCAATACTGTTGATCTCATTATCAACCTGCTGAGCGAAGACATATACGCCCTTATATGATTCTAAGTTCATCATTGTTTCCTCCATTTATTTATACTACGTGCTTCTCTTTCAGTTTGCCTACGATGTAATCAACTGCCTCTGCGGGATCCAGAGCAACCTTCTCGCCGGCGCCCTTTCTTACCTTATCGGAAGCCTTTGCAATCTGGGTGGGTGAACCCTTCAGACCTAAGTTGGAATCTTCTACATCTACCAGATTAGCTCTGCCCCATACGGTAACTTCAGCCTTGCAGGCATCAAAGATTCCGCCGGGAGTCATGTATCTGGGCTCGTTCAATTCTGCAAGAGCAGTGATCAGGCAAGGCATCTGTGCCTTCAGAACGTGATATCTGTCATCATACTGACGCTCAACAATAACGCTGTCGCCTTCGATCTTGATGTCCTGTGCATAGGAGATAACGGGAATGTCAAGATGCTCGGAAATCTGAGGACCTACCTGAGCGGTATCACCGTCGATAGCCTGACGGCCGGTGATGATCAGATCGTACTCCAGATTGCGGATAGCACCTGCCAGGGTCTGAGAGGTAGCCCAGGTATCTGCACCGCCCAGTACTCTGTCGGTAACCAGGATTGCTTTGTCAGCGCCCATAGCCATAGCCTCGCGCAGAACATCTTCTGCCTTGGGAAGACCCATGGTGATAACAGTAACTTCAGCACCGTACTGATCTTTCAGTCTCAGTGCTGCTTCCAGACCTGCTTTATCGTCCGGGTTCATGATGGTAAGCATTGCTGCTCTATCCAGGGTACCATCGGGATTGAACTTAACGCCGCCCTTGGTATCGGGAACCTGCTTAATACAAACAACGATTTTCATTGTATTTTCACTCCTTATTTTTGTTTCTTGATGTTTTTTCTTTCCAACAGAGCTTTAAATGCTTTGCACATGGGCTGCGGCTTTTGTAAGACGGCCCTGCGGGCTACGCCGTAAGACGGCCCTGCGGGCTGCATCTTTCGTAAGACGGCCCTCGTAAATGCTTCGCATTTCCTCGGTCGCGAGATTGCGCTGCAACTCGCGACTGCAGATTTTGTCTTTGCCATCCTTCCTGCAAGCAGGAGGCTGGTCAATCCAAAATCTTGGCTCGTCTTACTTAATGATATTCGCGGAGATTACCATGCGCTGTACTTCGCTGGTTCCCTCATAAATCTCAGTGATCTTGGCATCACGCATCATACGCTCTACATCGTACTCTCTGGTATAACCGTATCCACCGTGGAGCTGAACAGCCTTGGTGGTAACTTCCATAGCAACCTCTGCAGCGTACAGTTTAGCCATAGCAGCTTCCAGGGAATATACCTTCTGGGTAGCCTTAGCCATAGCTGCCTTGTAAACCATCATTCTTGCAGCTTCTACCTTGGTAGCCATGTCTGCGATCTGGAACTGGGTGTTCTGGAATGCAGCGATGGAACGGCCAAACTGCTTTCTCTCCTGAACATAAGCGATAGTAGACTCAAGAGCACCTGCTGCAATACCAAGTGCCTGTGCAGCGATACCGATACGTCCGCCATCCAGGGTATGCATTGCGATACCAAAGCCCTTGCCCTGTGCGCCAAGCAAATTCTCCTTAGGGATGCGGCAGTCTGTGAAGATCAGTTCATATGTAGATGAACCGCGGATACCCATCTTCTTCTCCTTGGTTCCGAAGCTGAATCCGGGAGTTCCCTTCTCAACGATGAATGCGGAAATCTCTTTTACCTTTTTGCCGCGCTTCTCGATGATGCCTGTAACTGCAAAAATAACATAAACATCTGCTTCCTTACCGTTGGTAATGAAGATCTTGGAACCGTTCAGTACCCACTCGTCGCCGTCCAGAACAGCCTTGGTCTGCTGACCCTGTGCGTCGGTACCTGCTCCGGGCTCGGTCAGACCGAATGCACCAAGCTTCTCACCCTTTGCAAGGGGAACCAGGTATTTCTGCTTCTGTGCTTCTGTACCGTAGGTCTGAATGGGATCACAGCACAGAGAGGTGTGCGCGGATACGATAACACCTGTGGTACCGCATACCTTGGACAGCTCTTCCACGCACATAGCGTATGTCAAAGGATCACAACCCTGTCCGCCGTACTCCTTGGGAACAGGAATACCTAAGAATCCGTACTTAGCCATCTTGTCTACTGTGACTCTGGGGAATTCTTCTGTCTCGTCAACTTCCTGCGCCAGAGGCTTTACTTCTTTTTCGGCAAACTCTCTGAACAGAGCACGTGCCATTTCATGTTCTTTGCGTAACGTAAAATCCATGATTTTGTTTCCTCCAAATTAGTTAAAAATTTATATTTGTTACTTCTTTACTGAGCATCAACAGGGGTCTTGGTTCTGTCAGCATTGTATACGTAGAAGCCCTTGCCGGTCTTTGCACCGAGGTTGCCGCCGCGAACCATCTTGCGGATCAGAGGACATGCACGGTACTTGCTGTCGCCGGTCTCATTGTAAAGAACATCCATGATAGCCAGGCAGATGTCAAGACCGATGAAATCACCAAGCTCCAGGGGACCCATGGGATGATTTGCACCAAGCTTCATGGCAGCGTCGATACCTGCGATATCGGAAACACCTTCCATCTTGATAAATGCAGCTTCGTTGATCATGGGGATCAGAACACGGTTAACTACAAAACCTGCTGCCTCGTTCACCTGAACGGGAGTCTTGCCGATCTCCTCGGAGATCTTCTTGATAGCTTCTACAGTAGCCTCGGGAGTGTTCACACCTGCGATCACTTCAACCAGCTTCATGCGGTCTGCGGGATTGAAGAAGTGCATACCGATCATAGGACGGCTCAGGCCGTTGCCAATCTCAGTGATGGAAAGGCTGGAGGTATTGGATGCAAAAATACACTCAGGCTTTGCAATCTTGTCCAGCTCACCGAAGGTGGTCTTCTTTACTTCCATATTCTCAAATGCAGCTTCCACGATCAGATCGCAGTCTGCACACAGATCTTCCTTCAGGCCGGGAACGATCTTAGCCAGGATAGCGTCTACAGCTTCCTGAGTCAATTTACCTTTTTCTACCAGCTTGGCATAGCCCTTAGCAATCTTGGCTTTTCCGCCCTCAGCCCACTCCTGCTTGATATCGCAGAGTGCAACCTCGTATCCTTCTACCTGAGCAAATGCCTTTGCAATGCCCTGTCCCATAGTACCTGCACCGATAATACCTACTTTCATGGATAAATCCTCCTAAATGATTTTTATTAAAATTGTTATGATTTTTATTTTCACGGAGTGAGAACGTGCCGGCGTACGGATAACTGTTTCCCGCGGCGCGTCCCTCACAAAAATCAGCAGTTTTTGAAAGGCTCTTTCACCTTCTCCTTGTTCTTGTCAAGGAAGAAAGCCATACCGTACTTCTGATCTTCTGTCTCGAAGCAATCGCCGAACAGCTTCTCTTCGATCACGATAGCCTGATCCATATCGACTTCCAGACCGTCGTTGATAGCCTTCTTGCAGTTGCGGACTGCGATGGGTGCATTCTTTGCAATGGTTGCTGCCATCTTCTCAGCTGCGGGAAGCAGCTCTTCCTGGGTATAAACAGCGTTTACAAGGCCGATTCTGTAAGCCTCGTCAGCTTTGATGTTGCGTGCGGTGTAGATCAGCTGTTTTGCCATGCCTGCACCTACCAGACGCGCCAGTCTCTGGGTTCCGCCGAAACCGGGGGTGATTCCAAGACCTACCTCGGGCTGTCCGAACACTGCATTGTCGGAGCAGATTCTGATGTCGCAGCTCATGGCGATCTCACAGCCGCCGCCCAGTGCAAATCCGTTTACTGCTGCGATTACGGGAACAGGGAAAGTCTCCAGCTTGCGGAAAACGTCGTTACCCTTCTTACCGAAAGCTTCTCCTTCAGCTTTGGTCAGGTTGCTCATCTCTCCGATATCTGCGCCTGCCACGAAGGACTTCTGACCTGCACCGGTCAGAATCAGGCATCTTACGGTATCCAGATCAACGCTGTCCAGGGTCTTGTCCAGCTCTTCCAGAACGGTAGAATTCAGTGCATTCAGTGCTTTTTCACGGCTGATGGTGATAACCCCCACATAGCCTTTCTGCTCGTATACTATGTACTCCATATTCTTCTCTCCTATCTTTAATTATGTCTTTGCATAGCTCATGGAGAGCCGCCGTTTCTGGTACTCTCCATGATATTTTCACTGCGGCCCCTCACCGGCCGCAGCCGTTTTCAGTTTAGTCCTCGATTTTAACGATGGTAGAGCATCCCATACCGCCGCCGATACAAAGAGTTGCAAGACCGGTCTTAGCGCCCTTAGCCTGCATCTCATGAAGCAGAGTAACCAGGATACGGCATCCGGAAGCACCTACGGGGTGACCCAGAGCGATTGCGCCGCCATTGGGGTTCAGCTGCTTATCAACATCAATTCCGAGATCCTTGCCTACTGCAACAGACTGTGCAGCAAATGCCTCGTTAGCCTCGATGATATCAAAATCTTCGATCTTCATGCCGGCTTTCTCCATCACCTTTCTGGTGGAAGCCACGGGACCGATACCCATAACCTCAGGACGAACACCTGCAAGACCGCCTGCAACAAAAGTAGCCATAGGCTTAACACCCAGCTCTTTTGCCTTCTCTTCGCTCATCACAACGATAGCAGCAGCACCGTCATTGATACCGGAAGCGTTACCTGCGGTTACGAAGCCATCCTTGTTGATAGGACGAAGCTTTGCAAGACCTTCGATGGTGGAACCGTGTCTGGGGCCTTCGTCGGTATCGAAGATAACAGTCTCTTTCTTCTTCTTGATCTCTACGGGAACGATCTCTGCCTTGAAAGCGCCGGCCTTCTGAGCAGCCTCAGCCTTCTGCTGGCTCTTCAGTGCGAACTCATCCAATTCTTCTCTGGTCAGTCCCCACTCCTCACAAATATTGTCTGCGGTCTTGATCATATGATAATCATTGAAAGCATCCCAGAGAGCATCCTTGATCATGGTATCTACCATGGTCGCATTGCCCATGCGGTAACCGTAACGGCCCTGAGGGATAGCATAAGGAGCCATAGACATGTTCTCCATACCGCCTGCTACAACGATGTCTGCATCACCTGCCATGATCATCTGAGCAGCCTGGTTTACACAGTTCAGACCGGAACCGCACACCACGTTCATGGTAACTGCGGGCACTTCAATAGGAAGGCCTGCTTTGAGAGCTGCCTGACGGGCAACATTCTGTCCCTGTCCTGCCTGGATAACACAGCCCATGTATACCTGATCTACTGCTTCAGGAGCAACACCTGCTCTGTTCAATGCTTCCTTGATAACGATTGCACCCAGCTCAGCTGCGGGTACAGCACTTAAAGATCCGCCCATAGTACCGATAGCGGTACGGCAGGCACCTGCTAATACTACTTTCTTTGCCATTTTCTTTTCCTCCAATTTATCTTGAGAAACTTATGTTTACGGGAAAATTGCCCCCGTCAGTAACTCTTTTATGTGGTTCTGCAATGATTGTTATTTTTTTATCATTGTCACCTTTACCATTTTAACATAGACTTACTTCTTTTGCAATCACTTTTATGAATAAATTTAGCTAACCTTTTCAAAGGCTTGGAGCGCCGGATCTACAATATGAAGCGTTCGCTCCCACTCTCTGGTTTCCCCCACTTTCCGGACCTCTTGTGTGTGCTTTGAAAGAAACCTCGTGAGAGCGTACAGATCGATCCAGATCTCATTGTCGCTCTCCTTCTGGGATTCATCAAAGATCAGCTCCATTCCCCAGTGTAAGTGTGTCACCTCAATATTATTGACATTTTCCTTGGTACTGTAGCCCGTATGCCCCATATAACCGATCACATCCCCGGCAGTCACAAGATCTCCCTCCTCAAGTCCTTCCGCATAAGGGTAATTCTGGCGCAAATGTGCGTAGTAATAATACCTTTTTCCGTCCAGACTCCGGATGCCGATGCGCCAGCCCCCATACTGGTTCCATCCCATTGCCTCCACATATCCCGACTCCACACTGATGATGGGAGTGCCAATCTGCCCCATCATATCATGACCCAGGTGCTTTCGCTTGTAGCCGTAGCTCCTTCCTGCCCCAAAATCATCATAGTGGGTGTAATCAAATCCTTTTGCCAGGGGAAAAAAAGCTTTCAAACCGTAGACTGTGCGGGACCGGATTTCCCCATCCTCCCCCACATATTCCTCCTCATACTCTCCCACCATGCCGTCAAGGACCGCACCGTAAGCCTCCCGGTAATAGGAATAATACTTCATATCCTCCGTCAGTTCTTCCATATCACACTCTCCGGCTGCAATCTCGACCGCCGCGTTCTTTAAAATCTTTAGCGACTGTGTGTCAAACTTTCCGCCGGTCTTTGCTGCTGTATAGGCCAGGATCCCCACAAAATCCACCGGATGCTCCGTATCATGGGTCTTTACCGCCCAATCATATGCGGTGCACAGAGCCTCATAGCTCACGTCAAAGTCCACCCATTTGATAAAACCGTTCTCCGCACTCAGAGTTGAAGTATGTACCGTCTCCTGTCCGTTCTCAGTTCCTGCACCCTTTTTGATCACCAACGCCACTGCAAGCACAGCCACAAGAATCCCTTCCAAAACAATCAGTTTTCCAAATTTTCCGATCCGGTCCATACTGTCTCCCCATGACTGCCCCAACCTCTTTTCTTATTATATGAATAAAAAATCAAAAAAGAATTTTGCTCCGCAAAATTCTCCGCCTGCGACGGGTCTGCGAAGTGGACAGTTCCCGGCAATCAAAGATTGCCGGGAACCGCCGTTTATTTATGCTCTTTTTCCTTTTCCATCAATTGAAGCAAATCCTGCTTTGCGCATTCGGCAAACTCGCTCCACGCCGACGAATCTATAAAGGCATCGCTGTCGCCAGCCAGCAACTGTTGATATTTTTCCGGAGTACGGTTCTGGTAAGCGTGGTTTCCCAGACATATCTCGTCACCGTCATGCAACAGCACATCCGGCTCGAAGGTCTCTAACTCCAGCCCCAGTTCCCTTGCCCAGGACAGATCCCTGGTTCCGTTGACATAGTCGCGGTCTGCTTCTCCGAGAAAAGTCTTTGCGCCCGTCATCTCCACCAGCGCTCTTGTTGCACCGCAGTGATCGATATGCCCATGGGTGTGAACAATATATTTCAGCTTCATGGGATCCAGTCCCAGGGTATGCATATTCTGCAACACCAGATACAGAGAATGCTGATATCCGGAATCCAGCATGATAAGTCCCTCTCCCGTGTCAATGATATGGGTGGATGCCGGTCTCGTCCCCACAAAGTATAAATTGCCCCATATCTTAAAAGGCGGCATATAGCCATTCCAAGGTTGCGCTGCTCCCATCTTTATCCCTCCGTCAGTTTTCTCACCACTTCATCACCCACCCGGCTTGTTGTGGCGTTGCCGCCAAGGTCTGGTGTGAGCACCTTCTTTTCCGTAAGAATCTCTTCCATAATCCGGATCAGGCGGTCTGCCCACTGCTTATGTCCGAAAAATTCCAGCATCTGACTTGCAGACCATACCGTTGCAAGAGGATTGGCCTTCTGCATTCCTGCAATGTCGGGTGCCGATCCATGGATGGGCTCGAACATGGACGGGAATTTCCTCTCCGGATTCAGATTGGCACCGGCAGTCAGCCCCATTCCGCCGGAAATAGCTGCGCCCAGATCGGTCAGAATATCGCCGAACAGATTAGAAGTAACAACCACCTCAAAACGCTTTGGATCCTTGACCATAAACATACTGGCTGCGTCCACAAGATAACTGTGGGTGTGAACATCGGGATAATCCTTTGCCACCTCCGCAAAGATCTGATCCCAGAATACCATGGAATAGTTGAGAGCATTGGCCTTGCTGATACTGGTCAGACTGCGCTTCTGCTCCCTTGCAACCTCAAATGCGTAACGGATGATGCGTTCACAGCCATGGCGGGAAAATACACCGTCCTGGATCACCACCTCGTTGGGCTTACCCTTATAAAGCCAGCTTCCGCTTCCGGCGTACTCACCTTCACTGTTCTCGCGGATAAAAAGCATATCAATATCCCCGGCAGGAACATCTTTCAGCGGACAGGGCGCACCGTTCAACAGCTTTACCGGACGAAGGTTCACATACTGGTCAAAACCTTTCCGGATCCTGAGCAGCAAGTCCCACAGGGAAATATGGTCAGGGACACCCGGGGCACCCACGGCACCCAGAAAAATCGCATCAGCCTTCTCAAGCTGCTCCATGCCATCCTCTGCCATCATCCTGCCGGTTTCCAGGTAATACTCACATCCCCAGGGATAGTGTGTAAAATCAAACGTAAAACTGCCGTCGAGAGCTGCAACCGCTTTCAGCACCTTGACGCCCTCGGCGATCACCTCCGGACCAATGCCATCCCCCTCAATAACTGCTATTTTATAAGTTTCCATCATAACGCCTCCTGAAAATAATGATTGCTTTTTTTATTATAAAGCCCCATAATATATTTGTAAAATATTATTATCTTTTATTTTCATAGCTTTTACCTATAAAGGAGACATCATGACACTTGATCAGCTTCGTTACTTTCAGGCAGTATGCAAATACGACAGTGTCAGCCGCGCAGCGGAAGCGCTGAATATATCCCAACCATCAGTTTCCAATGCTGTAGCCAATCTGGAAAGGGAATTCGGGATCGATCTGTTCACCAGACAGCACAAACGGCTGCAGCTGACAAAAGAGGGGCTGTATTTGCTGGAGTGGACAGAAAAACTGCTTGCCGAGACAGACGAAATGAGCCGGAACCTGCGGGACCTTGGCAGCCGCGATAAAGTTCTTCGTCTCGGTGTCCCTCCCATGATCGGTTCCTTGGTACTGCCGACACTGTATGACAAACACTTCAAACGCTTTCCCAAACTTCAGGTTCACATTGTGGAAGACGACGGCAGCGGTCTTCGTCGCCAGCTTGCAGAAAATCAGATTGACATGGCGTTTCTCCCTCACACCCGCCCCTTTGACAGCACTTTTGGATCTGTCCTGTTGACAGAACTCCAAAACGTCTGCTGTGTCAGCCGTTCTCACCGGTTTGCAGACAGAAAGTCCATCCGCCTGGAAGAATTAAAGGACGAACCGCTGGTACTTTTCAAGGACAGCTTTTTTCAGACCGAGCGGATACTGGAAGCATTTGACCGCCTGACCTGCACACCCAATGTACTGCTCTACACAGCACAGCTTTCCACCCTGCAAAACATGGTTGCAGGCAACACCGCTGTGGGCTTCTTGTTTGAATCGCTCCCCGAATCCAGCCCGTCACTTGTGGGCATCCCCCTGGATCCTCCCATGACCACCCGGCTCAGCCTCGTCTGGAGAAAAGACAGTCACCTGTCAACCGACATGAAGAATCTCATCGAATTTATAGCAAATAATTAGCAAGGACGGTTCCCGGTACCGCGGCCCCGGGAACCGTCCTTGCTTAATTATATGCTATGCCTCCGGCTCTATCAGCCCGTAGGTGTCTCCTTTTCTCTTGTATACCACATTAACCTGATCAGTCTCTGCATTGATAAATACGAAAAAGCTGTGGCCCAACAGTTCCATCTGGATGCAGGCATCCTCGGGGTACATGGGCTTGATGTCAAATTTCTTAGTCCTTACGATCTTAATATCTTCCTCGTCCATATAGTCATTTTCCAGGAAGAGCTGGCTGAAAGAAGCTGCACTCTGATATTTGTCTACAATCTTGTTCTTATATTTTTTGAGCTGTCTTTCAATGATCTCTTCCACCAGATCAATAGACACATACATGTCATTGCTCACTTGTTCGGAACGGATGATACTGCCTTTCACCGGTATCGTAACTTCAATCTTCTGACGGTCCTTTTCAACACTCAGTGTTACATGTACCTCTGTGTCAGGCTTGAAATACTTTTCCAGTTTACCGATCTTGTCCTCTACAGCTTCTCTCAAGCCGGGTGTCACTTCAATGTTTCTGCCTACGATGATAAATTTCATTCCGATCATCCCTTTCGTCGTTTTATTGTATGAACATTATAACACATAATCACCACATTTTGCAACAACTTTGCCGTTTTTTTCTTTATATTTGACATTTGGCGTATTAAGGTAAAAAATCGACATTTTTCACCAAAATACGTTTTTTATTACATCTATACAAAACACTCGTTCCTTTGGTTACCATAATAAAAATACCGCAATTTACATAATTATTATGTGGATATTGTGGATAAATCAGTGTATAAGTAACTTTTTCCTTGTTTTAGGCACTTTTTTATGTGGATAATTTTTATCTGCAATCTGTCTCTCACAAGGGCTCATTTTCTCCGCCGGCTATGTCTTTGTCAAAAGTGCACAATTCAGGCACTTCCAATAGTAACCTTTTTCCAATCCAATATTTTGACAAATTCACTGTATGACACAAAAAGGCAGAAACAGCTACTTCGCCGCTTCCGCCTTTTATTTTTTTGCATCAGAAAATTCTTCTGATTGCTAATATTTTCTTATAGTCAGCCCTGGAAACAATGATTCCCTTTTTGGAATTGGCCGCATGCACGATCTGTCCGTCACCGATATAAAGTGCCACATGGCCGGAGTAACAAATCAGATCTCCCGGCTGGGCGTTGGCAAGACCGTCCACCGCATATCCCTGCTTGCGATCTGCTGCAGAGGAGTGCGGAAGACTCACGCCGAAATTAGCATACACACTCATCACAAAACCGGAACAGTCCGCACCTTTTGTAAGGCTGGTGCCCCCATATACATAAGGATTTCCTACGAACTGCAGTGCATATTCTGCAACGGCACGGCCCATTTCATTGCCGCTGTCACTGTTTACCGTATACGTTACCTTTGACTCTGACTTGTTGGATGATTTAGCCGCAGCCTGACGGGCTTTACGGCGCTGCTCAGCCTCTCTCGCCAGTCGTGCTTCTTCTTCCGCCTTCGATTCTGCTTCCACAAACTCCCGGCTCAGGATCACATAGTCGGAAGATACCCATCCCGTTCCTTCCGCGGCATCCACCTTCACCCAGTCCTCTGTCTCTTCCGAAACCACCAGTTCCTCCCTGTAGGGAACCAGTGTCAGAACTTCAGCATCCGTACCCGGCTCCTTCCGCACCTTCAAAGTCTCAGTGTTCACGGTGGCAAATCTGGTACTGACCTCTTTTGCCAGAGACACAGCCGCCTCACCGGTGACACAGTACTCGGCCTTCACATAGCCTGTGACGGTACCCGACGAAATCTGATACCAGCCACTTTCCTCCGCCAAAAAAGTACCGACCGAATTATTGTACAGCTTACCCAGGATCTCACCCTCCTCGCCGGGAAGGCTTCTGATGTTTACATAATTATTGACCTGAGCGATCACCAGCTTTTTCAGCTCTTCTTCCTCTCTGAGAGCCGCTTCAATGGCTGCCGCCCTTTTGGCTTCCTCCAATGCTGCTCGGTCCATCACAGCCTCCACCTTGACGGATGCATCTCCTGCTTCTCTCTGAAGCAGTTCAAACGTGGTACCCTTGGATAATGTTATATTCACTCCGCTGTTTGGCAAAACGGACGACATTCCTGCTGCCTGCGCGGTGATTCCGGCTTCCGAAAATGCAATGGCTGCTGCCAGTGCACACGCTGTAATCTTCCACGAAACGCGAATCATACAGTCCTCCTGTCGTTACAATTTCCATCATGTTACAATACACACGGCCGCACTAATTTGTTACAAATTTGTTACGGCCGTTAATAAATATAACATTATTTTACTTTCTTGTCAACAACACAGACACACACTGAAGCTGCCAATATCAACCAAAATTATTTTGTACGGATTCTGCTCAGATACGCGCCTGCACTGACTGCCGCATTGGCGCCGTCAGCTACTGCGGTAACTATCTGCCGCAGAGGTTTGTACCGGATGTCACCTGCCACAAAAATACCCGGCCTGCCGGTGGCACAGTCTTCACCTGCAGTAATATAGCCATCCTGCCTGCTGCCCACCAGTTCCCGAAGAAGTCCTGTATTGGGTTTGATTCCCACAGCGATGAATACTCCGTCTGCCTCCAACGGACTGCTCTCCCCGTTGATCACATTCTGAAGTACCGCACCGGTCACGGTGGATTCTCCCAGGATCTCGGTGACCACGTGGTTATAAATGATCGTCACATTGTCAAGAGACTTCAGTTCCTCCTGCAACACATGAGCGCCTCTGAATTCCTCTCTTCTGTGGATACAGTACACTTTTTTGCAGAAACGGGCCAGATAGATGGCATCCTCCAATGCCACATCTCCACCTCCCACTACCGCAACGGTCTTGCCTCTGAAGAACGCTCCGTCACAGGTAGCGCAGTAAGATACTCCCTTTCCGGCAAACTCCTCCTCGCCGGGCACTCCCAGGCGGGCATGTTCCGCACCGGTTGCAAAGATCAGCGCTCCCGCCACAAAGTCTCCCTGGTCAGTGTGTACCATCTTGTGTTCCCCCAGGTCTTCCACGGAAGATACTTCCGCGGTGAAAAATTCGGCTCCCAGGCGGTCTGCGTGCTCTCTGAACTGCATTCCCATATCAAAACCGCTGATGCCGGGAAGCCCCAGATAATTGTCCACCTCATAAGTATTCAGTACCTGTCCGCCGCTCATGGGGTATTTTTCAAGCACAGCCAGCTGCAGGCCGGCACGTTTGCCGTAGATGGCCGCTGACAGACCTGCAGGGCCGGAACCGATAATGATCAGATCATATTTTTTCATAACACACCTCTGCTTTCTTTATTCCACCACTATCTTATATTCTTTCGTCTTGACTTTTAATTGCTTTCTCGGCTTACCTGTGAGCACATCCTCACTGTCTTTCGTATAATGATATTTCACCTGAAGGATAGCCGTTCCTTCGGAGAGTGCTTTGATCTTACAGGTATCACCGGTAACCGATTGGATTTCAATATGGTCCGAGCCGCTGGTCACTTCCCAGTCATAAGTGTTGTAGGCAGAGCCAAACTGCGTCCATGTATACGATACCCCTGCAGTCTCACCCACCTCCAGGACAAGTGTAAGATCGGTGGTACTTTCTGTTTCTTCCGGAACCGTCACAACAGGTCCGGGAGAGGCTTCGGAACCGTCGCGCCGTATTCCGAAATCATGCAAAACGAATGTCTCATTATCATAGACGAACCAATATTCGCGACTATTGTCATTCATGTGATAAAAGGATAAATGATAAGAATTATCCAGCCACTGTGCCCCATATTTTTGCCAATCGGGATATTCTTCTTTCACAAAACCCCATTCTTCACGGTTATCGGAGGGAGATTTCCAGTGCTCCGACAAAGTAAAACCACACTCCTGAAGTAACGCCACATAGTCATTGATCACTCCCTCATCCGTTATATAAATCTCATATAACGTACTTCTGTGCTTTTCGACTGCGTCGCCTCCCCAGCTCAGAATATCGGGGATGGCATTTTCCGGTATTCCGACATCGGCACTCACTGCCACGGTTTCTTCTTCACTTTCTATTTCGTCGTTTTCTTCGCTGTCAACAAGGACATTGTCTTGCGGCCACCCGTGTTCCATCGTATGCACAGCTTCATCGCTGTCCGTTTCGCCACAAGCCCATAAGCTGAGACTCATCACCGCGAAAAATACGAGACTCCATACTTTTTTCATATTCTTTTCCTCAATAAAAGCCTCTGTAAAACTCTGATTCTCTTATAGTTTATCAGCTTTTATGTAGAAAAACAAGCGCAGGTGTGGTATACTGTACTAACATATTACTTTTGGTTTCAGAACATACTAAGGTCACGGCAGACTGCTTCCTATACGCCCTGTGCCGGGACCTGAGAAAGGACTTACCATGAAAAAGACAGCTATGATCACCGGTGCTTCCCGCGGGATCGGACGCGCTGCGGCCATCCGTTTTGCGCAGGCCGGTTACAATCTGATACTCACCTGCATCCGACAGTCTGATACGCTCCGGCAGATGGCTGAAACACTTGAGAAAGAATACGGTATCCGCTGTCTCGCCGTGTGCGCAGATATGGGTAATTATGAGGATGTATGCCGGGTTTTTGAATCCGTCACGGATCTTGATGTGCTGGTAAACAATGCCGGCATCGCCTATTTCGGCCTGTTGTCAGAGATGAGTCCCCAGGACTGGGACCGGGTGATGCGCACCAATCTGGACGCCTGCTTTTATACCAGTAAACTAGCCATCCCCCACATGCTCCGCAGACACAGCGGGTGCATCATCAATGTCTCATCGGTGTGGGGAAGCGCAGGCGCTTCCATGGAAGTGGCATATTCAGCCTCTAAGGGCGGCGTCAACACTTTCACCAAAGCGCTGGCCAGAGAACTCGCCCCCAGCAATATTCAGGTAAACGCCATTGCCTGCGGCATCATTGACACAGATATGAACGCACATCTTACGGAAGATGAGATCCTTGCGCTTAAAGATGATATCCCGGCAGACCGTCTGGGCAATCCCGATGAGGTGGCTCAGCTGATCCTGCAGACTGCGCAGGCCCCTTCCTATATGACAGGTCAGATCATAACAATAGACGGCGGTTGGTGTTAACCTTCCGCCGCTTTTTTATGATATATCCGGGCTCTCGAACAGAGAATGCACATCGCGGTCCGGCACAAGAGAATCCACGATTCTCCGCATTTCTTCCTTGCTGGAGGCATCCTTGCATTTCATGATAATACTTTCCTTCTCGCTCTCAGTGAGCCGTGCATACCCCTGCATTGCCGCCTCGTTCATGGCAAGCGCCATACCAAAGCCCAGCGGCAGCTCGTGAAAAGGAAATCCGTCATCTGACGAGCCGTCATAAGATAAACCTTCTACTCTATCCATCCTGCACACTCCTTTCGGCTGATTCCTGTTCCGGACTTAGTATGTGCATTGGCGGACAGTCTTATTCTCCTTCTTTTTCCCTGCCAAACATGAGTCCTGCCAGGACCGACACTTCATGGGCTATCAGCGGACTCGCAGAGAGCAGTACCAGAAACAGCCATTCTTTTGAACTCAAATGAGAAGTTCCGAAAGCACCTATCAGCACCGACACCTCGGTGACCGCAAACTGCAATCCAAATCCCAGGGCACATGCAAGGATCATCAGTTTATTTCCCATGTGATTCATTGTAAAAATTGATTTTTGCACATCTCTCATACCCACGGCATGAAACAGCTGTGACATTCCCAGAACCGTAAAGGCATAGGTCTGCGCCTTGGCGAGAACAGCCTCATTCTGCAAAAGTCCTGCAATAGCCGGAAGGTTCACCGACTGACTCTGTCCCTGAAGAATCCCTATTGGAAGCATCAGAAATGCGATCAGACTGGCGCAGGCAATGAGAATCCCGTAAAAGCAGGTGCACAGAAGTCCCCCTCTGGAAAAAAGGCTCTCTTTTGGCTTTCTGGGCGAATTGCGCATCAGGCTTTTGGTGTCATTGGGATCGATCCCCAGCGCCAGCGCCGGAAGGGAGTCCGTAATCAGGTTAACCCACAGAATATGACTGGATTTCAAGGGGGATGCAAGACCGCAGATCACCGCCGTAAACATGGTCATGATCTCTCCCAGATTAGAAGACAGTAAGAAAATAACCGACTTTCGGATATTTTCGTAGACACTCCGGCCCTCCTCAATGGCCTTCTCTATGGTGGCAAAATTGTCATCTGTCAGGATCATATCCGACGCCTGCTTTGCGACGTCAGTACCCGTCACTCCCATGGCAATCCCGATATCTGCCGTTTTCAGGGAAGGGGCATCGTTGACACCGTCCCCCGTCATTGCAACAATGTGGCCATTTTCCTGAAATCCCCGCACGATCTGCACTTTCTGGGCAGGAGATACCCTGGCAAAAACCCGCACGGTTTCCAGCCTGCTTTTCAATTCCGTCTCTGTAGTCCGTTCCAGCTCCTCCCCGGTCATACACTGTTCGATCCCATTTACAATTCCAAGCTGTCTGCCGATGGCACATGCCGTATCTACATGATCACCGGTGATCATCACTGTACTTACGCCGGCTTCCCTGAAAATCCCAACCGCCTCTGCTGCCTCCGGACGCGGCGGATCTTTCATTCCAACCATGCCCACAAAGGTCAGATTTTCCTCAGCGATTCGTCTTTCACGCCCATCGCACCGCTTCATCGCCAGTGCCAGGGTCCGCAAAGCCTCGGCGGAAAGCTTCTCTGCCTGTGCAAGAATTTTACGGCGGTATCCTTCCGTCATAGGCACTGTTTTTCCGGATATCAGCACACTGCTGCAGCAGGCAAGCAGTCTCTCCGGTGCCCCTTTTGTGTATACCACGCCGCCACCGCCGGGAAATCTGTGGTATGTGGACATCATCTTCCGTTCTGAGTCAAAAGCAAGCTCTGCCTGTCTCGGCAAATGCCGCTCCAGCTCTTCTTTCCTCACATCACAGGCAAGCGCCATATCAAGCAGGGCCAGTTCCGTGGGATCTCCCAGGCGGCTGTCCCCGGTCACAACTGCATCATTGCAAAGAACCAATCCCTGTACTAATTCTCTGAGATCCCCCGTCTTGCCAAGACCGGTCATCTGTTCCCGCCGATACGCACGGTCCGAAAGGCAACAGACCTCCACCGTCATCTTATTCCGGGTCAGTGTCCCTGTTTTGTCCGAACAAACCACGCTCACCGCACCCAAAGTTTCCACGGAAGGAAGCCGTCTGACAATCGTATTTACCCGCACCATTCTGGTCACACTCAGCGCCAGACAAATAGTCACCACCGCAGGCAATCCCTCGGGAACCGCCGCCACAGCCAAGGATATAGCAGTCAGCAGCATTTTCATTACGTCTCTTTTCTGGATAACCGCTATGGCAAAAAGCGCGCCGCACAGGCAAAGAGAAAGGACACTTAACAGCTTTCCCAGCTCCCCCAGTCTCTTCTGCAGGGGCGTCATCTCCTCTTTACTATCCGTGATCAGCCCTGCAATCTGTCCGATCTGGGTCTGCATTCCCGTAGCGGTTACGATACCCTCTCCCCTGCCGTAGGTTACGATCGTGGACATATAAGCCATATTTTGTCTGTCACCCAGAGGAATATTTCCTTTTGCCAGAAAAGCGGCTGACTTCTCCACCGGCAAAGATTCCCCTGTCAGGGAGGATTCCTCCACCTTAAGGCTGCTTGTTCTGATTAGCCTCAGGTCCGCCGGCACCTGACACCCGGCCTCCAGACAGACCAGATCCCCCACAGTCAATTGCGAAGCATCCACTTCCTGTCTGACACCTTCCCTGATCACCACCGCTCTCGGGCTGGTCAGTTTCTTCAGGCTTTCCAGAGCTTTCTGTGCCTTCCCCTCCTGCACCATACCTACAATGGCATTCATAAAGATTACCACGCCGATGATCACTGCGTCCCCGGTTTCCTTTAACACAACCGAGACTGCCGAAGCTATGATCAGCACGTAGATCAGCGGATCGTTCAACTGCTCCAGAAAGGACTGCACCGGCGTTTTCTTCCGCCCGGCCTTCATTTCATTTTTGCCGTCCCTTGCAAGCCGCAGCGCAACCTCTTTCTGTGTAAGCCCCTTTTGACCGTCGGCCCCAAAATACGCAATAACTTCTTCTATATGCTGCTGTTCAAACAATTGTTTTCCCCCGTTCCACACTGCTTCCTTGCAGCATGGCATGTTCTCTTTTTGTTGTACATACTTATGCCACAAGACACGATAATATGTCCAACAGATACAGACCCCCCTCCCCCCGTCACTTATTGAGCATATTGACGTTCATTTGCCCAAACAAATCTTCAGATTTTGGTAAAAAAAATATTTTCATACAGCGCAAAATGTGGTAGAGTATTATTGTTGGAAATATTTTTCTACTTATAAAGGAGATTAATCTAATGAAGAAAATCTACGAAGGCAAGACCAAAGATGTATTCAGCCTGGATAACGGCAATGTAATGCTTAAATTTAAAGACGACTGCACCGGCAAG
Source organism: Acetatifactor sp. (assembly GCA_045659805.1). Classification (GTDB taxonomy): domain Bacteria; phylum Bacillota; class Clostridia; order Lachnospirales; family Lachnospiraceae; genus Acetatifactor. Next base: position 29,940 of record JAZRCR010000063.1, read on the forward strand.
GACGGCGTGTTCGATCCCGGTGAGAACAGTGTTGGATTAACCATCGAAGGTATCGGCAAAGCCAACCTTCAGACTTCCATCCACTACTTCGAGCTGTTAAAAGAAGCCGGCATCAAGACCCACTATGTAAGTGCCGATGTGGACAATGCTACTATGGAAGTTCTTCCCGGAACCGTATTCGGCCACGGTCTGGAAGTAATTTGCCGCCTGGTTGCTACCGGCAGCTTCATCCGCAGATACGGCGAGTACATTCAGGACGGAACGGATCTTGAAGGCGGATATGTTGAGTGTACCTTTAAGATCGACGCGCTGGGCGCTCCTCTGGTATCCGGCGAAGGTCTGGCTGCACTGGGCATCATGACACCCGAAATGTTTGAAAGCATGAAGGAGCAGACCCTGAAGATCACTAAGATCGTTGCAGACGACTTAAAGTCCATCGGACTTGACCTTTGGGATATCAAGTTTGAGTTCGGCTACAACAATGACGAAGTAATCCTGATCGACGAGATCGCTTCCGGCAACATGCGCGTATACAAGGACGGCAAGATTGTTGATCCCGTTGAACTGACCAAGCTGATCCTGAACAGATAAAGCAAAACACAGCGTCCCGGACATCACCAGTTCGCAGCCAAAGCTGCTCAAACGTTTGATGCCGGGGCGTTAATTATAATCTAAGATACAAGCGAATACGCTATAGAACGGAATCGTGGCTAGTCACGAAAATACCTGAGATAAACTCCTGCAAATAAAAACAACCGGTAGGGACGATTCGAATTCCGACCAATACCATTACCCGTATGAACCCACACCGTATAAACCGACCCCCAAAAATTAGACCTAAAAATCTAACGATTGGAAGGCCGGTTTTTTATGGCAAAATACAGTTTTGAATTCATAAAGGTTTTCATGCTACTGTACCATATTAAAAAATTACTACTGATACTACAGAATTTAAATATTATGAGATTGACGAATAAGGATGAATGATTATTAAAAAACTATACTTCCATCCGTTCTCAGATATGTTTAACGGCGAAATATTAAATTACGGAATTAGTCATGCTCCAACAGCAGAAAGTGTACCATCTTCTCAAAAGAAAGCGATTGAAATCACTTCTGATTGTCCCTATAGAAGATCAAAGTACGACTTGCAAAGGGAATTGCTATGATAATTCCGTTATGTAAAATTTCTTCGGACTTCTAAAACAAGAAATGTATTATATATCACATACTATAGTTTTGACGAATTAAAGGAAACTATAGAGAAATATATTACATATTACAACGAAAAACGAATCAAAGAGAAACTTTGTTCGATGAGCCCTGTTGAATATAGGTTATCCACATTGCTACAGAACAAAGAGTCCGCTTGCGGACTCTCGCGCCGAGCGCGGTCGCGAAAGCGACAATTACCTTGTACGCGTGAGTGCGCATCCACACGGAGTGTTTTTATACAATAAGAAATTCGGAGAAATTTCTTATTGTATAAAAACAGCGTAGCAGCCATTATAACTGCTACGCTTAAAAAGGTCTAACCTTTGGTAAACACCTAAATGTTATACCATGCTTTTCTATTATTTGAAATCCTCGATCGCAAATTTCCAGGGTTCTCTCTTCCGGAAGGGAGTCTTGAACTTCTTCGTCAGCACACCCTTTTCTTCCAGATGGACGTAGCAGGCAACATCACAGGCTCTTCCGCAGATAGATGCGTGATAACCGTGGCAGGCAGGCGGGTAAAAATAGTTCTCATCCATGATCGCTCTCGCCGTTTCCGGTGTCACATTTGCCTCGCCCGCAATGATCTTGATCCGATCCTCAAAGCTGCTGAAAGCCTCAGGCGGCATAAAAGGGTTTTTGGTTCCGTTCGCTCCCGCATAATAGGTACTGCACTGCCAGGGATCCACGGTTCCGTCCTCTGCGATGGCTTTTCCCGGGCAGGCCTTGACGCAGGCTCCGCACTTGTCACACAGATGAGGCTCCACCAACGGGGTGGGAGTAAGCTCCGCATCTGTCAGCACAAAACAATAACGCACCATGGGACCGAATTCGTCAGTCAGCAATGCATGATGCAGACCCATCTCACCCAGACCGCACTTTACGGCAGTCTCCTCAAAGTTCATCTGTGCTTCTGCGGTGATTCCCCGGAAGATGCTGTCGTAAGCCACCTCCGGATTGGTGCTGTTCTCCTCTGCCATAATCTGCTGATGACGCTTCTGCGGAATTGCCGTATAACCCTCCTGTTCCAAAAGCATTGACACTCTCAGCTGAGCCATGGGCATTACGGTCTCCTCCATATTTTCCACACCCATGGTGGTATACTGATAATAGGTACTTCCTTCCTCCACGCCACGGTAAGCGCCCCTGAGCACCCGGAACGCCAGACCGATCACCGTCTTGGTCTCAGGCATGATGCGGAAAATCGCATTCTCTCTGTCAAATCTGTCTGCCGGTGCAAATCCGACGATATCTGCGCCGTTCGCCTTGGCAAGTTCTATAATTTTCTTATTCATATCCTCTCTCATCACAGTTCCCCCACAATATGTCTGTAGCATGCTATGTCACATTTTCTTCCGCAAAGGCAAGGTGAGTATCCCCAATGGGTATTGGGAAGAAACTGAAGTTCCGGATAGAGCGCTCTTGCAGACTCTGCATCGAAACGCTTTTCTCCGTTTATGATTGCTTCCTTTTCCGGATGATCCTTCAGGAAATCCTCGGTCATAAAAGGATTGGACTTGTGAGCCCCTTTGTAGTACACACTGCACTGCCAGGTATCCAGGCCATCCTCGCTGACAGCTTTTCCGGGACACGCCTCGATGCAGGCTCCGCACTTGTCGCAGATGTTATCTTCCAATGCTTCATCGCACTCCAGAGGTGCATCTGTGATGATAAAACAGTACCGCATAAACGGGCCGTATTCCCGATTGATGATCTTTCCGTTTAAGCCCATCTCACCCAGACCACAAGCTTTGGCAGCCTTGCCGAAGTCAATAATCACGTCCGGTGCGGGCTTTCCTTCCTCAACCGGCACCGCATGAACCAGTTCATAGGTGTCTGCCACTTCGGGATTAGTAGCCTTGTCACCCTTGATTCGCAGGTTGGGTACCGGCTTCTGCAGACAGGCATCATAACCGTTATTCTCTATCAGACTACTCATTTTCAGCAGAAAAATCTCCGCCAGCTCCTCGTCTATGTATTTAACACCCAATGTGGTATAGGTGTAGTACTGGGACTTCTGCTCCATCGCTTTGTACAGGCCCTTGGGCACCGCAAAACCAATACCGATGATGCATTTTGCCGCCGGCAGGATCTTCAGGGGATCTCGTTGGGGATTTTCCTCCTCATAGATTCTGCCGATACCGCACAGGGTGGCGCCCAGCTCTTTTGCTTTTTCCTTGATCAGCGCACTCGTCAACATTCTCTATTTCCTCCATAAATTTATGTCATTTAAAAACCATCTGTTATATGGCAATCTGCTGCTTAACGGTCCAGTTTCCATGCTTTTTTCGTACGGAGAGGCTGCTCGAATCTGCCTTCCATGCAGCCGCCCTTCTTCTCCAGCATCGAAACACATGCTCTGATACAGCCACCGCATTTTGCCATGTTATAACCTACCCAACTGGGGAAGTATTTCTGTAATGCCGTATATACTTTTACTACGCTTTCCTCATCGGCTACGTCTGAAACACCCTCCATCAGATCCAGTGCACCGTTCTCATTGGCATCCCATACCTCCTTGGGAACAAAGGGATTATAGTATCTGCCTGCATGGGTGTAAAAAGCGTAACAGCGCCACATATCAATATCGCCCCACTCACAGATCTTACCGGCCAGATTGACGGAAACAGTTTTTCCTGAGTTCATGGCCGGAATACAGCCGCCGGGACACTCTCTCACACAAGCACCGCACTTTCTGCAAAGCGGCTTACCGTTATACATTTCATCGTATTCCAGCTCCGCATCCGTAAAGATGAAAGCCACTCTCTGTAAGGGACCGAATTCAGGTGTCAGCAGCATTTTACTCCAACCGATCTCTCCCAATCCGCAGGCCACCGCTGCCAGACGGAACTGAAACTGCAGGTCCGGCGCCACATTCCCTTCTCTGGCAGGTCTTGTAAACTGCACAGTCCTGTGATGCGTTGTACTGACCTTGGCATTTTCACAGACGTCAATCTGTTCCTCAGGTGTCAAAGTATTTCCGGGGCTTCCGTCCATATCGGATACCACACCTCTTCCGCCGGTATTTCTGTATACAAAAGCTTCATATCCCGCATCTTCAATTACTTTTCCCACATGGTACAATACTGCCGGGGCAAAGATCTCATTAATTCCCCCGTAGGCCATGGAAGGATACTGGAAAAACTGGGTTCCCTCCTCAATACCTCTCTGCACTCCTCTGGGAATCCGGAACGCAAAGCCGATACAGCTCTTTGCCTCAGGGAATAAAAATTGCGGATTCATTTCATCCGGCGCACCGTCAAACCTGCTCATGGGTGCGATACCGCACTTGTCGGCACCTGCTGCCAATGCAGCCTCCTTGATCATTTTGCTTGTAAGCATCTGTTCTTCTCCTTTATCTTATTTTAATTGTTGCTTTCTTTTTTCAGGTCTTCTATACGCGATAACAATTCCGATTCCTTATTTGTACTGTACGAAATCTTCCTCGTTTAACCGCACCAGTTTTAAAGGCTCTCCGTTCTCCAGCACATAGGGATAAATGCTATGCGCCGGCTCTAAGATCTCCAGGATATTTCCGCTGTATTTTCCGCGGATATAACTGTTCAGCACCATTTCCGGAGCTCTGTTAACCCGGGTGGCAAGCTTCATAGACGCAAAATACGGCTCATACTTGCACACATCCTCAGGGCGGATAAAATTGGTATCCTCAATCAATGCCCGGTAATGCTTTTCGTCCTTTAAATACTCCTTACAGATTCCCGCAAACTGATAAGCATTATCCATCTGCGCGATCTCCTGCTCGTGGGCCACCAGATTGTCATGAAAATTGTGGGCCGAACAGTGATTCAGGCAACCGCTGTTAGCCAGAATATGGAGCGACTTTTGATTGTCCCGGCACCATCCGCTCAGTTCCCTGATCTTGGAAAAATCCCGGTTCCACTCCCTTTTCATATAATATCCGTCAAAGTATTCTGCCAGATACTCCATACCCTGCACGGTTCCGATCTCCATATTTACGGATGCGATCACCGCAACGTCCTCAAAGTTGTTTTTGATAAACTTGGCGATCAGCGGCGAAGTAGTGGTAACACTCTTAAGGCCGAAGTGACTCTGTATATAGTCCACGGTTTCACCTATCTTATGAAAGAAAGCCCTGGATTGGCTGTCCCTGCCGTAGCAGTTGGCATTGAACAGCAGATTTAAAGGAATCCGGTTCTCGGAAAGCCTGGAAAGAACCTGACTCTGCTTTGCCTGAAGTTCCCAGGGAGTCAATTCTTCGTTCTGCAGCTGGCTGCTTCTTCCGTTAGGGAAATTGCTCCAGGCAAAATAAACTTCGCTGATATGCTCCTTATTCTCTATGATACAGTCGATAAAAGAATCCCTCGTGTATTGTAAGCCTACCGTATATCTCAAGTGCTCTCCTCTCCTTTATCCAAAATTTTTCACAAATTCCTCTATTCTATCTTTAATTTATCACAAAAGTATGATAAGATACATTCACAATCCAAACAGTAATTTAAGGAAAACAAACAAATGAGAATTCGACTTTGCGACCTGAATCCCTTTCTGCGATATGCATCCCCGACCCACTATAAATCCCATAACAATCCCGTAAGAATCACCGATTGCAGGATCTTCTATGTGACGGAAGGGAACGCTGAGCTGATTATCAAAAAACGACATTACACCCTGGTTCCAAACTCCCTTTTTTACTGCTGCGGCGGAAGCGAATATAACATTATCTCACCGGAAGGGTTTGTTCCCATCTGCCTGAATTTTGACCTGACGCAGGAGCACAACTGCCACCGTGAATCCTTTCCCCGCCAACAGCTGCCCCGACCCGATGCCCCGGTGCGGATCCCTATCTTCTTCGACGATGTAGAGGACAGCAGCTTCCTGAATGACCACTTTTATCTGGAGGATGCGCGCCGTTTCGCTCATCACATTCAGAGAATCCAACAGGAGTTTAACGGCAATACCCTCTATGCCCCGGAGCTTTGCAGCAGCATACTGAAGGAGCTGTTGTTAGAACTCCACAGAGTCCGGAAAACAACAGCCCCTTCCAAGATAGACCTTATTATTCATTATCTGGAAACCCATTACGCCGAGGACATCAGCAACAAGACACTTGCCGATTTGGCCGGTTATCACGAATATCACTTAAACCGTCTGTTCCTTGCCTATACCGGCACCAACCTTCACAACTACCTTCTGAGAGTACGGATGAACCGTGCGCGCCAACTGATCCTGAACACCGATATCGCCCTGAATGCCATACCCGAAAAAATCGGTTTTCACAGTTATCCCCATTTCAGTGCCTATTTCAAGCAAATGTTCGGATGCTCACCTGCTCAGTACCGCAAACGCATGCAGGAAAGCATTTAAACAAGAATTTCACTCTGCGAAATTCTCCGCCGCAGTGCGATCCCTGCGGAGCATTTTTTATGCAATAAGAAATCTGAAGGACTTTCTTATTGTATAAAAAAGATCCTGCAAGAACCTTTATACAAAACCTCTTGCAGGATCCTTCTGCAGTTCATAATACAGACGATTTTCTTCCACCATCTCTATCCTTCCGTCCCGAAGCTTCGCCAGATTGACACTGCAATTGGGCTGAGAGATAGTCCAGAACGCTTCCAGCGGAAGCTCCCTGATAATACAGATAAATGCCCTGAGTACCCCTCCATGGCATACAATCAGCACGTTTTCATACTTCCCTTCCAGCGGCATGATCTGTTCTGTCAGGAATCTGTTCACACGGTCAAACACCTCCTGATAACTCTCCGCCCCTGCCTCCGGCTGATAATGCACCGGATCGTCAAAACACTTGCTGAACCTCTCGTACTCAGGTCTCGTGCGCAGTTCCCGGACCAAAGCCCCCTCATACCGTCCAAAGCTTATCTCCCGGATATCCGCGTCAGTCTCAATGGGAAAATTACCGTCTTCCAAAATGATCTCTGCCGTTTTTCTCGCCCTGACATAGGGACTGGTAAACACCTTATCAAAGGTGATCCCCTCTCTCAAAAAACCGTCCCTCGTCTTCTCCGCCAGCTTTATTCCATTTTCATTGAGCGGCACATCCACTGATCCCTGAAGCTTTCCCTGCAGATTCCACTCGGTCTCTCCGTGTCGCAAGATATAAAGATTCATAATGATACCACCTGTTTACTCAGCAAAATTTCTTATGTATAAATCACAGTACATTCATTGCCACAATACCGCAAAGGGCTACCAATGACCCCAACACACTGCGCTTTGTAAGCTTTTCTCCGAAAAAGGCCATGCCGATCAGGTTCACACCGATGATCCCGCCACCCTTCATGACAGGATATAAGATTTGGGAAGGCATTCCATAGTTGCTGGCTGCCACCGTCTGAAAATAGCTGGCTGCAAACAGGCATGCCGCCATCACCACGATGCTGGGAAGCGGTTTTACCAGGCAATGTGCGATCCCCGGCCAGAAGTTGCTGCGCTCTTCTCTTTTCAGCCTGCAAAAACGCCTTATGCTGCAGCCAAGGAAGATCGCCAACAGGGTCAATGCCGCAAACACGTATGTATAAAAATGATACAGTGAATTCGAGTAATACACTCCATGGCTATGGAATCCGTTTTCCGTATAATATTGTTTGTACAACTGCTGACTGAAGCTCATGGTTCCATCTCCCACAGCAGTAAACACAAGCAGCAAAATTCCGGCAATGCCCACTTTTGTCTTCACACTCTTGTTGTAACCTGAGAGAATCACTGTTGCCAGAATGATCAGCCCAAAACCAAACATCTTCTGCCAGGAGACCGTCTCATCAAACAGCAGGGCACACAACCCTGCCGGAATGATAGATCCGATAGTTAATGCAACGTCTACCGTGATCATGGTATTCTTCCGCACCGCCAAAAGCCATCCCACCAGAAATGCCACGTTGGAAACACCCGCCAAAAAGCTGATTCCAATCATCCCTTTCTCCACCGCAAAGCTGCCGCCCCGGTTTTCCGCGCTCACGATCACAAAACCGATCACAATACAGAACAGCATCCTCACCAGATTGAACAAAAAGGAATCCTCAGTGTTTTTTACATAAATACTTATTTTTTTCCCGCAATAGCCCTTAACGCCCAGACACACTAATGCCAATATAATAAACAGGTAAACCATGTGTTATCTCCATTCCGGGGGTATCCGTAACCGGCCCCGCTATTAAGAAGATTTTACCACGATTTCTCTTTTCGTCAATAGGCAGAATCTCCTCCGAATCGTTTAAGATACTCCTCTACCATGACTTCTGCCTGCTTCCTGGCTGCTGCCGCATCCTCCAAAGTATCATAGCGTCCCAGATAATAGTATTTTTTTCTAAAATTCAGTGTCACCTGGTATTTCCCATCCTTTTGTAAGGTGACCCCTCGCACGCCTGTGGTGTTTTTCTTTGTTGGTTTTGATATATTCCTGAGAAATTCTATACAGGTATCATCCTGATATGTCAGATTTTCCAAAGGCTTATTTTTGTCCTGATCCGTCTTTTTGCATCCGCAACTGCAGACCTGCCCGCTACTCAGCAGATTTCCCCTTACTTCCACGGGTTTTCCGCAATCACATCTGCACTTCCACACAACCGCATTGTTTCTCCGCTCTTGTGTAGGCTCCACCGCCAACAGTCTGCCAAAACGCTTTCCTCTCAAATCCTGCATATGCAGCACTCTCCCCTTTCCCGTTTCACTACATAATTTGCATTATGTGGTATTAAGCAACAAGCCACTATATTTCCAGAATCAGTCCCAAGTGCTCAATTTTCCTGCGATGCTCCCAACCGGTAGACATAATATAAATCCGCGTTGTTTCAATATTTCCATGGCCAAGGATATCCGCCAGCTTTGCTATATCCTTTTCAATTCCGTAAAAAGTACGTGCAAACAGCTTGCGAAGATTATGGGGAAATACCTTGGACGGACTCACTCCTGCCTTCTCACACAAACACTTCATCTGACACCAGATATTGCTGCGATTCAGCGGTTTTCCACTGCGGGTTACAAAGATAGCGCCTTCTCTTATTCCTTTCTTTTGAGCATAATTCAAAAGTATTTTTTTAATTTCTCCGGCACGAGCACCACTCTGGTCTTACTCTTGCATCGGACCGACACTTCTCCACGGCGCACTTCCCCAACTGTAAAATATTTTAACTCCGAAACGCGAATACCGGTGCCACAGATTGTCTGCATCACAAGATACAACTGTTCCTTCTCTTTGGCAGCCTCCAAAAGTCTCATATACTCGTTTCTGGTCAGTTCTTTTTCTTCACTGCAATACGTCTGGAGCTGTTGCTTTAAAGTTTTCACTTTACAATCTCCCCAGCCCATAAATTCCATCACACAATTCAGGGCAGCCAGCATGGAATTGACGGATCTGATTGCATAAGCTTCTTCCAGAGACTTTTTAAATGCAACCGTGACGTCTTTTGTTATAACCTGCTTTCCTGCAAAAGCAAGAAATGTACGGACATCCCGAAGGTATTTATCAACCGTCGCGGGACTTTTCTCCTCTAAAAGTAAATATTTCCGGAATCCCACTAAATTTTGGTCAGTCAGTATTCTCTCACACATCACAACATCCTCTTTCCTCTGTATTAGAATTTTAAATAAGGAGCGGCTTACGCCACTCCCAACAACTTCATGATCCAATATACTACTCCAAATACCCAGCTTGCAAATATCCCATACAGGATTACCGGGCCCGCTATGGTAAAAATCTTACAGCCTACTCCGAAGACCTGTCCTTCTCTTTTAAACTCGATGGCCGGTGCCGCAACCGAATTGGCAAACCCTGTGATGGGAACCAACGCCCCTGCCCCGCCCCATTTCACAATGCGGGGATAAATATTCAAACCTGTCAGAAGCACTGAAATCAGCACCAGGATCAGTGAACACCAGCTGCCTGCAGTCTGCTTGTCAAGCTGTGCGGTTTCCGTGGCATATGTTAAGATTGCCTGTCCGAGCGTACAGATAATACCGCCTGTGATAAATGCCTTTACCATCTGCAGCCACAGGTTGTGTGTGGGCGTCACCTTTTTCACATATTTCTCGTATTCCTGTTTCTTTGCTTCTTCCATCGTCTTCCTTCCTCTCTTCTCTTTTACCACTTCTATGCCGTTCTGTGAAACTCCCATAAAAAATAGAATACAGATCCCACAGCCTTTCCGATCGCCATGGACAAGATTGCCAGTCCGATACCGTGCCGCAGGGATACCCTCCTTGCAAAGATCGGTATGCTGTCAAGCATTTCTGCAATGGCCAGGGCAAGGCATCCCACAAACATACCGCAAAACAATCCAAAAAAAATCATGAACACAGTACCAAGTACATTCCAAACCCCCAAAAAGTTCGGCAAAGTGTCCCGAAGAAAACCGCCCACCTGACTGTATTCATTAAAAATACTCAGGATACAGCCGGTGATAGTCCCCATTACCACCATCTCTTCATACAGAAACACATATCTGCTTGTATGGGTCTTCCCTGCAAATCTTGGGATCAGACCAACAGCTATCAACACCGTAAACACACCCGCCGAAGACAAAACTCCAAAACTGGCTCCCACCAGAATCAGGAGAAGATATCTAAGCATCGATCTCCTTCCCCTCCCTTCCGGCAGTCTCTATCAGCGCATCGTCTACGTCCTTTTCATAATTGCGCATTGCCACTTCAATGGGTGTGGGATCTTTAGTGATCCTTCTTCCCCCAATATGGTTAAAGAATACAATAATACCGCCGGCGAGCCCCACAGAGTATGCCACCTCTAAAATATTCAGCCCCCCCGGTTCTCTGCCCATACTGATACGGTAAATCTCCGTAAACACCTCATTGATGCCCACGTCATTGTGATACGCCATAATGGTGAAAGCTGTGCCGAAAAAGCTTACCAGACATACCAGCGCCACCTTGGGCCACTGCTGCCATTTCTTATGCCGGTTCACATCTACCCACTCCACCAGGACATCGGCTTCGCCGATCACCTGTACCGTGATCCCCGGACATGCTTCTTCCATCAGTTCGATCACCTTGAGAATGCTGAGCACACACCTCTTGACACCGCCTTTGGCAAAATGATGTACCTTCAAGGACTTAAGCTTAGCGCAGACAACTTTGTCAGCACAGCGCAGGCTTCCCAGATCTTTGATCGTAACATCAGGCGACTGCACTTCCACATTTCTGTCGCATTTGATATACACCGTAACAGACGCCATCCATTACCCCTTCCATACCGCGAACCGGCAAAAATATCCTTGTATTCTGTCCCTCCTATTATGAGCAAAACTGTTAAAAATATACATAAGTAAGAATTTTTCTACTCCCAATCTTCAAAGCTGATGTTCAGATCCACGTCTCCTTTGATACCCGCCACGGTCCCGGTCTGGGAATACTGCCACATTTTATAGTCGTAAGGATAATACATCTCCGTGCCATAGTGGGCAAGCCACTTGTCGTAATCCTCCAGCCTCTCCAGCTCCAGCATGGTAAAAGCCACATCCATGTTCAGATAGATCATGGGGCGGTACCCGGCTTCCTTGACCACCTCACAAAAAGTCACCGCCATGTCGGTGCGCTCTTTCCGGGTCAACTCCGATGTCCGGGCTCCGTCCACTCTCTCTGCGTCATACACAACAGGACCGGTCACCTTATAAGGCGCAATCTGCTCCAGTACCAGCCTTGCCTCCTCCATCACTTCCTCCTCATTGACGGACTGAGAATAAAAATAAACGCCGACCTTGATGTCATTTGCCAGTGCACCTTTTATATTGTTCTCAAATTGCGTGTCCACAGCCACCTTGCCGGTTCCGTAGCCTCGAAGTCCAACTCTGAGGACTGCAAACTCCACGCCGTCTTCGGCCACCTTCTTCCAATCGATCTCACCCTGGTGGTACGACACGTCAATGCCCTTGTGTGAGATCACCTTTTCTCCCTGCATATATTGAAGCTCGCCGTTCTCTGTCTTTACCAGATTATCCTCCGAGTAAGAATTGAGGCGAATACCCTCCTGAATGGGGAAGAACTGTATCATTCCCCCCACAGAGATCAGAGCATGGTCCGGATAAAAAGGTCTCAGTGCTTTCGCCGCTGCCAGTCCCTCCGAAAGGTTGTGCCGGATTCCGCCCAGAATACGCCTGGCTTCCTCTTCTTTCGCCTTCTCTCTCGCCGCCTTTGTGGCCTTCTCCAGCATAGCGTCCACTTCTTCTCTGGTGTATGTCTGAGTGATCTGCTCAGACACCGCTTCTTTATCGCTATCCCTCATCCCTATAGCCATTACAATATATATGATCAACAAGATCAAAGCAATGCTGCTCAAAACAACCAAAAGTATCTTCCAAACCTGATTCCATTTCATTGGTACTCTCCTCTTTTGCCATACGGGAACAACTCCTACACTATCAATATAGCCGAAATTGCATCTCAAGAAAAGAGGGTTCCTCATCTTTATAAAATATTAAGACTCTTATGTCTGTCCCGCACATTCTCTCATCCGCAGTAAGATTTTTTTCTCCAGACGGCTTACCTGCACCTGGCTGATCCCCATACATGCGGCCACATAGCTCTGTGTCCGATTCTGAAAATACCTCATATGGATCAACTGGCGCTCCCGTTCGGAAAGCGTCGCCAAAAGCTCCTGTAAAAGCATATGATCCAGCAAGCGTTCCTTTTCGTCATCCCTGCTGCCGGACACGACACTGCTGCCCACCGCGCCGTTCTCACCCTGCACCACCTTGTCCACCAGGTATATCTCACTCCCATCATCCTGGTACACTGCTGCATACAGCGATTCCACCTCACATCCGGCTTCCATGGCCAATACGATATCTTCTCTTGACAGGCCGCATCCTTCCGAAATCTCACTCATAGTCGGCTCACGCCCAAGTTCCCCCTGCAGCCGCTGACGTGTCACCTTTACTTTTACGGCATTTTCCTTTAAGGTTCTGGATATTTTCACAGGGCCGTCATCTCTTAAGAATCGCCGGATTTCCCCGGTGATCATCGGCACCGCATAGGTAGAAAACTTCACTCCCATCTGAAGGTCGAATTTATCGATGGATTTGATGAGTCCGATGGTTCCGATCTGAAACAGATCCTCCGGATCATATCCCCTTCCCAGGAATCTCCTGACGATAGAGTGAACCAGTCCCAAATTTTTCTCGATCAGTACTTCTCTTGCTCCTTTATCTCCGGACTGTGATCTGGCGATCAGTACTGATACCTCCTCCATAATCTATTCCTCACTGATCCACGCGCTGCATCCCAGCTTTTTCTTCATGCGCACCACTGTCCCCTTCCCGGGAACGCTTTCCACTTCCAGATCATCCATGAACGCTTCCATAAAAGCAAATCCCATGCCGGATCTCTCCAACTGCGGCTTCGTGGTAAACAATGGCTCCATTGCCTTGTCGACATCCTCGATACCACAGCCCTCATCTTCTATCTCTATCTCTAAAAGATCCTCTGTCAATCGGCAGCACATTTTTACTTTTCCCGGGCGGATGATGATATAAGCCGGTTTATTTTCCCCATACTTCCCATATCCGTACAGGTTCTCATACCCATGAATGATGGAGTTGGTCACCGCCTCAGACACTGCCGTTTTAATATCATTGACCTCTTCCACTGTAGGATTCAGTGATGACACAAATGCTGCGACCGCCACTCTCGCCAGACTTTCGTTGCTGGATACCGCATCAAATTCCAGTGTCATTTCGTTTTTCAAGCATGTCCGCTCCATACACATCTCACTCCTTTCCATTTACCATTTCAACATATTTATCAATTCCCGAAAGGCTCAATACCCTCTTTATCTGCCTATCCATATGTACTGCATATACCTTACCTCCAAAGCATGAGATCCTCTTATACCTCCCCATGATGATCCCGATTCCGGAGGAGTCCATGAATCTGGTATTCTCAAAATCAAATACCACATTCTTCACCTGCTCTCCCGCAATATATCTGTCTGCCTGTTCACAAATGTATCCTGCTCTGTGATGGTCTATCTCCTCGGGAAGTCTGACCACCAGATAATGATCGATCACCTGAAACTCGTCCATATCCTTCCTCCTTTCCGTCCGGCGCAATGCAATCTTTGCAAGCGTTTTTATGCAAAAAACCTGTGGAATCTTCTCATTCCACAGGTTTCTTCTTCGGTATCTTAAACAATAAATGATTTATCAGTCCGTAAGGTTATTCAAATACTTCTGACTATCCTGAGCCACCTTCTCTCCGGGGAACCTCTCAATCACCAGCTTGTAGGCATCGATTGCCTCACTGTTGCTGCCGAGTCTCTGATAAGTCCGCGCCAGATAGTACAGGGCATATTGATGATTGGGGTCATAGTGTGCAGCACTGGCCAGATCCGGAAGTGCCTCCTCATATTTTTTAGCAGCATAGGCAGCATAACCGGTGTCATAATGATCCTTGGCAAGCTGAGGACCGACTGCTGCAAACAACGCGTCGTAAAGTCCTCCGAAAGCCTCAGATGTCTGTGTAAGATCAGTGTCCTCCGCAATCTTATCCAGGCTTTCTCCCGCCGCCGCGTAATCTCCGTTCTCAAGATATTCCGTGACCACTGCCAGCAGCTTCTCCATGCTTCCCTGTGCACCGTAGACCTCTACATAACCGTCTACTTCCCGGTTCAGGTCATCTACCTGCCCCTCAAGGTCTGCGATCTGCTTCTCCAGATCCACGATGGTGGAGTTTTTATCGTCCAGCTGATTGCCAATGTCAGCGATCTTGTTGTTCGCCTCGTTATTGACTTCTGCAATCTTACCCGGCATGATCAGGAATATCACTGCGGCCACACCGATAATGATACCCAGTGCAACATTCAGAAGGGTGGCAAAACCGCTGCGCTTGGACTCTTTCACGGAAAGAGGCTGGATAATGATCTCATTGTCGCTCTGGTAGCGAACGGAATCGTCATTTTTACGCCCTACGGTAGGTCTTCCGGCCGCATCCGGCGCCAGAACCATATCCACTTCTTTCATATAACGCAGTGCAAGGGTATTGTTTCTGTCAATATCCAGACACCTCTTCAGTTCCTTCTTGGCCTTATCCCACTGCTCCGAATCAACATAGAGCAGTGCCAGCAGCTGATGGGCCCTTACCAGTCTGGGGTTCATGGAGAGAACCTTCTTTAACTGGATAACAGCCAGATCCTTGCTGCCCTGGAGGCAATACTGATATGCCTGATTGTATTTCTTACTGGTCTGATTCATCATATCCAGTCTGGACGCACTGGACTGGATCATGTTGATATAGTCGTCCGCAATATTCTTCTCAGGTCTCAGATTCTTACTGATAACCCACTCACTGAGAGCCGCGACCGCTTCTCCCATTTCAAAATACACCAGACCCAGCAGATTCCTGGCTTCCACATTAGCCTTGTTGAATTTCAGACTCTGGCGCAGACTGATAACGGCTCCGGATAAGTCTCTGACGTTCGCCTTCTCCAGACCCTCGTTGTAATACATATTGGACACCAGCATAATCTTCTTGTACAAGGATACATCCACGCCACAGGCTGTGCAGAAGTCATGCTCCGATAAGTTGCATCCGCAATTATAACAAAACATAACCTATCCCCTATTCCTTATCCCTGTCTTTTGATTCCTTGACCATCTTCACCAGAAGATCGGCCATATCTGTAAGATCCTGGTTGTAAATTGCTTCCTCCGCATCCTCAACCTCAAGGATAGGATGGAATTTCTTCAGTTCTTCTTCAAAATTGATCATGATTCACCAACTCCTTAATCTCTCCGACCAGGTACAGGCTGCCTGCGATATAGATCCTCATACCGTTCCTGCCTGTTACCAACTCGTGAAGGGCTGTGCCCACATCTTCATATAAAGTATATGCACGCCCCGGGTATCTACGCATTATTTCTTCCAGACATGCGAGGGAAGCAGCACGGCTTCCTTTCATCCTTGCAATGGCAATCTCCCGGAACAATCCGGACTTCACCAGCCTCTCCAGCATGCTTTCATAATCTTTATCCGACACTACGCTGAACAACAGCTTCCTGGCACCGCAGCCGTCTGCAGCCACCGCCTCCAGAAAGGCCCTGACTCCATCCTCGTTGTGCGCACCGTCCACATAGACTTCGGGAAGAACCTCTTCCATCCGCCCGGCCCAGAAACAGCGCAAAAGCCCTTCTCTGACATGCTCCGTGGAAATCTCCTGCCGCTCATCAAGCACTTCCACGGCACGTACTGCCAAAGAAGCGTTCTCCACCTGATAAGGCGCAATCGTCGCTATCGTAAACCTAACACTTTCATCATAGCGGTATTGCAACGAAAAATCAATGGTTTTATTATTAAATTTTAAATTTGTATAGTGCGTTTTCGACACGGGATACGTTTTTACCCCAAGAGAAAACGCTTTCTCCTCAAAAACCGCAGAAGCTTCAGGATCTCCGTCGCAGTACACCAAAGGCGCCCCTTTTGCAAGGATCTCTGCCTTCTCTCCGGCAATTTCTGCCACGGTATCACCCAGGTACTCCACGTGATCCAGACTGATCCTGGTGATCACACAGAGTTCCTTTTTACTCACGCTGTTGGTGGCATCCAAGCGCCCGCCAAGTCCCGTCTCCAGAATACAGTAGTCCGTCTTCTCTTCGGCAAACAGAATTATCGCCATAAAAAACAGATACTCAAAAAAAGTGGGATGGTACCCTCTGCCTGCCTCCAGTTCTGCCCAGTTCAGTCTTTCATAGATGTTCAGGAACACTTCCAGAAATCTATCCTTCTCCGGCATCTTGCCGGCGATCACAAACCGTTCCCTGATATCCACCAGATGAGGGGATGTAAAAACCGCCACCTTCTTGCCTGCCGCCTCAAGGATGGACCTCATATAGGCACATACGGAGCCTTTGCCGTTGGTTCCCGCCACATGTATGATGCGAAGCTTTCGGTCCGGATTACCCAACTCCCTCAAAAACTTCTTCGTGTCTTCCATGGTATTCTTGGATGTAAACCTGGGAACCTGATATAAATAATCCACCGACTGTTCAAAGGTGGTAATCTGCTGCTTTACCATAAAAACTGCGCTCCTTTTCCCCTTCAATAAAATTATAAAGCAATCACCGGAAAATGCAAGCTTTTGCTTAAAAACACAAAAGCCGGCAGAAGAAAACCGATGCGGTCGTGCTTCTGCCGGACTCGTTGCTATTTTTTAGTTGAAGACAAAGTCTGCCCTCACAACTCTTATCTGAGCTGAGCCAGGCGCTCTTTCACCTGCTCCATCATCCGGGTATACTTTGCGAGCTTCTCTTTTTCCTCCGCAATCTTGGCTTCGGGAGCCTTGGAGATAAATCTCTCGTTGGAAAGCATTCCGTTTACGCGGGAAAGCTCACCCTGGAGACGTTTTTCCTCCTTCTCCAGACGGGCAATCTCCTGTGCGATATCTACCAGATCCGCAAAAGGCATATACAGCGTTGCGCCGGGGATCACAACAGATACTGCATCCTGGGCAATGCCGGTCTTGTCACTCTGCATGGTCACATCGTTTGCATAGGCAAGGGAGGCAAAGAACAGTTTACCTTCCGTGAAGGTATCCAGTATCCTCTCATCCTCGCTGACAACGTACACACTTGCCTTACGGCTGGGCGCAACGTTCATCTCGCTTCTGATGTTACGGATACCTCTTACTGCTTCCTTGATGATCTCGATATCTTTCTCTTCCTTCGCAAAGTTTCTGTCCTCACGGTATGCAGGCCAGCTGCTGATCATGATGGACTCTTCCTCGCTCTGGAGAGTGCAGAAAATCTCCTCTGTGATGAAAGGCATATAAGGATGAAGCAGCTTCAGGGCATCGATGAGCACAGTCTTTAAGGTCCAGAGAGCCGCATTCTGGCTGGCAGCATCGTCCGTATTGTAAAGACGGGGTTTTACCATCTCGATATACCAGTCACAGAACTCATCCCAGATAAAGTCGTAAACTTTCTGTACCGCAATACCCAGTTCAAAATTGTCCATATTGTCGGTGACATCTTTGGCCAGGGTGTTCAGCTTGGACAGAATCCACTTGTCAACGGGCTGAAGCTCCTCTGCTGCCGGAACGGTGATCTGCCTGCCGGCAGCAGCCGCAGTATCCATGTTCATCATGATAAAGCGGGATGCATTCCATACTTTGTTGGCAAAGTTACGGCTGTTTTCCACTCTCTCATAGTAGAAGCGCATATCGTTGCCGGGAGCGTTACCGGTGATCAGTGTCAGTCTCAGCGCATCGGCACCGTACTTGTCAATAATCTCCAGAGGATCGATACCGTTGCCCAGAGATTTGGACATCTTGCGGCCCTGACTGTCTCTTACCAGTCCGTGGAAGAGAACGGTCTTGAAAGGCTTCTCGCCCATCTGCTCATATCCGGAGAAGATCATACGGATAACCCAGAAGAAGATAATATCATAACCGGTTACCAGCACATCTGTGGGATAGAAATACTTCAGGTCTTCGGTCTGCTCCGGCCAGCCCAGAGTCTCGAACGGCCACAGCGCAGAAGAGAACCAGGTATCCAGGGTATCCGGATCCTGTGTCAGGTGGGTACATCCGCACTTAGGACATACGGAAGGTGCCTGTCTTGCCACAACCACTTCCTTACACTCATCACAGTAGTAAGCAGGGATTCTGTGGCCCCACCACAGCTGACGGCTGATACACCAGTCGCGGATATTGTCAGTCCAGTTGTAGTAGTTCTTTTCCATTCTCTCGGGGATGAGCTTGATCTCACCATTCTTAACGGCTTCTCTTGCAGGCTTGATCAGCTCCTCCATCTTTACAAACCACTGTTCCTTTACAAGGGGCTCAATGGTGGTCTTACATCTGTCATGGGTACCTACGTTGTGGCTGTGATCCTCGATCTTAACCAGAAGTCCCATCTCATCCAGCTCTGCCACGATGGCTTTTCTGGCCTCGTAACGGTCCATTCCCACAAACTTGCCGCCGTTTTCATTGATGGTAGCATCGTCGTTCATCACATTGATAATGGGCAGATCATGACGCTTTCCAACCTCAAAGTCGTTAGGGTCGTGAGCGGGAGTGATCTTTACCACACCGGTACCGAACTCTCTGTCTACATAAGTATCGGTGACAATGGGGATCTCTCTGTTCATCAGAGGAAGCATTACTTTTCTGCCGATCAGGTGCGTATATCTGTCATCTTCGGGATGAATGGCCACTGCGGTATCACCCAGCATGGTCTCCGGACGGGTTGTGGCAAAAGTCAGAAATTCAGTGGTGCTTACACTACCGTCCTCATTCATCAGAGGGTACTTGATATGCCAGAAATGTCCTGCCTGCTCTTGATATTCCACTTCTGCATCGGAGATAGAGGTATTACATACAGGACACCAGTTGATCATGCGGGCGCCTTTGTAGATATAACCTTTCTCGTGCATTTTTACAAATACTTCCGTTACGGCCTTGTTGCAGCCCTCGTCCATGGTGAAGCGCTCTCTGTCCCAGTCACAGGAAGATCCCAGCTTTTTAAGCTGGCTGATGATACGTCCGCCGTACTCCTTCTTCCATTCCCAGGCTCTCTCAAGGAACCCTTCACGTCCCAGATCGTGCTTGTCGATGCCTTCCGACTTCAGCTTCTCAATGATCTTTACTTCGGTGGCAATGCTGGCGTGGTCGGTTCCGGGCTGCCAGAGGGCATTGTAACCCTGCATTCTCTTATAACGGATCAGGATATCCTGCATAGTATTGTCCAGGGCATGACCCATGTGAAGCTGACCTGTGATATTCGGGGGCGGTATCACGATGGTAAACGGTGTCTTGCTGTGGTCTACTTCGGCATGGAAATACTTCTTATCCAGCCATTTCTGATACAATCTGTCTTCTATGCCGCTGGGGTCATAGGTCTTGGCTAATTCTTTGCTCATATGTGCTCCTTTCTGTATAAAACATGTACCGGGCGGTGGTAACATAAGATAGAATTTCGCTTTGCGAAATTCTCCGCCTGCGGCGGGTCTGCAAAGCAGACCGTTTCCGTTCCGCCGCAGTGCGATCCACGCGGAGTGCTTTTTTATGTAATAAGAAATTCGGAGGAATTTCTTATTACATAAAAAAGCCCTCTGCTGAAAAATTCAGCAAAGGGCGTCATCAACGCGGTACCACCTTTGTTCACAGCCTTGCGGCTGCCTTAAGTGACTTCCAGTAAAGTCCTATCCTTTAACGGGGATAATCCGTGAAAGCCTACTGCCACTTCAGCTCTCAGGCTCGGAAGCTACCTTCCGCATCCTTTCCTTAAAACACTCTCGCAGCTTATCTGTAACGATATGAGCGTTCTCTCTGGTAAGGGGTAATGCGTACTCCTCTTCGTCAATGCCGATTTCATCTTGACTTATGGTTAAATATAAAGGTTTTGGAGAGATTTGTCAAGATAGGAAATCGAAATACTTCGACTCATAAGGTAAATAAATATACGCTTAAAATCCCCCTATCAAATATCTTCCGTTCTTTTCCCCTCATGCCACTTTTCTAAAACAGTCTCCACCTGTTGGATCACCTGTTCCTTGTTTACATCGCCACGTGAAAGCAACAGACGTTCAAAGAGGGAACTTTCAATTTGTCTTTTCAACTCTCGGACAGACCAATTGAAATTGATAGCTTCTTTTTCATAAAAGGTACGTTTATCTGTATCCGATATCGAAAGTAATTCACAATAATGCGAACCAACTCAATTTAACAGACGCTGTCTGTTGAATTTGATACGTCTGATAAAATCTGCGCATAAACTGAATATTTGACACAGAAAATCCTTTGCCAAATTCTTTCGTAAGTTCCTTTGACAGCGTTCTGAGTGTTTGTTTTCCATAATCTGCTCGCGCAGAGTCGGATTGCTCAAATTCACAAATGATACGGCCAATATTCCAATAGGCATTCAAGAGTTCATTGTTTATGTACCGTGCCACATTGTTACGAGCGGCATCTAGAACATTCTTTATTTCCTACAACACTGAGGACATTTTTGCCGCTATGGTTAAATCATTTTTCGTCATATTTTCACTTCCCAAAATCAACAAATTTTCGTTTTGGGGAAGTGGAATTTCAGAGTATATTCTATTTACCTATAGTTAACGGCGGCAGAGATTTCTCCCTGCCGCCGCTACGCTTATACCTTGTAAATATCAGTGTTTTGACGACCTCAAAATTATTCCTGCTCTCTTATCGGCACTTAGCCTTCAGCTCTTCAAATCTTCTGTCCACCTCTGCCTGGAATTGCTCGATCAGCTCCTCATTTCCCTTCTTGAACAGGTGCCTGAATCTCTTCTGGGGACGCAGGAAATCTTCAATGGGCAGCTTGTTCTTGGGCTCATAGCTGAGTCTCCATTTACCGTCGATCACCTCAAACAGCGGCCAATAACAAGTGTCAACTGCCAATTTGCTGATTGTCATCAGCTCAGAAGAGTCATAACCCCATCCTCTGGGACAGGGGGACAGCACATTCAAAAACGCCGCTCCCGGTGTATAAATGGCTCTCTCAGCCTTGGTATGGATATCCTTGAAGTTGGCGGTATAGGCAGTCTGTGCCACATAAGGAATGTGATGCTCTGCCATGATTGCCGCAAGGTCCTTGCGGATCTGGACTTTTCCTGCAGACACCTTGCCGGATGGTGTGGTGGTGGTGTCGGCAAACTGAGGGGTTGCGGAGGAACGCTGGGTTCCGGTGTTCATGTAGGCGCCGTTGTCGTAGCAGACATAGACCATATCATGGCCGCGCTCCATGGCGCCTGACAGTGACTGAAAACCGATATCATAGGTTCCGCCGTCTCCGCCAAAAGTGATAAACTTATAATTGTCCTGTATCTTGCCTTTTTTCTTCAGCACACGGTATGCTGTCTCCACACCGGACAGAGTTGCACCTGCGTTTTCAAATGCGTTATGTATGTAACTGTCCTCATACGCCACGTAAGGGTACATGAAAGTAGATACTTCCAGGCAGCCCGTGGCATTGCCGATCACGGCTTTGTCTTCCGGGTGAAGGGCTCTGAGCACCGCTCTTACAGCCACCGTACCGCCGCAGCCGGCACACATTCTGTGTCCGGGAGCCAGTCTTTCCGGCCTGTTCATTACTTCTTTTAAGTTGTATGCTTTTTCCATTCTATTCCTCCCCGGCGCTGCGAAGCCCGATATAGCCGTACATATCTGTGATCTCGTGGGTATCCGCTATGGTTTCCAATTTCTCGTAAACACTGTAGAAATCCTCCACTGTGATATCTCTTCCACCCAGTCCGTAAAAATAATTCACAACCTCAGTCTGCGCTTTCGCACTGTATAAGGCTGCGCGGACTTCTGCCCCCAGAGGACCGCTAGTGGCGGAGAACATTTCCGATCTGTCCATGATCGCTACGGCTTTCATATTTTTCAGCACCTCAGCAAGCTCTTCCTCGGGGAAGGGACGGAACACTCTGATCTTTACAAGACCCACCTTCTTGCCGGTGGACTCACGGAGCTGATCCACAGCCGCCTTGCAGGTACCTGCAGCAGAGCCGATGATCACCACTGCATACTCCGCATCCTCCATGCGGTAGCTTTCGAAGAATCCGTATTTTCTGCCGGTCAGCGCTTCAAACTTGGCAGCCGTCTCCAGAATGACCTTTTTGGCATTGATCATGGCCTGTCTCTGAGCACGTTTGGTCTCCATATAATAGTTGGATACGGCGTAAGGTCCCACCGCCATGGACTCGTTTTTGTTCAGCAGATAATGCTCCGGCTCATATTCGCCCACCAGCTCTTTTACCTTGTCATCCTCAGTGAGCAGGATGTTTTCCACACCGTGGCTGGTGATAAAACCGTCCTGGCAGATCATTACCGGAAGTCTTACATCCTTATGCTCCGCAATGGGGAAAGCCTGCAGGAAGTTGTCGTAAGCCTCCTGATTGGACTCTGCATAGATCTGGATCCATCCGCTGTCCCTCGCACCCATACTGTCCGAATGGTCTGCGTTAATGTTAATGGGGCCTGTCAGCGCTCTGTTTACCAGTGCGAGCACAATGGGAAGCCTGTCGGAGGCTGCCACGTACAGTTCCTCCCACATCAGGGCAAGTCCGCAGGAAGAAGTAGCCGTGAGTGTTCTGGCACCGGCAGCCGAAGCGCCCAGTGCAGCGGACATTGAGCTATGCTCACTTTCCACATGGATAAATTCTGTATCAATCTCTCCGTTGGCAATGTAGTTTGCCACATACTGGGGAATTTCCGTAGAAGGTGTGATTGGGAACGCCGGCATGACATCCGGATTGATCTGCCTGATGGCATATGCCACTGCTTCGTTTCCTGATAATCTCTCTCTGATCGCCATTTACTTGCCCTCCTTCATGGTAATCGCACCAAAAGGACAAACCTTGGAGCAGATGCCGCAGCCCTTGCAGTGATCGTAGTCGATCTCCAGTCTCCTTCCCTCACGCACAGGGATAGAAGAATCCGGGCAAACCGGTGCACACAAAAGACACTGTCTGCATTTGTCCCAATCCGTCACAGGGGTGGAAGTTCTCCACTCGCCGGTACAAAAATGTCTGGAGGTTGCCGCTTCATAAATCTGATTGCCCTCTGTGATATCCTGCCAGGGGCTCTTTTCGTTGATATCTGTTGCTTTCATCGATTCTTATCCTTTCTGTCCGATTGCCTCAAAGGTCAGCTCCAGGGCCTTTATGTTACCTTCGATCACTTCGGGTTTCTTGGCAAATTTATGTTCAAAAGAAGCTCTCATTTCCTGCAAAAATACTTCCGGCGCCATCACTCCCGACACAGCGACCATAGCCGCCAGCATGGGAGAATTGGGATAATACTTCCCAAGGGCTTCCACGGAAATCTTTCTGGCGTCGAGGGTTACCACCTTGCCGGCGTAACCGCGCAGATGCCTGATGATTTCTTCCCTGTCACGTTGTGTATTTACCACGATAGCGCCCTCCGGCTTCAGTCCGTGGGTCACGTCAATGGCCTCCAGCAGCGTATCATCCACCACTGCCACATAGTCGGGACTGTAGATATTGGAATGGATCGTCATGGGCTTGTCGCTGATCCTGTTATATGCCGTAATGGGTGCGCCCATACGCTCCGGTCCGTACTCGGGAAATCCCTGTACATATTTACCTGTCTTAAATGCTACGTCCGCAAGCAAAAGCGCTGCTGTCTTCGCACCCTGACCTCCGCGGCCATGCCATCTGATCTCAATTGTGTCGCTCATATGCTTCTCCTTTTTGTCCAAACTAATGATATCAAAAACAGCCATACCGGCATATACACAGTTGGCTGCTTTACATCAGACTTCCATAAAAGGGATTTCTCTAAAAAAGCTTCTACCGTAAACGGCAGAAGCTATGCTTACTTAAGTCCATTTACGACATACCAACATATGCGCCCTCTGTCACGGGAGGAACCCGTCAGCATCTACCGGCCTGAGCTTTGGTGCTGCGACTCGGGAGGGATCTTACACAAATTCTACCGGTACCGCATCTCAGCTTCCGCGGCTCTCTGTGACTTTCAAATATGTGTACTGTCTCCGTCATGGTCTTTTAAATTTACTTTATTATAGTAGCGCGCTAATCCGTTGTCAAGTATTTTTCTCCTATTTAAGGATTATTTTTCCTGTCCGCCCTCTCCAATACCTTCTTGTAGGGTGCGATCATTCCCTCATTCATGGCATTTCCCATCTTGGCTTTGATCTTCGGGGAGGAGATCAGTGCTCCCACCAGATACATCTTCAGCATCGTGCCGCGCTTCTTCTGAGGGAAATCATACTGTCCGTGAGCCTTGTAAAACCTGTGATCAGCCTTCATCATTCCCTGCATCAGCCAAATCAGATCCCGGAAGATCTTCATTCCGCCGATCCCGTAAAAATTCTGAGGCGGCACGTATTTATGATCCAACGCATAGCAAAGAAGCTGCGCCATGCGGTCGATCTCGCCGTCCGGGTCTTTTTCATCCGTGGCAACTCCCGCCAGGAAATTGCTTCCCACCTGTGCCCGACCTTCTATGATCATCTGCAGATTAAACTCCCGGCTGTAATCGCCGCTTATCAGATAGCCTACCGGCATGCCCATGGTTACGGTGCGGTGACCGTTACAGAACTGACGGTCATCGTACAGTTTGAATGATGCGCCCATGGAGTGATCCTTAATAGTAAAAGCGCAAACTATAGCATCAGCCTTTTGAATATCGTTGCGCAGGAATTCGTCAAAACCGTCTGTATAAACGCATTTTCCGGAAACGGCACAGTGAAAGCAGCCAAGGCAGCCACCCCTGAAAGGATATTCACGGATATTTACCACACGGCTCCTTCTGGGAAGTACCGCCTGAAAGCGGGCAATCATATTCTGCAGCTGTCTGTCACTCTCCTCACAGTTGGTGAGAATCACAACGTCACCGTTTTTCTCCTGATCTCCGGCTTCCACGTCAAGAGATGTCACCTGTACATGCGCCGCTGCAGGCAGCGACTCCGGAAACGCCTCATAGCTGTCCTGCTCCACGCAAAAGCTCACAAAATCAAGAAAGTCTTCCGCTTCCTTTCTGCCTTTGTCGCACAAAAGATCATCCATGTCCGCAGACAAGCCACCAACATATTTCATGCCCATATCCTGACAATTGTCTTTGATGTACTGATGGGCCGTCACATCGTAGAAATGCTTGGAGGTAGAAACCTGTGCCGCGAATTTGCCCGACACAGAGACGCCGCTCTCCTTCATAAGCTCTATGAAACGGTGAAGCTGGTACGGTGCAATAAATGTATATACGGGATAAGCGAACAGCAACAGATCCGCCTGTCCAATCGCCTCTGCTGCCGGAGCAAAATCTTTCTCCAGCATCTTGATCCTCTGCCCTGCGTGGAGCACCTCAAAAGTATGCTCCGGATGGAGCTTCTCCAGATAGAGAACGGTCTGCAGGGTAACACTGTATTGCCCTTTGGGGCTTCCGTTTATCACTAATATCTTCATAACGACCTCTTTTCCGCACAAGTGCATGTAACTATTATATCATAGTAACTATTCATTTTCATCCTGTTTTTTTCTTTAACTGGCATGGTAAAAAAGTTCTGTTGTGGCACTTTTTGCCATGCCATTTTTGTGTTATCTTGTATTCGACACAGGAAATAAAGGAGAATTCACCATGGAAAAGAAGAAAAGCAAAGTATTATTGATCATCGGACTGATATTGCTGGTCTGCGGTATCTGTTTTACCGTATATACCCACAACTCCAGTTATGCCGAATCCAAGGAGATCGGTCTTCAACTCACAGAAGTCAAGGAGCAGATTGCTGACGCGGAGGCCGGCACCGCCAAAGGAGATTTGGTTGAATTGAACCGTCAGAAAGACGATCTTTCCGACAAAAAGTTACAGCTTGAGAAGCCCTATTCCTACGGCTTGACCTTGCTCTTTGCAGCTGTCATACTGACGGTCAAAGGTCTCTATAATGCATTTGTAGGGCAGACTGCAGCCCAAAAGGCCGATATCAGACGCCTGACACAGGCAGGACTCCTTGCGGCTCTTTGCTACATCGGCTTTGCTTTTTTCAAAATAGACATCCCGGTAGGACCGGAAAAAACGGCATTTCACTTCGGCAACGTATTCTGCGTGCTGGCAGCCCTGCTGCTGGGCGGTTACTGGGGCGGTCTGGCCGGTGCCGTCGGCATGACGGTTGCCGATCTGACCACAGCCTATGTGACCAGTGCACCCAAGACTTTCCTGCTCAAGCTCTGTATCGGACTGATCGTGGGGCTGGTGGCTCACAAAATCTTCAAACTCAGCCGTTCTCATTCTCCCAAGTATGTAACCGGGGCTACTGTTGCCGCATGCATTGCAGGGATGGCTTTTAATGTGGTCGCCGACCCGCTGGTAGGATATTTTTATAAGATGTATCTCCTGGGTGTTCCTCAGGACATTTCATCCGCACTTGCCAAAATGAGCACTGTCACCACAAGTGTCAATGCCGTAGTCGCCGTAGTGGCAGCTTCTGTCTTCTATGTCGCCCTTCGCCCGGCGTTGAAAAAATCAGGTTTATTCGTTCAGGTGACACCGGAGGCTGACAAAATATGATCACTAATACTTCACAGGCAAAAGCCGGGGGCGTCCCCCGGCTTGCCATTATCAACAGCTTTGCCGGCTTCGGCAGATGCTCCACAACAATATCCCTTCCGGTTGTAAGTGTAATGCAGGTACAGGCATGCCCTGTGCCTACTTCTGTCCTGTCAAATCATCTGGCGTTCCCCACATGCTACTTTGACGACTACACCGACCGCATGCCCGAATATCTCCATGCATGGGAAACGCAGCAATTTACCTTCGACGGTCTGTACTGCGGTTTTCTGGGAAGTCCCGAACAGGTACAGATCACAAAAAAATTCTGGTCCGGCGTTGTCATGAGAAGCAGGAATGCTTATCCTGTTTTCCTGTTGGATCCTGTCATGGGTGACCATGGGCAAACCTACTCCTCTGTCACAGCAGCGCACAAGGATGCCATGAAGGAGCTGGCTTCGACGGCAGACATCCTGACCCCTAACATCACCGAGGCCTGCATTCTCACAGATACCCCCTATAAAGAGGGCTGCTGGTCAGAACGTGAGCTTTCTGCGCTCTGCGATCAACTGGCCCTTCGTAAGACCAAACAGCACAAACACTCTCATTTGCAAGCTTCCGACTCTCTGAGCATCGTCATCACAGGCATTCCGCAGGGTGAAAACATATTAAATTACATCTGGGAGAACGGCAGGAGCACCGTATGTCTCACAGAGACCGCCGGAAAACCACACCATGGATCAGGCGACCTGTTTTCTTCCATTCTGGCGGCGGATGCGCTGCACGAAGTACCCTTGGCACACTCTGTGCAAAAGGCTGCCGACTTTGTGGCTATGTGTATCAAAAAAACAGAAGAAGCCGGTTTATCCGAACGCGACGGTGTCGTATTTGAAAAATTTTTGAGCAGACTTTGCACGTAAAGGGGAAGCACGTTCTTCCCCGACGTTTCACAGTCTGCTCTTACTACTTCACATAACTCGGCACTTGAAGATCCGTTTTTTTGCAACTTGTCCTTCATTTTCCGTTTTACCGTAAAATGACATTTTTTGTCATTTCATGTGGACGCCAACCGAAAAATCCACCATTTCCACAGACTTATCCACATATGTTCACGGTGGATAGTTTTCTTTTTCTTGAAATATAACTGCCGCTTTCAGCGTCAAAAATACTGTTTTCCGTTTATTAGCAACATTTGTTCGGAATACATAAGATTACAGAGCAACACATTTTATGTGAACCTGCATACACTAATCCGCGCAATCAGCTTCGCATTTACCTCCGCGTCACCGCATCCCAAAAGGCTTCCACCTGCGAAGCTACCGTATCCACATTCACAGTCCGGAACCTGTCCCACTCTCTGGGGAACATTCTTCGGTAGGACGGTTGTAAAAATCTCTCATCCAAAAGAGCGATCACTCCCACATCCTCGGATGTTCGTATCACCCTGCCGGCTGCCTGCAGCACTTTGTTCATCCCCGGATATCTGTAAGAGTAGTCAAAGCCGTTTTCTCCTCTTTGATCAAAATAATCCTTCAAAAGTTCACGTTCGCAGCACACCTGCGGAATTCCCGTTCCAACAATCATAACGCCGATCAGCCTGTCATTCTTAAGATCGATCCCTTCACTGAAAATACCGCCAAGCACACAGAACCCAATGAGCACACGGTCCGTTTCTTCCCGGAAACATGCAAGAAAATCCTCTCTTGCACGCTCATCCATATATTCCTGCTGGATCAGGCATTCCCTGCCGTCTGCGGCAAACTGCTCACTGTAGATATCATAGATGTTCTGCAAAAATGCGTAGGACGGACAAAACACCATATAATTGCCTTTGCGCTTGGACACGATCTCCTCGATATACCTTGCAATGGTAAGAAATTCCTTCTCGGACCTTCTGGTGTATTTGCTGGTGACATCTTCAGCCACCAGAAGCGCCCTCTTGCGGGGCTCAAACACCGAATGGGCATACACTTCATAATCTTCCTGCTCTCCACCCAGAAGACCCTTGTAGTACTGGATCGGGAGCAGCGTCGCCGAAAACAGGATGCTGCTGCGCCCTCTGTTCATACATTCCTTCAGATTCTCAGACGGATCCACGCAGAACAGCTTCAGAAGAAAGCTTCCGTCTTCCAGAAACTGCGTATATTTCACATAATGGTCGTCAACCCTCTCATAAATGTCCAAAAAATGACACATTTTAAAATAAAAATCCAGCAGCTGCTCTTTTACATCAGGCTGCCCATCCTCCTGCTCCCCGAGATATTGTTCCATGGCCCCGTGGAGCCTGAGCAGTGAATTGACAAACCCGTCAATCTCCGTCACAATGCGGTAGCCGTCACAGTCCCTCTTCAATGCAAGCAGCTCTTTGTTGCACTTCTCCAGCTGTTTTTCGATCCAACCGCAATATCCTTCCTTTACCAGCACACTATCGGAATCTTCCTTTGCCAGATTCCTTTTCAGTTCCATGATCTCCTCTTTGACAATTGCAGCACTGTACATTTCCCTGCCACGGTCGAGAAGGTTATGCGCCTCATCTATCAGAAAAACAGGATTACACTGCGTGCCGTCTCCAAAAAAGCGTTTCAGATAAACATGCGGATCAAACAGATAGTTGTAGTCGCAGATGACACCGTCGGCAAACAGGCTCATATCCAGACAAAGTTCAAAGGGGCACACTGTATATTTCCGGGCATACGCCTCCACCTTTTCCCTGGTAAAGCTCTCCTCGTGGATCAGAAAGTCGTACATGGCATCATTGATCCTGTCATAGTGCCCCTTCGCATAGGGACACCCCTGAGGATTGCAATCGGCCTTTTCCAGAAAACAGATCTTCTCCTTGGCGGTCAGGATCACACTCTTAAAACGCAGGCCTTTCTCACGCAAAATGCCGAAGGTATCCTCAGCCACCGTTCTTGTGATGGTCTTGGCTGTCAGATAAAAGATTCTGTCGGCCATATGCTTGCCCACAGCTTTTACTGCCGGAAAGACCGTGGACAACGTCTTTCCAACACCTGTGGGAGCCTCCAGAAACAGCTTCTTTTTGTGATAAATTGTCTGATAAACATAGGATGCCAGTTCTTTCTGGCCTTCCCTGTACGGAAACGGAAACTGCAGCTGTGCAATGGATTCCTCCCTGATACCGCGCCACTGCCACTGAAAATCCGACCACTTGCGGTACTCTTCGATCAGCCATGCAAACCACTCCTCCAGCATCTCCATGGTGTGTTCTTCATAGAAATACCGGATATCCTCGGTCTCCAGATTGCAATATGTCATCCTGACCTTCACGGACGCAAGATCTTCCTGCAGTCCGTACATATAGGCATAACACCTGGCCTGGGCCAGATGCACAAAAATCGGTTCCTTCATCCGCGCCACATCTCGGTAGGTTCCCTTGATCTCGTCGACGGTCACATCACGTGAAGCACCTTCTCCCGTATCGATAATACCGTCTGCACGCCCTTCCACCACCAGCATATAATGCTCTGTCGGCAGGGAATACCGCAAAAACACCTCGGCCCTGTACTCTCCGCTCATGCGCTTCTGCAGCTTACGATGAATCCGGCTGCCTTCCTGCATGGCATCCTCCGGGGAACCCTGATACCGATTATCTATATCGCCCTGCCGCAGCAAAAACTCTACCAGCCTGCGGACAGATATCCTCATATCTTCCATAGTGACAGCCCTTCCGATCCCACAATCTATTCTGATAGTACACTATCCTTTACCGGGCGTCAAATGCTTATTCGGTCCCTGCTCAAATTCCACCATATACTCCCGGAATCGCAGCGGAAGCATATTTCTCTGCAAATTCCGGTTTTCCCGTTCACAGATACCGATAGTGTCACAGAACCTGCGAAACAGCTCCTGTATCTGTTGCTCTTTTCCCGATACCCGTAATGTTCCGGCCTCACTATCCTCCGTCCCGCAATTGGTCAGATACCATTCTCCTCCTGCCGGATGTACACCGAACAGACCTCTCTTCTCATCGTAAATAATGAAATTCTCCATGGGAAACCTGTCAGAAAAATGCACCATCACAAACGTGAGCACATGATTCTCCGGGCAGATCACAGCATAGAGGATGCCCTCCCGCACTTCCTCAAAGCGCAAAAAACCGTAGAGATGATGGAGCTCTCTCCACGCTGTCCGGGCCAGTGCAAATACCCTGTTGCAGTCAGGATCTGCCAGGTTGGAAAGCAGTCGTCCCGGGCGCACCTTCCCCGCAAGCCCCTTCACGATCGTCTGATATACTGCCTGTCCCTTGTCCTCCGCGGGGGAAGACAGAGCGAGACAGACAGATTCAAAATCTTTCTCTCCAAATTTTCTTCTCAGGGTGCGCATGACTTTGGCAGATTTCTCCGGATCTGCCGTCACCGGCACGTATTCACCGAACAGCACAAGTTCTTCCTTCAGGCTGATCCGGGTATCCCCATGATCGCGTTGCTCTTCATAGGCATTGTAGATTGCCGTATAAATACTTTCCAGCGAATCCTCACACTGATATACGATCATAAAATCTCCTCCGGTCACAGTTGTCCCGTTGCCACCTGCAGCCTATCATCCGGCGCAGGCTGTCCCGGAAACATACCGTCGTCAAACAAGGACAGCTGCCGGTAAGTCATACCGTCCTCTCCAAATCTGATCCTGTCCCTGTCCTCAGTCAGATTCCTTACAATATAATCCTCATCCAGTTTTGTGGGGTACATCATCTTACCGTTGCAGGTAATGAAGTACAAAGCCCTCTTCAACACGACTCCGATCTTCTTCAGATCCTGAAAGGTAAGGTTCGTACTCCTCCTGGCGGCCAGGATGCGGTGAGCGCTGTTGACTCCCACCCCCGGGATCCGAAGCAGCATGGGAAGGGGCGCTGTATTGATCTCCACCGGAAAACACTCTAAGTGCCTTACTGCCCAGTCTTCCTTGGGATCTAGCAGCACATTGAAAAACGGGCGGCTTTCATCCAAAAGTTCCCCGGCAGAAAATCCATAGAAGCGAAGCAGCCAGTCCGCCTGATACAGCCGGTGCTCACGCAGAAGCGGAGGGCCGCCGGGCAGCGCCGGCAAAAGGCTGTCCCGGTTCACATTTACAAAGGCAGAGTAAAACACTCGCTTCAAGTCGAATTTGCGGTACAGATTTTCCGCCACTGACAGGACCTGAAAATCATTTTCCGGCGTAGCCCCGATGATCACCTGAGTGGACTGTCCTCCCGCCACAAATCTGGGCGCATGCCTGTAAAGCACAATTTCCTCCTTATTCTCCCGGATCCCGTCCTGTATCTGGCGCATAGGAGCCAGGATATTCTTTCTGTGCTTGTTAGGTGCCAGTTCCTTCAGTCCCCGGGCTGTGGGAAGTTCCAGGTTCACGCTCATCCTGTCCGCAAGATATCCCAAGCATTGGATCAGCCGGGGATCCGCCCCGGGGATCCCCTTCACATGGATATAACCGCGAAACCGATACTTCTGCCTCAGCAAAAACAGTGTCTTATAGAGCAATTCCATGGTATAGGTGGGATCTTTGATGACACCGGAACTCAAGAAAAGTCCCTCGATGTAATTGCGACGATAAAACTCCATGGTGAGCGTACATACCTCCTCCGGTGTAAAAGTAGCCCGGGGAACATCATTGCTCCTTCTGTTCCTGCAATATCTGCAGTCATAAACACATTCATTGGTCAATAATATCTTTAACAGCGAGATACATCTGCCGTCACTGCTAAAACTGTGACAGATGCCGGCCGCAACGCAGCTTCCCATATCGCGGCCGTTGCCCTTCCGCTCCACGCTGCTGGAAGTACATGCCACATCGTACTTGGCCGCATCCGTAAGGACCTCCAGCTTCTCCATGATGCCCATTCCGCTTCCCCCGCAAATATATTGCAACTTTATCCCCTCCTTTATCGAACACCTGTTCTGTTTTAAGAATAAAGCAAACACGAAGACTTGTCAAGGTATCGTGCAGATTCTTTTTGTGTCAAATTTTTTCTCGAATCTATCGCAACATAAAATACACAATTGACGGATCAACATTTAACAGGTAAGATAAATCCAAGACAGAAATCGTGTTAAGGAGGTATTCTATGAACATAGCGCTTGATATCGATGACACTCTGACAGAAACTTTTGAACATTTTCTCCCGTTTGTAGCAGAATATTTTGATGCAGACATCAATGATCTGAGAGAAAAAAATATTTCCTACAGCAATCTCCCTCCTGAGTGGAAGCCCTACGAAATTCCTTTCTACAATGCCTACTGCGACAAATATGCTGCCTCCACCCCCTTTAAACCCGCGGCGGCAGACGCCGTTGCCACACTGCGGAAGCAGGGGCACCGCATTATCATTATCACGGGGCGGACTACCGACTTCTACACAGACCCTTATCAGACCACGGTAGAGGAACTTGCAAACGGCGGCATCGTTTATGATAAGCTGATCTGTACACTGGATAAGGCTAATGCCTGTATTACAGAGAATATTTCCCTGTTGATTGACGATCTTCCCTCCAACTGCAGGGCTGCCGCGTCCGCAGGGATCCCTGCTCTCCTGTTCACGAGCAAGGCCAACAAGGATGAAGAAACCGAATTTGTGCGGGTTGCAGACTGGGCCGAGGCCTTGGAAACCATCGCGCGAATCAAATAAGGATATTTGAACAAAAAACTGTTGCATTTTTTTGAAAAAAGCTGTTAAATAGCATTATAAGATTTTTTAGAGAAAGCAGGTAACTTTAATGGCAAAGTCATACATACCCGAAGGATATCAATCCACTCTGAATCTCTATGATACACAAGTGGCAATCAAGCGAATCAAAGATTTTTTCCAGACCCTTCTGGCAGAGCGTCTTCACTTGCTGCGTGTTTCCGCGCCGCTGTTTGTAGACCCCGCCTCAGGTCTCAACGATAACTTAAGCGGAATCGAGCGTCCCGTTACTTTTGACATCAAGTACCAGAACGGCAGAGACGCCGAGATCGTACACTCCCTTGCAAAGTGGAAACGCTATGCCCTGAAGAAATACGGCTTCAGTGCAGGAGAAGGTCTGTACACCGATATGAACGCCATCCGCAGAGATGAGGAAGCCGACAACATTCACTCCATCTATGTGGATCAGTGGGACTGGGAGATGATCATCTCCAAAGAGGAGCGCACCCTGGACACTCTGAAGAACGTGGTGAACTCTCTCTACAAAGTACTTCGCAAGACCGAAAAATACATGTCCATCCACTATGATTACATTGAGGAGATCCTGCCTCACGATATCTTTTTCATCACTTCCCGTGAACTGGAGGAAATGTTCCCCCACAACACACCGAAGGAGAGAGAATACTACATCTGCAAGGCCAAGAAAGCCGTATGTATCATGCAGATCGGAGATGTGCTTGAGAACGGTAAGCCTCATGACGGCCGTGCACCGGACTACGACGATTGGTCAATGAATGCCGATATACTGGTATACTATCCGGTTCTCGATATCGCTCTGGAACTGTCCAGCATGGGAATCCGCGTTGACAAAGCCGCCCTGTTATCCCAGCTAGAAAAGGCAGGATGCCCGGAACGTGCAAGCCTTCCCTACCAGCAGTCCATCATCAACGAGGAACTGCCCTATACCATCGGCGGCGGCCTCGGCCAGTCACGCATCTGCATGTTCCTGCTGAGAAAAGCGCACATCGGCGAGGTACAGTGCTCCCTGTGGCCGGATGAAACCATGAAGGAAGCCGCAGATCACGGCGTACATCTTCTCTAAATAGGAATCGGAGTTGCATTAATCGATCCGGTTCCCGACAGATTGCCGGCAGAACATTTTGTCATCTTGAAAAAGTGATAGGAACACTTAGAACTCTTCAAGGAAGTATTAACACCCTGAACATCACATGTCTGAGCATAGTTGCGAGTTGGTGATGTTCAGGGTGTTGTATTTTACTTCATTGGAGAGTTTTTAGTGTTCCTTACACTTTTGAAACCTGCAAAATGTTCTGCCGGCATTCTGTCGGGAACCCGGCGCAATTAACGCAACTCTGATTCTCTACTTTAAGATACGTTTGTTTTTCTCTAACAGTATGAATCCTGCGATAGCGATGACCATAGTTACTGCGGCAACGGGTATGCTGACAAATGCGGTCTCGTTGATGCCTGCTTTTGTCAGGACGAATACCAATACGTTAGCGCCCACATGGATTGCCAGAGGTACGTAAAAGGAGCCGAAGTACTCATAAGCGTATGCCAGCAGGAAGCCAATCACAAAAGCATACAGGGACTGCGCCGTATTGCCGTGGTATGTGCTGAATACAAGGGCCGACAGCAGCATTGCAATATTGGGCTTCATATTGCGCTTGATGCAGTTGTACACAATACCTCTGAATACCAATTCTTCCGCAACGGCAGCAACCACACCGTAACAGAGGATTCCCCAGAACAGATTAGCCGCATGCTGGGACATGGCAACCGCCTGATACTCTTCCTCCATGGTCAGACCTGTCAGGGTGAGGACCAGATTCATACCAATCACTGCACACAGGGCCGTGATCCCAAGAATCACATAGCACTTGACAGGTTCTTTTTCCTCATACTTCTCCTTGGCTTCTTCCGCCGCCTGAGCAATATCCATACGTGCAAACTTTAAGATCAGCGCAGCGGAGGCGGCAATTCCTATCATCTGGCAGATAGCATAGCCGTTACCGTTAAGGGCTATCACACCTGCCGCCTCATCCGTAATGACCAGAAGATCCTTCAGGGCAGGTATCTTTGCGCACAGAATATCAATCAGTACCACAGCAAAAGATGTGACAAGACTCTTAGCCACAAAGAACATAATAAGGGGCAGGATCATCTTCCACAAAGCTCTGGAACCTTCCTTCCTGACCTGGGGACCTGCAGTTCCTCCCGCAACGTTTTGCACAGGGGAATCTGTCTCCTGCTTCAGGAGTCTCTTCAGCTCGGCAACGCTTTCCACGATGTGATCAGCCTTTGCCTCCTCCAGCTCTTCTCTGCTGCCGTAACCGTAAGTGACACCAATTGTCTCAATTCTAAAGGTTCTGGCTCCGGCAATATCGTAAGACCGGTCACCTATCATGTAAACCTCATCGTATTTAGGAAATTCATTGGGGAAAAACCGGTGCATCACTTCCTGGATCACCTGGGCTTTCTCCACTCTTTTTCCGTCCAGTTCACTTCCCACCACCACTTCAAAGTACTTGTCCAGTTTAAAGTGCTTGAGGATCCTCTCCACGAACACGGTAGGCTTGCTGGAAGCCACTGCCAGGCGCAGTCCGCCGGCTTTCAGGGTTCTGAGCAGATCGTGGATGCCACCATAAAGCTCGTTCTCAAAGAGACCTTTGTCCCGGAATCTCTCTCTGTACTTCTCCACAGCTTTGTCTGCCTGTTCGTCTGTCATATTGTAGTACTTGATGAAACTGTCCTTCAGAGGCGGTCCGATAAACGGCTCCAGGTTGTCGGGATTGGGCTCGTCAATACCAAAATCCTTCAGTGCATACTGCACACAGGTAGTGATACCCACTTTGGGATCGGTCAATGTTCCGTCCAGATCAAATAAAATATACTTTTTCACTGTTTCTTACGTTCCTTTCTAAAAGCTTCTGATTCTATCTCCGTCATCGGCGGTATTCTCGATACGCTTGATACATACATCATAACCTATGGACTCATTCACCTGTACACGGACAGTATCGCCTACTTTATGTCCAAGCAATGCTTTCCCCAGGGGAGACTCATTGCTGATCAGTCCTTCCAGGGAATTTCCTCTGACGGTAGTGACGATCTTGTAAACCTCCTCGGTACCGTCCTCCACAAACTCCACGGTGACCGTATTGTTGATTCCAACCTCATCTGGGGCTGAATCCTCCGAGATCACTCTGGCAGTCCTTATCATTCTCTCTAAATATCTGATGCGGCCTTCGTTCTGGTTTTTCACCCGCTTGGCCGCATAATACTCAAAATTCTCGCTCAGATCTCCGTGTGCCCTGGCCTCCTTCACATCTTCCAGCGCCTTGGGACGCACCACAAGCTTCCTGTATTCTATCTCGTCCTCCATCTTCCTGATGTCACTTGGAGTCAATTCATCAAACATTTCCTGCCTGCCTTTCTGTCAGCACTACATCTGAATTCCATATATGACTGCTGCTGCCACAATGATCTGGATGATGGCAAACCTGAATACCGTCTGGGTATTGGACCAGTCCCAGACCTTACGCACGTGATCGTGAAGCGGCGTCCTTACATTCTTCAATATATGTATTTTGCAGAATCGCAGCAGTGCCACTTTGACAAGCCCCAAACCGCCGTCCAGGATCAGTACCAATGCAACCGGAATATACAGGAAGGGACATCCCGTCTTCAGGATCGCAATACTGATAAAAAGTCCCATGGCGCGTGAACCGGCATCTCCCATCATCAGCCTGCTGGGTGTGGCATTATACCATAAATAACCCAGGATACATACTGCAAACAACAAGATGAGAAAAGAAAAATCCCCTCCTACGCCCCTGACTCTGTCAATCACATAGATCGTCATGATGGAGATGATCGTCAGGGTACCTGACAGACCATCCACACCGTCTGAACAGTTGGTCACATTCACGGAAGCCCATACCAGCACAATAATACACAGCGCAAACACAACGGGCGGCAGGGTAAAACTGACGCCGAATAAGGCAAGCTCTATCACATTGGAATTGTATTTCAGAAAATTCAACGCCACCATTGCGGCAACACACAGGTCCAGAAATCCCTTCTTATACTCTCCCCATGGTGTCTTGGAAGCATCGTCCAGAAATCCGGTAACCATACTGATCACAATCAGAATCAGATATATCAGAAGTTCTGCGTTCACCGGCGCAAACAGGATCACTGCTGCCACAAATGCGAGCACAAAAATAATACCGGCTCCCCGCGGTTTGCCGGCTGACTTCTTACCGTCATGAGCAAAATCTCTTCCTGCGTCCTTTGGCAGATACCTGCTTAATCTGGCCGTAGCCACAACTGTCGCTGCAAAAGCAAACAGGATACCCACAAATGCCGCCAGGGGCGACATGGATTCCGGTATCAGATTCAAAATCATATCGTTGCCTCTTTTCCACACAAAAAGTACCCATATTTCTTCAATAAAACGGGTACTTTCATTTTAACTTTGGCTTATGGGAATGTCAAGCGAATTTGCCCGTTTCGTAAGTTACAAATCGAACACTTTCGCAGTGTTTCGGCTTTTCTGTACATTATATGCTATTGACAC
>JAZRCR010000064.1:0-23762 GCA_045659805.1 Acetatifactor sp.
TACAGATCACATCACCGATCTCATACCAGTAAAAATCTGAATACAAGCTATATGAGGAAAGTGGTGATTGTTGATAATCCAGTTTGCCGTCACAGCCGGTAAGATGAAAGCCGTTCACTGTATGCACCAATCTTCCGTCTCCAACCATATAGATACCGTCATCATTCACCATGACACCGATTTTAACCGGCACATCCAAAAGATATGTACCATTCCTTAATTCCTCACTGACACAACTTCTTTCCCACTGATACCAGTCCGGAATATGCGCAAACTCTGTATCCCCATTTAAGGCCTTCATAAAGCCATATTCAGTCAGTTCGTACTCCTTGCCACACGCAGAGCAGCTGAGCACAGTGCCTTTTCCGGTCATATGCCCTTCTGTATTGCAACAGGGGCAACGATACAACACCCGGTTCAATCCGTCTGCACGGAACGATTCACTGATCCTGATATCGTTCTCCTGTTGCCAGCGAAAATTATCAAAGGTAAAATGAGAGTTCAGAATCGTATTTAACTCCTCTGCAGTCTTATTCTTAATTTCCTCAGGGGACAGGATATAATCAACGCGGGCACTTACATTTATCTTGCGAACCTGCAGACAGTTGTACAACGGATTTCTCTGAAAAGCTCCGAATGTGCGGACCATAACCACAGGCACGTTCAATAATTTCAGACATTTACCGAGAGATTCCGGCAATGGTGTGGCCGTTCCGTCAAATGTGTAGCTCGCCTCCGGAAACATCACAACAGAGCTCTTCAGTTCTCTCACTGCATACACCATATCTCTGACAAGAGAGGGATCCGAAATAAACTTCTTCGTGGGAATGCATCCAATCGTTCGCATCAACCACTTTTTACCCACCATTCCGTCAAGGGTACTGACAATATGATATGGTCTCATTGAAAAGAGATATCCGATGATTTCCATGTCCGTAAAACAGGAATGGTTCATCAATATCAGACAGGGTTGATTCTTCGGAAGATTCTCCATTCCGTAAGACTCATATGTAAACTTTACGCGCTTAAGGTCCACCGCCGCAAGAAGCCTGATTAATTTTCGAAAGAAGAAGCTTTGTCTCCTCGGCTTTTCATGCCTATACTGCGGAAGTGCAAGCACCTGTTCATAGGACAATTCTTTTGTTCTTATCTTCATATATTCCTCATAATTATGATCAGCTTCGTTTCCGGGAAAGAAAGCGGAATGAAAGGGGCCAGATACACACAGCAAACACAACGATCACAAAGTATCTGATTGCCGTAGCAACATTTGTGCCAAACAGCGGAACAAGAATCGGTTTTAATCCGGCCTTGATCAAAAGTACCAACGCCAGACCGACAGCAACTTTTATGATCTGTACCCACCATGCGGCTTTCACTTCAAACCGCACAAATTTTCTCTCAATGGGATAGGAAACAAGCATTCCCACACTGCATCCAAACAACAGATATGCATTCTTGATTCCGGAAGTCAGATTGTGTTCATCGATATCAGCCGGCCATTGATGCAGTTCCACGTAAAGAAGATAAACAAGAGCACTGATGATCAATGCAACAATCACACCGTACATATAAGCAGGCTTCTCTTTCGCCCTCTGAAATATCGGATAAAACGCCATAACAAATAAAACTCCGACTACAAGGGAGAAAAGCACATCCGCCGGTGTATGCACACCAAGATACATTCTGGAAAGTGCTGTCAGAAGAATCAGAATGATGCATACGATCCTTACAATCTTTCTGGCTGATACTCTTGCGATACAGCCAAGAGATGCCGTAACACTCTGGGTATGACCGCTGGGGAAGGAATAGCCGCCGGCATCAGCGCGCGCAGCTTCCACAATGGTAAATTCCGGATCACGCACCCAGGGTCTTGGGATCTGACAAAGCAGCTTTAAAAACTGATTCAGTATTGTCCCGAAAAAGCCCACCGTCAAAAGATAGTATCCGTCTTCTTTGCTGTAACACCAGAAGAATATGATCGCAATGGCAAGGAATAACGTCTCACTGCCAAGGTGAGTGATCACAGAAAAGAAACTGTCCAAAACCGGATTTCTGATACTTTCCAAAAAATAAAGAACTGACATATTAACTCCTTTCAGCCATTTACGGCACTATGCGGCATACTCATCTTCCGTCTTGATCTTCTTGATCCATTTCCCGCTCCTTAACCTGATCACACACCAGAATGCTTTCAGTACCTGATCAATCTTCAGAAAGAAATAGATCCAGAACGCGGGCAGGTGCAGCACTAGCCCCGCAATGACACCAAGAGGTATGGATGCAACCCATAAAAATATATTGTCCGCAACCATCAGTACTTTTGTATCTCCGCCGCCGCGCAAAACACCTTTTGTCATAATACTGTTGGTTGCCTGGAACAGTACAATGATACTGATAGAAAGCATTAACTGAGCGGCAATTGCCTGTGTATCAGGCGATAAATTATAGGCTTTGATGATAGGCGAACTGATCAGCAGAATAACGCCTGCCGACACCACACCAAATATCAATCCCAGACCAAGGAACGCATACCCCTGTCTGTGGGCCTTCTCCCGGCCTCCTTCTCCCAGAGTATATCCGGTTACAATGGCTCCTGCCTGAGAAAATCCCTGGATCAATACAGAACTTAACTGTTGTGTCACTGCCGTCACTGCATTGGCCGCCACAAAACTTTCACCAAGTCTTCCGATCACCATGGCAACGGAATTATTTCCAAGGGCAAGTATTCCGTCACTGATAAGCACCGGTATACTGATTCTGATATACT
Source organism: Acetatifactor sp. (assembly GCA_045659805.1). Classification (GTDB taxonomy): domain Bacteria; phylum Bacillota; class Clostridia; order Lachnospirales; family Lachnospiraceae; genus Acetatifactor. The sequence goes on from JAZRCR010000064.1 coordinate 2,771, forward strand.
CTTTCCATAGATTACCAACCGGAGCAAACAGATCTTTGATCCGGAAACAGATTTGCTTGTCCTTCAGGAAAAGATAACCGCAGATCATTAAGAATTCAAATATTCTTGCAATCAAAGTACCGATAGCTGCACCGGCAACTTCCATTCGCGGAAATCCGCACTTACCGAAGATAAAAAGATAGTTGGCTCCAACGTTTACGAAGAACGCTCCAATGGAAGTATACAGCGGTAATCTGACCTGACCGACATTTCGAAGAACAATGGTACAGGTGAGGGAAAGACCCAAAAGGAAATAGCTGACAGCAGAATATTTCAGATACTCAGCACCCTTTTCAATAATCGGAAGCTCTGTCGTGTAGATCTTCATGATACTGTTCGGCATCAATATCGTAACGACGCAGAATAAAGTTGCCATTATCAGGCACAGACGAAGCATAATCGAAACTGTCTTCTTTAAAGAAGAAGCCTCTTTCATACCGTAATAACGGGCTACCAGTACGGATGCACCCATACCGATACCCATACAGAAAATATGAAAAATATTGATAAACTGATTCGCCAGAGATACCGCTGAAAGCTCTGTCTCGCCAACAGCACCGATCATTATGGTATCCATCATATTGACACCGTTAGTGATCAGTCCCTGAAGTGCAATGGGAACCGCAATACTTGCAACTGTTTTATAAAACTTTTTGTCCTTTATGTAAAGTTGAAACATATCTGTACCTTCTGTAATGTCATGATTTTTTATTATACTCGAAATCAGATCTATTCTCAATACATTTACTAAAATTCAACTGTAATTTTATACCTGCTATTCATTCTTCAACACGTTTCGCTTCATGATAACATCTTCGTCAGTGACAGCTTCATTATGAAATGATTGGCTGAGGAATATTAACTGATGATTCTTTAATGGCACGCTCATTGCGATCCCAATATAGCATTACTATCTCTTTGTCTTCCATCGTTCTCCTTCTTGTTCTGTAATAAAGGTCCCTTTACCCTTATACACAACAATTACAACGTTACGTTGCGAAGATTTCAAATAATTATTTCCAATTATAGCATACAATGTAGGCTCTGGCATTAAGTATTTATGATCAATTAAAGGTGAAATCCTCCTGAGACCTCTGCAGAGTGAGTATGCATAAAAAAAGAGGACAAACGACTTGGTTTGTCCTCAAAAATCAAAGATTTTAATATTTTTTAGAACTTGCCTTCCTTTGCAGCTTCTTCCAGGCTAACTGCAACTGCAACAGTCATACCAACCATGGGGTTGTTACCTGCGCCGATCAGACCCATCATCTCTACGTGAGCGGGAACGGAGGAGGAACCTGCGAACTGTGCGTCAGAGTGCATACGTCCCATGGTGTCGGTCATACCGTAGGAAGCAGGACCTGCTGCCAGGTTGTCGGGATGAAGGGTACGGCCTGTACCACCGCCGGATGCAACGGAGAAGTACTTCTTACCCTGCCCAATACACTCTTTCTTATAAGTACCTGCAACGGGATGCTGGAATCTGGTAGGGTTGGTGGAGTTACCGGTGATGGAAACGTCAACACCTTCCTTGTGCATGATAGCAACGCCTTCACAGACATCGTTAGCACCGTAGCAGTTAACTTTTGCACGTAAGCCCTCGGAATAAGACTTGCGATATACTTCCTTTACAGTATTGGTGTAAGGATCATACTCAGTCTCAACAAAGGTAAAACCGTTGATACGGGAAATGATCTGTGCTGCATCTTTGCCAAGACCGTTCAGGATAACTCTTAAGGGTTTCTGACGAACCTTGTTAGCCTTCTCAGCGATACCGATAGCACCTTCAGCAGCTGCAAAGGACTCATGTCCTGCCAGGAAGCAGAAACACTCAGTCTCTTCCTCAAGAAGCATCTTACCCAGGTTACCGTGTCCCAGACCTACCTTACGGGTATCAGCAACAGAACCGGGAATACAGAAAGCCTGCAGACCCTCACCGATTGCTGCAGCTGCGTCAGCCGCTCTTCTGCAACCCTTCTTGATAGCGATTGCTGCACCTACTATGTATGCCCAGCAAGCATTCTCAAAACAGATGGGCTGGATGCCCTTGATCTGATTGTAAACATCAAGACCAGCGTCTTTTGTGATCTTCTCAGCTTCTTCGATAGAAGCGATGCCGTAGCTATTCAGAACAGAATTGATCTTGTCAATTCTTCTTTCATATGATTCAAATAATGCCATTTCAAACGTCCTCCTATCTTATTCGTGTCTGGGATCAATGATCTTAACTGCATCTGCAACACGGTCGTACTGACCCTTTGCCTTCTCCCATGCAGTGTTGGGATCATCACCCTTCTTGATAAAGTCGGTCATCTTTCCAAGGCTTACAAACTGGTAACCGATGATCTGATCATCAGCATCCAGTGCGATACCGGTAACATAACCTTCTGCCATCTCCAGATAACGGGGACCCTTCTTCAGAGTACCGTACATGGTACCAACCTGGCTTCTGAGACCCTTACCGAGATCTTCAAGACCTGCACCAACGGGCAGACCGTCCTCAGAGAAAGCACTCTGGGAACGACCGTAAACAATCTGAAGGAACAGTTCTCTCATAGCGGTATTGATAGCATCACAAACAAGGTCTGTATTCAAAGCTTCCATAACGGTTCTGCCGGGCAGGATCTCAGCTGCCATAGCTGCAGAATGAGTCATACCGGAACATCCGATGGTCTCAACCAGTGCTTCCTGAATGATACCCTCTTTCACGTTCAGGGTCAGTTTACAAGCACCCTGCTGAGGCGCACACCAGCCAACACCGTGAGTCAGTCCGGAAATATCTTTAACTTCTTTTACTTTCACCCATTTTGCTTCTTCGGGGATGGGAGCACAACCGTGACTAACACCCTGCGCAACCGGGCACATTTCTTCCACTTCTTTTGAATAAATCATGTGAAATCTCCTTTCAAAATCTGATTATCTTTAGATGTAAAAATGAACATCATAATCACCGCATACATTCTCTCATATTTGGAGCAAAAAATCCAGTGTTTTTTACAAAAAGTATCATTTAAATCAATTGCTTTATCCCTGTCTCGCTCCAAAGACCTCCAAAGGCGTCGGACAGGCGACTGTAATGTGTCTCAACCGTATACCCGTCAAGACGTTTGGTTCCGTACACATTGGCAACGTCAGCTTCCGGCACCATCTTATATGTAATGGCAATATCTGCAGGACTGAGGATCTGCGGCAAATTAAAGTGTTCTCCCGCAGCCAGTCTCTCAACAGCACGTTTAGCGTGATCATAGATCACTTCCTGGCCTTTCTCAGATGACAGACACAGTGCCGACTGACGTCCAATGCCCTGTTTTACCATGGCTGCCTCAACATCTCCAAGCCACTCTTTTGCTTCGGCGCAAAGCTTATCATCACCGGAAACCATGATTACAGGAACACCTGATTCCGCGGCGATCTCCGCATCGATACCAAGCTCTCCGTAGGGCTTTCCGTTTACTTTATAGCAGTGCCATGATGCACTGGTCATTGTATGTTCCAGTGTTGCACGTTCCGCACCAGCCATGGCATGATATCCAAGCAGGATCATACCGTCTACAGAACCATCCAGGAAAGGGAATCTGGGCTGACGTGGTGCTCCGGAAATGATAAGCGCTCTGGGATCCAGCTCTTCCACCAGAATATTGAGGCCGGTGCAATGCATATCAATAACGATCACTTCTTCTGCTCCGCCGTCAAATGCGCCGCGGACAGCCGCATTGACATCGGCAGTGGTCAGTCTCTGACCAATCGCATACATTCTGCCGTCGTTCAGCACATAATCCGGATGATTGATACAGCTGATGCCTTCCATGTCTACAGCAATATAAATTTTCATGCCTTTCTACTCCTTTGTCCAAATACATTCATTAAAGTGAGCAATTCTTTATTTCTTAGCTACAATGTTTTCCTGTGCTTTATAGATGCTCACAGCCGGTACGACACCCCTGACACAGGAAGTGGGATAGATATTGCTGTCACGTCCCACCACGGTTCCTGGATTCAGAACACTGTTGCAGCCTACCTCAACTCTGTCTCCAAGCATAGCGCCAAACTTCTTTAAACCTGTCTCTACACAGATGTCTTCACCCTTCACAACCACGAGAGTCTTGTCACTTTTTACATTAGAAGTGATGGAACCGGCACCCATATGCGCTTTAAATCCAAGGATACTGTCTCCTACATAGTTGTAATGAGGAACCTGAACCTTGTTGAACAATACTACGTTTTTCAGTTCTGTGGAATTGCCTATTACTGCGCCTTTACCCACAATGGCATTACCTCTGACAAAAGCACAGTGACGCACCTCAGCGTCCTCATCTATAATCAGCGGACCGTTTAAACAAGCCGTGGGGGCAACTTTGGCGCTTTTGGCAATCCAGATATTCTCACCCTTCTCCTCATAAATATCAGCCGGAAGACTTTTGCCCAGCTCTATGATGAAATCATGAATCTTTGGCAGTGCTTCCCAGGGATATGTGAGATCCGCAAACAGTTTTGCTGCGATGGTCTCATTCAAATCATACAAATCTCTGACGGTTATGCTCATAATTACCTCCATAGCTTACTTTTTATAATTGACCTCAGCCTGCCGGAACAAGCCAAACAGAACAAGCTGATTGTTTAATTGCTTTACAATATTGGTGCGCCTGCTCACGAAATCATCAAGCTTTTTCATATATTCATCTGCAGTGATCTCTCCCTGTGCCACCATGGTGAGTCCCTTCTCCCAGCTTGCAGTAAGCGCCGGATCCAGAAGCGGCCGGATCGAATTGTTCACCACATCGTAGATCATCTCACCCATAAGGGTTGGAGTAAGGACCTGCGTCTTCTTGTTCAACGCCAGATATTCAATCGTTACCAGTTTCTTAAGAATCTCGGCACGCGTTGCACTTGTACCGATGCCGCTTCCCTTGATCTGGGCACGTAGTTCCTCATCTTCAATAAATTGTCCTGCATTTTCCATGGTCAGGATGATACTTCCCGAAGTGTAACGCTTTGGAGGCGTGGTTTCGCCCTCCTTGATCTCATAGCCGTTAAGGGCCAACAGGTCACCCTTCTTAAGAGACTTCAACCTTTCAAATATGGCTGCGTCACATTTTTCTTCCTCTTCTTTCGGATTATCACTTCTGACTTCACCTACCGCAAGATATCCTTCCTCCATAAGTACCTTGAAGTTAGCAAAAAATCTTTCATCCTTAATCTTTATGCAGAGAGCTACCTTCTGATACACCGCAGGCGGGAAAAAGATACTCAAGAATCTTCTTGAGATTACTTCATAAACCTTAGCACTGACAGGCGGCAGGGATGCAAGACTGTTAATGCCCTGACCGGTAGGAATAATTGCATAGTGATCCGTGATCTGTTTATCATTGACATATCTGGTTTTTGCAATATTTTTGTAGCTGCCGTTATTCAATACAGCCGCTGCAAAACCGCCTAGCGGACCATATCCACGCAAACCCGCAATATTTTTGTAGATCTCCTTTGCAACAGCGGTAGACAAAACTCTCGCGTCTGTTCTGGGATATGTGACCAGCTTTTTTTCATAAAGTTCCTGGACGATACGCAGCGTTTCATCCGGACTGATCTTAAACAGCTTTGAGCATTCATTCTGCAGTTCAGCCAGGTTGTAAAGAAGGGGCGGATTCTTATTCTCTTTCTTTCGCTCTATACTCTCCACAACGGGCGGCACCAAAGGTTCTTGACTTAAAGAGTCAATCAATCTCTGTGCATCATCTTTTTTTAAAAATCCGTTGTCTTTATAGAGAACAGGAGATGCAAAATAAGCAGAACCCTCTACAGCCTTCCATTCTCCTGTGATTTCTCTCTCATCCAGCCTAAAACTTCCAAGCACACGGTAAAAAGGAGTCTTCACAAAATTTCTGATCTCACGCTCCCTGTTCACGATCATGCCGAGCACACAGGTCATAACCCTGCCAACAGAAATCACGGCTTTATCACGGTTCAGATAATCTTTCACATTTCTTCCGTACTTCAAAGTAAGGACACGGGAGAAATTGATACCCATCAAATAATCTTCCTTTGCGCGAAGGTATGCAGCATCACTCAGAGAGTCATACTCACACAGATCCTTTGCCTCACGGATACCGCGCAAGATCTCTTCCTCTGTCTGGGAATCAATCCAGACGCGTCTGCGCTTCTTTCCCTGCACGCCTGCCATCTGCTCCACAAGACGGTAAATATATTCACCCTCTCTTCCGGAGTCGGTGCAAACATAAATCGTCTCAACATCTTCTCTGTTCAGGAGTCTGCTGACAATGGTGAATTGCTTCTTAACATTGTCAATGACCTGATATTTAAACTCTGTCGGGATAAAAGGGATCGTATCAAAGCTCCAACGCTTCAGCTTCTCATCATATTCCTCCGGATAACTCATGGTCACCAGATGTCCAACGCACCAGGTGACGATCTGTTCACCGGATTCGATGTATCCGTCATGGGAGCCACCACTAATCTTCAGAGCTTTTGCAAATTCCCTCGCAACACTGGGTTTTTCTGCAATAAATAAGCTTTTTCCCACAAAAATCTTCCTCTGACTAATAAAAGACAAATTACTTATTTTACAATTAAGAGAGAAAGAATCTCTTCTTTCTCTCTATAAGTATTCATTATTTACAGGTAATGTAGCCCTGTGCCTTCAGAAGCTCTGCACAGAGAATCGCACCGCCAGCCGCACCGCGGACGGTGTTGTGGGACAGACCGATGAACTTCCAGTCATATACGGAATCCTCACGGATACGTCCAACGCTGACACCCATACCGTTCTCATAATCCACATCCAGATTGACCTGAGGTCTGTTGTCCTCCTCAAGATACTGAATGAACTGCTTAGGAGCGCTGGGAAGCTCAAGTTCCTGAGGTACACCCTTGAATTCAACAATTTTTTGGATCAGCTGCTCCTTGGTGGGCTGCTTCTTAAACTTTACGAATACAGCAGCTGTATGACCGTTCAGAACGGGAACACGAATACACTGGCAGGTGATCTTGGGAGAGGTTGCAGGCTCGATCACACCGTCCTTGATCTCACCCCAGATACGAAGGGGCTCCTTCTCACTCTTCTCCTCCTCGCCGCCGATGTAAGGAATGATATTCTCTACCATCTCAGGCCAATCCTTAAAGGTCTTGCCGGCACCGGAAATTGCCTGATAAGTGGTAGCTACTACTTCATAAGGTTCAAACTCAGCCCATGCAGTCAACACAGGAGCATAACTCTGGATGGAGCAGTTCGGCTTAACTGCAACGAATCCTCTTGTGGTTCCCAGACGCTTCTTCTGGAAGTCGATCACTTTCATATGATCCGGATTGATCTCGGGAACTACCATGGGAACATCGGGAGTCCATCTGTGAGCACTGTTGTTGGAAACTACAGGAGTCTCAGTCTTGGCATAAGCTTCCTCGATCTTCTTGATCTCATCCTTGGTCATATCAACTGCGCTAAACACAAAATCAACCTCTGCAGCCACCTTCTCTACTTCGTTGACATTCATAACGATAATGTCTTTCACTGCCTCAGGCATGGGAGTGGTCATTTTCCAGCGGTCACCAACTGCTTCTGCATAGGTCTTGCCTGCAGAACGGGGGCTTGCTGCGATGGTTGTCACCTCAAACCAGGGGTGATTCTCCAAAAGTGCAATAAATCTCTGTCCAACCATACCGGTACCGCCAAGGATACCAACTTTTAACTTGTCACTCATTTTATGTTCCTCCATATTTTAATAATAAATAGTTTATTTTGCTTTATCTCTCGTCTGAATCCAGATATTCATGGTGGATCCTGATCACTTCTTTCATTGCCTCAGGTCCCGGTGCACCTACAGTGAGTCTCTTCTCCACACAAGTCTTAAGGGAAACTGCATCATAGATATCTTCTTCAAACTTATCACTGATACTCTGAAGCTCCGCAAGGCTGAGCTCGTCAATGGATGTATTCTTCTCAATACAATACAATACCAGTCTTCCGATGATACCGTGCGCATCTCTGAAGGGAACACCCTTATTTACCAGATAGTCAGCTGCGTCTGTAGCATTGGTAAATCCGTTCATGGCACTCTTGGCCATACGATCCTTCCTGAATTTCATGGTGCGTATCATACCGGTAAACAGCAGAATACAGTTCTGAACAGTCTCCATGGCATCAAAGGCAACTTCCTTATCCTCCTGCATATCTTTATTATACGCAAGGGGGATGCCCTTCATGGTAGTCAGAAGACTCATCAGCGCGCCGTAAACTCTTCCGGTCTTACCTCTCACTAACTCCGCAATATCGGGATTCTTCTTCTGGGGCATGATACTGCTTCCGGTGGAATAGGCATCGTCAATCTCCACAAACAGGTATTCATTGGAATTCCAGATGATGATCTCCTCGCTGAAACGGCTCAGATGCATCATGACAGTGGAAAGTGCAGCCAGAAATTCAATCAGATAATCTCTGTCAGACACAGAATCCATGCTGTTTAACGTGGGACCTGCAAAACCCATCAGGGAAGCTGTGTATTCCCTGTCCAAAGGATATGTAGTGCCTGCAAGGGCTCCTGCTCCCAAGGGGCAGTAATTCATGCGTTTATAAATATCGGAAAGCCTCTGCCTGTCTCTCTTGAACATTTCAAAATACGCACCGTAATGATGTGCCAGCGTAGTAGGCTGCGCCTTCTGAAGGTGTGTAAAGCCGGGCATATAGGTCTCAATATTATCTTCCATTGTGGTCAGGATCACATTCAAAAGCTCTTTTAACAGACTGTCAACCGCCAAAACCTGCTCTCTGGTATAGAGTCTCATGTCAAGTGCCACCTGATCGTTGCGGCTCCTGCCTGTGTGAAGCCTCTTGCCGGCGTCGCCGATCCTGTCAATCAGATTTGCCTCAACAAAGCTGTGAATATCTTCCTGCGTATCATCAATAATAAGCTTTCCGCTTTCAACATCACTGAGGATACCGTTTAGCCCAACAATAATAGACTGTTTGTCTTCATCAGAGAGTATCCCCTGGTGTGCAAGCATCGTTACATGTGCGATACTTCCCTCAATATCCTGAGAAATCAGCTTCTTATCAAAACGGATAGACGCATTAAAATCATAGACCATCTGATCTGTCGCCTTTGTAAAGCGTCCTCCCCATAACTGTGCCATATCTTTACTCCAATCTTACGTTTTAAACTGAAAAAATAATATCACAATTCCCGCTTTAATGCAATACAGTGAATGACATAAAAATTTGTTGTAACCTCACATTTTCCGTCATATTACATAATATAATATATATTCTGACTGTTTTCTCTTTGTAAGACAGCTGAAAGAAAGGTTGTGGAATCTTGCAGGCAAATATTTTGGAATTGAAAAATATCAGCTATGCCTATCATAATCTGAACGGCGAGACGCCGGCACTTCAGGATATATCCTTCGGCGTGAAAGAAGGGGAATTTGTTGCGATCGTAGGTCCCAGCGGCTGCGGCAAATCCACACTTCTGTCTATCATTGCAGGGCTTTTGAAGCCGGAAAGCGGTACGATTACCGTAAACAATCCTGACGGCTCCCTGCACTATCCAAAGGTGGGATATATGCTTCAGCGAGATCACCTTTTTGAGTGGCGGACAGTGTACAAGAATGTCATTCTCGGTCTGGAGATCAACCATATGATGACACCGGAAAAACTCGAATATGTAGATCGCCTTCTTGCTGACTATGATCTGGAAAAATTTAAAGAAAAACGTCCCAGCGAACTTTCAGGCGGAATGAAACAACGCGCAGCGCTGATACGCACCCTTGCCATGGGACCTGAAATTTTACTATTGGATGAACCGTTCAGCGCACTGGATTACCAGACACGGCTCATGGTATCTGCAGATATCTGTAAACTGATCCGAAGAACAGGAAAGACGGTGATCATCATCACACACGATCTTTCCGAGGCAATCAGTCTTTCAGACAGAGTGATCGTTCTGTCAAAACGCCCTGCTACCGTAAAGGAGGAAGTAACGATCAAACTCTCATTACCGGATGATTCTCCTCTGGCTGCACGATATGCACCGGAGTTTCAGGGATATTTCAGTCATTTATGGGAGGTGCTTACATGTGAGAGCAACGAAAAATGAATTGACACGGCAGGAGACATTTCTGCAGGAGCACAAAAGACACCATCACTTTGTAACAGGCTGGAGATTACTGCTCTTTGCCGGTTTTCTGATTCTTTGGGAAGTGAGTGCAAATGCAGGATGGATTGACAGTTTTTTCTTTTCCAGTCCCAGTCGTGTTACGACATGCTTTGCATCCATGATTGCAGACAAAAGCCTTTTTGTCCACCTTGGAATCACTCTCTTTGAGACGATCTTCAGTTTCTTGCTGGTATTTCTTATCAGTATTGCTGTTGCAACAGCACTATGGTATTCCGCCAAGCTGTCCGAAATACTGGAGCCATACCTGGTCATTCTGAACAGTCTGCCAAAGTCAGCACTGGCGCCACTGTTTATCGTCTGGCTGGGCACAGGAACAACCACAATTATCGTAGCCGGAATCTCCGTGGCAGTCTTCGGCTCCATCATAAGCTTCTACACAGGATTTCAACAGGTTGATCAGGAAAAAATCACCTTGATATACACCCTTGGAGGTAATAAAAAGGATGCCTTTGCAAAAGTGATCCTGCCCGGCTCCATCCCAATCATGCTGAGTACGACTAAGGTGAATATCGGTCTTGCCCTTGTGGGTGTGATCATCGGTGAATTCCTTGCTGCCAGACGCGGGTTAGGTTATCTGATCATTTACGGAAGCCAGGTCTTCCAGTTAAATCTGGTGATCACAAGCATCATCATTCTCTGTGTGATCGCATTCGGCTTCTACAAAGGTGTGCAATATCTGGAACACTGGATGAAAGTAAAACTGAAACTTTAATACAAAAGAAAATGGCTGACAAACGCCAGCCATTCCCTACATAATTCAATTTATCTTTTTCTGTTATTCTTAAGCTTCTTTCTTGCCCGTAATCTTTTTGATCACAAAGAGTGCGAGGAAAGTCACAAACAATCCCACAGGCAAAGAAATCCATGCAGATCTGGTAAATCCAGCAAGAATATATACAAAGAACGAAATCACAGCAATGAAGATCGCATAAGGCAGCTGTGTGGAAACATGCTTCACATGGTCACACTGTGCACCTGCGGATGCCATGATGGTGGTATCGGATATCGGCGAACAGTGGTCACCGCAGACAGCACCTGCCATACAAGCAGAAATGGAGATGATCATCAATGAATGATCCACACCTGAGAATGCTTCGACTACGATAGGAATCAGAATACCAAAGGTACCCCAGCTGGTTCCGGTAGCAAATGCCAAGCCGCAAGCCACAAGAAAGATAATCGCAGGAAGCAGATTCAACAGACCTTCCGCACATCCCTTCATCAGACCTTCAACATAAACACCGGCGCCGAGACTGTCGGTCATAGCCTTCAGGGTCCATGCGAAGCAGAGGATCAAAATAGCGGGAACCATCGCCTTGAAGCCCTCAGGCAGACATTCCATACACTCTTTCAGATTCATCAGTCTTCTGAGCATATAATAAACAACAGTGATCACAAGGGCGATAAAGCTTCCAAGCACAAGTCCTACCGAAGCGTCACACTCTGAGAAAGCTGTGACAAAGTCAACACCTTCAAAGAATCCGCCTGTATAGATCATACCGATGATACAACATACGATCAAACTGACAACAGGGATCACAAGGTCAATAACTTTGCCCTTACCTGCTGTATTCTCATGTCTTGCTTCAAGATCCTCCGCCTTCATAGCAAGATCTTCAGCAGTCTTCATGGGACCGAAATCAAACTTCATGAAGATAATTACAAACATCATGAAGATGGTCAGCAGTGCATAGAAATTAAAAGGAATAGACTGGATGAACAGTGACAGACTGTCCTCGCCTTCTACAAAACCGGCAACAGCTGCAGCCCAGGAAGAAATGGGAGCAATGATACATATAGGAGCAGCGGTGGCATCGATCAGATACGCAAGCTTCTCTTTGGAAACCTTATGCTTATCAGAAATAGGCTTCATAACGCTTCCAACGGTAAGACAGTTAAAGTAGTCATCCACAAAGATCAGAATACCGAGAACAACGGTCGCAATCTGCGCACCAACTCTTGACTTGATCCTCTTGGCTGCCCACTGGCCGAATGCAGCAGAACCACCGGCCTTGTTCATAAGGCTTACCATGGTACCCAGAATAACAAGGAAAATCAGAATACCCACATTCCAGCGATCAGATAATACACTGATCATACCGCCTTCAAAAATGTGAACAACTGTCTTCTCCAGATTAAAATCGGCATAAAACAGTGCGCCCATCACAATTCCGATAAACAGGGAGCTATATACTTCCTTGGTGATCAAGGCAAGTACGATCGCAACCACAGGGGGAATCAATGACCAAAATGTGGCAAATTTAGCCGGAACTGCCACATCTGCAGTCGCAGCATAAACGGTCATGGGAATTGACATCACAAGAAGCGCAAGCATCAGCATCAATGCTTTAGGGCGTCTAAATTTGAATTTCATAATGTCTCTCTCCTTTGTAAAAATATTTTAACTTATTTTATCTAATATTGTAAAAATATGCAACTAAAAATGTTAAAAAAGTATAAAATTCTTCGAAAAAGATTTCTTACGATACAAAAAATGCGATAAACACGGTAGCTCCCATGCTTATCGCACCTTGTATACAGCTGAAAATGGGACTCGAACCCACGACCCCTTCATTACGAGTGAAGTGCTCTACCGACTGAGCTATTTCAGCAATGTGTTTTCACACGACTTAATTATTATATCCGCTGCGGCCAAAATTTGCAAGACTTATTTTGTATTTTTACAGTTTCGAATAGCATCATAGACTCTGAGAATCTCTCCCACACTCCATGCTTGTGCAAAACATCCCTTTGAGGAAGTGGGATTACCACCGTCATAAATTTCCGGCAGCTGACCAACACAGCCCTCACGTAAGGCGGCCTCCAACACGGAAAGCGACTCCTTTACCCTGTCACAGGCTGCATCGGAATAATCATGTACCTTGAGATATGCCAGATAATACGCACCCATGGGAAATGTCCAGACAGTCCCCTGATGGTATGCCAGGTCTCTGTCCAGCTGTGCACCTCCGTAAAAAGGATGAAACTGCGGATCAGACGGATCTAACGTTCTCAGGCCGTAAGGAGTATAAAGCTTTCGGAATACAGTCTCTACCACGCTCTTCTCCTGTTCGCGGGAAAGCAGGGAAAAGGGAAGGGATACTGCCCAGATCTGATTACACCTGATTTGATTATCTGCCTCAGTATAAGAGATCACATCTTTCAGACAACCGAACTCTTCTCTCCAGAAATTTTTCACAAAACTTATCTTTACCCTTTGGCTCAAGGCATCGTAATCATTTTGATCGTCAGCAGAAATGATACCTTTGAATAGCTGCAGAATCTGCAGCGTATTGTACCAATAGGCGTTGATCTCCACAGGCTTACCGTGTCTGGGTGTGGGCAGAATATCTTCCACTCTCACATCCATCCAGGTCACCTGATCGTATCCCCGGCCGGCAATGATAAGTCCGTCCTCATCCATATGAATGCCAAAATCAGTACCTTTTTGATACCATTCCACAATATCCTTCATCACAGGATATGCCTCTGACACAAAATCAAGATCGCATGTCTTTTGATAATATTCATAGACAGCGATGATAAACAACAGCGCAGCATCTACCGTATTGTAACCGGGCGCCTCACTGCCTTCCGGAAACAGATTGGGCATCAGTCCCTTATCACAGTAGGCCATAAAAGTTCTCAGAATACTCTTGGCCGTCTCAAACTGTCCGGTGGAAAGGCAGCATCCTGACAAAGCAATCATGGTATCTCTGCCCCAATCTTCAAAGAACGGAAAACCAGCCAAAATAGTCTTACCATGCGTGGAAGCACGTTCAGAGACAAACTGGTCTGCACTGACAACCAGCTGACAAGCCGTCCGATCCTGAAATCCTGCCTTTTGCAACAGTTCTTCCCTGTAAGAGGCCCGTTCCCTGACCAACTGTTCCACTGTCAACTCAAAGTCATAAAGCAAAGCTTCTTCCGTGCTGTAACAGATTTCAAAAAACGATTTTTCCCCTGCAGACACATCAAATACAATGCTGTGGTTTGTAAAAGAACGTCCAAGAGCCATTTTCCCGTCGGCCACATCATCTTTATAGTACAGATTATCCCAAAACTTCGGATTGCATCTTTCCACTTTACCGTTGGTTCGGTAAAACAACTTCTGCCCGTTTGAAATGATACAATCATCTGTCACGTCAAATACCTGTCCGGAAGAAAGTCTCTGTCCCTTAGGCACAAACTGTAAGTGCGGTGTGACAGATAACCGGACGTTCTGTTCACTGCAGTTTCTGATCTCATAGGATATACCAAGTGTATTGCTGCCCTGTCTTAACACAACTTTCCGGACAACTTCCACACCGTTCAAAAGATAGGTCCACTGAGGATAATCCTCAAAGACAAAACAACTGAGATAACGATAACCGTTTTCTCTCTTCTCATGAGGGCAAAAATCCTGGCTGGATAGTGTATATCTGTCTTCGCCGATCTGAAGGTATTCCTCCAAACGATGAATCATATTATATCTGTGATTGGGCGAATGCGTACAAGCCATCAACACGGCATGATCATTTCGACTGCAGGAACCAATCATACTCAGAGACGAAAACCCGCCGAGACCGTTAGTCATCAGATAGCAGTTCTCCTCGCCCCGCTCAAATGTCTTGAAATCATTTTTTCCGTAAATAAATCTCATACCTGCTCCAAACCTTCTGTTTCTTCGACTAAACGGCCACTGATCATTGTCAGCGCATAAATCTTTTGGATCACCTGCATCGGAATCATATTGCGGTCCATGCGCCACTTCCAGTTATCTCCAACCGTGGAAGGATGATTAATACGTGCCTCTTCTCCAAGTCCCAGATAATCCTGAACCGGAATGATACATGTATTGGCACAGCTCATCATAGCCAAACGTATAAAATCCCAATATCTCTCAGATTCGGGAGTGTGGCTGTTATCCATGTATTCAAGTGCATATGCCTTGCTGTCATTGTCCAGTCCTTTATACCACTGGACAAGCGTCTCGTTGTCGTGAGTACCTGTATAAACCACACAGTTGCGGTCAAAGGTATGTGGAAGATAATCTGACTTCTCCCTGGGGTCAAAACCAAACTCAATCACCTTCATGCCCGGATAACCGCTATCTTTTAAAAGTTGTACCACAGAAGGCGTCAGAAATCCCAGATCCTCCGCAATGATCTGCTTTTCTCCCAACTTACTGTTTAGTACGCGGAACAGTTCGATTCCGGGACCTTTCTCCCAGTGACCGGCTGCCGCCGTCTTATCACCGTAGGGAATACTGAAATATTCGTCAAAGCCCCTGAAATGATCGATCCTTACTACATCGTACAGTTCAAAACAATATCTCAGACGCCGGCACCACCAATCAAATCCGGTCTGTCTGTGATAATCCCAACGGTACAGGGGATTCCCCCACAGTTGACCGTCCTTAGAAAAACTGTCCGGCGGACATCCCGCCACAGAATGCGGCATCAGATTTTCATCCAATTGGAAAAGTTCCGGAGCAGCCCATACATCCGCAGAGTCATATGCCACATAAATAGGGATATCACCGATGATCCCGATACCGTTTTGATTTGCATATTTCTTTAACTGGAGCCACTGATTCCTGAAAACATATTGCAGATATTTATAAAATTCAATGTCAAAATAACACTCCCTGCGATAATAATTCAAGGAATAACCCCAACGTTTTTTGATATCTTCTGCCCATTCATTGAAGCACACACCGCCGAACCTTTTCTTGACAGCCATAAAAAGGGCATAATCATCCAGCCAGTCTGCATTCTCCTGCATAAAGGTAATGAAGCCCGGATCTGAAGTAATATCACTGCGTTCATAAGCAAGACGAAGCAGACTCAGACGGTTCTCATGAAGCCTGCTATAATCTATACTGCTTAAATCATCACCAAAATCGGCATTTCTGCACTCTGCTTCCGTTAATACTCCCTGCTTCACCAACTGATCAAGATCAATATAATAAGGATTCCCGGCAAAGGATGAAAAAGACTGATAAGGTGAATCTCCAAAGCCTGTTGGAGTCAGGGGCAAAATCTGCCAATAACTCTGAACGGCCAGTCTCAGCTGATCAATCCATTTATATGCTTCCTCTGAGAAACAGCCGATACCGTATTTTGACGGTAAGCTCGATACAGGAAGCAAAATTCCTGCAGCTCTTTTCATAACAAGACCTTTCTACTGCTGGATATGAACATCCATCTGGGGGAAAGGAATTTCAATCCCTGCCTGATCCAGCGCATATTTACAATTTTCTGTGATTCTCCACTTACCGGGCCAGAAATCCTCATTGTTAAACCAACATCTGACACCGAGATTTACGGAGGAATCAGCCAATTGATCCACAAACACTCTCATATCCCTGTCTTTGAGGACTGCTTCATCATCCGTGAGAACCTTAAGAAGCACTTCTTTGGCAGTTTTAATATCAGCCTGATAGGAAATCCCAACAACAATGTCCATCCTGCGCATTTTTGCAGTGGTAACATTTACAATGCTGTTATTGGAGAGTGTGCCGTTAGGCAAAATCACAGATTTGTTATCCCCTGTGGTCAGCTTTGTATAGAAGAGTTGAATCTCCTCTACAGTCCCCTCATTGCCGGCAGCATCAATAATGTAGTCTCCCACCCTGAACGGATGCAGCAAAAGCAAAAGGACTCCGCCCGCCAGATTGGAAAGACTCCCCTGTAAGGCAAGACCAACTGCAACACCGGCAGAACCAACCAAAGCGATTATGCTGGCGGCATCTACACCAAAGGAAGTGGCGATCAGCATGATCAATACAAAATACAGAGCTGCTTTCACAAAAGAATCAACAAACTGTACGGCACCCTTTTCTGCATGAGAACGGTTCATCGCTTTTCTGATGAATCTGCGAATCAATTTAATAATCTGAACCCCCACAAAGAAAGTCAAAACAGCCAGCAGCACTCTCACTCCCAGAGCAAGAGCTTTACCGGGAAGTGCCTCAAGAAAACTGTTAACGGCTTCGTTCTGCATAAATAATTTCATATATGGCTCCTCGCTTAATTATCTTTCAGGCTGTGAAGAAACAGACCACTTCTGAGTTTCGGCTCAAACCATGTTGATTTGGGCGGCATCAGCCTGTGATCGTCCGCTACAGCAAACAATTCTTCGATGGATGTGGGGTACATGGAAAATGCGATCTTCATATCAGTATTGACGCGTCTCTCCAGTTCCTTCAGGCCTCTGATACCTCCCACAAAATCAATTCTCTTGTCAGTCTTGGGATCAAGAATACCAAGCACCGGACCAAGCAGATGATCCTGCAGCAGGGAAACATCAAGCCCTTTCACAGCATCATCACTCTTAATCTCATCTTTGGCAGTCAACTGATACCACTGACCTGCAAGATACATTCCGAAAGTGCCTTTGACCGCAGGCACGCAGGGGCTAGTTCCCACTTCACTTACTGTAAACTTCTCACTGATCTTCTGAAGGAATTCCTGTTCTGTCAGACCGTTCAGATCCTTGACCACTCTGTTATAATCCATGATACGCAATTCTTCATCCGGGAAGATAACAGACAAAAAGTAATTGAACTCTTCCTCACCGGTATACTCAGAAAGAGCCTCTCTGCGCTTCAGGCCAACTTTAACAGCAGAAGCACATCTGTGGTGTCCGTCTGCAATATACAGACTGTCAAGACCTTCAAAAGCTATTCTGATAGCGGATACTCTCTCCTCACTGCTGATCACCCATACTGTATGACGGATACCGTCTTCAGACACAAAATCATAAACTGGCTCTTCCTTTGCCACATCTGACATGATGCTTCTGATGCTGTCCTGAGCACGGTACGCCAAAAAGATCGGACCGCTCTGCATGTCACAGGTATCAACGTGACGGATACGATCCTGCTCTTTATCAGCTCTGGTATTTTCATGTTTCTTGATCACTTCATTCACATAGTCATCAATGGAAGCACATGCCACAATACCTGTCTGGCTTCTGCCGTTCATTGTCTGTCTGTATAAATAATAGCAGGGCACCTCATCCTGTACAAACCATCCGTCCTCAATTTCCTGCCACATCATGTGTCTGGCTTTCTCATAGACCTCAGGTGCGTAAGTATCTGTCTCGGGACCAAACTGCGTCTCCGCCCGGTCAATCGCCAGAAAAGACTTTGGATTATTTTTTACCACCTCAGTCGCTTCCTGTCTGTTATATACATCATAGGGCAATGCTGCAATCTGCGCTTCCATGCCCTTGACCGGCCGATAAGCCTTAAAAGGAATTATGAATGCCATTTTCTCTCCTCCTGCCTGAAAAATTAAGTACCGTTATATTTTAGCAAAAATAACTATACATAACAAGTGGGAAGTGATAAAATGTTTGTGAGCTTTCATGCTCCATTGTGAAGAAAGGATGAAATGAAAATGACGGACGAGAACAGAAATATATTAGACAGAATCAACTCTTATGCCAATAAAGTGATGGGCGATATCGATCCGCAGAAAGTGCCGGTATCCGTCCAGCTGGATAAGCTAAAACCGATTATGCAGGAACTCGCTGCAGAGAAAAGTATGAGCCTTGAAGATCTGTTTATTCTGTACATGGATCTTCAGAGCGAAGCCTCCTGCAACAGTGATGCAAAACTGCGTGAAGAACTCCGGGATTTAAACGACGGCGACGGAATGCCAATCCTCTATCGCTGATTCATCAAAAAAATTTCTTATTGCACAAAAACGGGAAGTATCCAAGTCTCATCGGCATCGGCACTTCCCGCTGTTATTATAATAAACTTTTTGAAAATTATTTTACGATACGAACGCGGAACACACCGTCTACAGCCTTCAGGGTTTCAATGATATCAGATGTTGCGACGCCTTCAATATCCATCATGGTGTAAGCGACTTCACCTTTAGACTTGTTCATCATGTTGGCAATGTTGATACCCTTATCACCAAGGCATGCAGTAAACTTAGTGATCATGTTTGCAATATTCTTGTGGAAAATCGCAATACGTCCCTCATGAGTACATACACCCATATCGCAATTAGGATAGTTTACACTGTTGGTAATATTACCGTTCTCCAGGTAGTTCATCATTTCCTTAACTGCCATCTTAGCACAGTTATCTTCGGATTCTTCCGTACTTGCTCCCAGATGAGGAATCACGATACAACCCTCTTTGCCTGCAGTAGTAGGATTCGGGAAATCAGACACATAGCTGCGAACCTTGCCGGCCTTGATGCCTTCGATCACGTCAGCTTCATTTACAAGCAAATCTCTTGCAAAGTTCAGGATGATAACGCCGTCCTTCATCTTGCTGATAGCAGCCTCATTGATCATTCCCTTGGTTGAGTCGAAAAGAGGAACATGAATGGTGATAAAATCACATTCAGCGTAGATATCTTCTACATTCAGCACATGCTTTACCTTACGGCTCAGACTCCATGCAGCGTCAACAGAAAGGTAAGGGTCATAACCCAAAACATCCATGCCAAGGCTCTCAGCTGCATTGGCAACTCTTACGCCGATGGCACCAAGTCCGATGATACCAAGCTTCTTGCCCATAAGCTCAGTTCCTGCAAATTTCTTCTTTTCCTTCTCAGCTGCTTTTGCAATGTCAGCGTTATCCTTGGACTCTTTTACCCAGTTGATACCGCCTACCACGTCGCGGGCTGCCAGAAGCATACCTGCGATCACCAGCTCTTTTACACCGTTAGCGTTGGCTCCGGGCGTGTTAAATACAACAATGCCCTTCTCAGCACATTTATCCAGCGGAATATTGTTAACACCTGCACCGGCTCTTGCCACTACAAGAAGCTGATCGGAAAGCTCCATCTCGTGCATGGAAGCGCTTCGCACCAGCACACTGTCCGCCTCATTTACATCCTGTGTCAGAGTATAATCTGCAGTTAATTTATCCAAGCCTACATTGGCAATAGGGTTCAGACAATGAATCTTAAACATTTGCGTTCTCCTCTTCAAATTTCTTCATAAACTCTACAAGCTTCTCAACACCCTCGATAGGCATTGCATTGTAGATGCTGGCTCTCATGCCGCCTACACTGCGGTGACCCTTCAGATTCTCAAAACCGGCAGCCTTTGCCTCTTTTACAAATTTAGCATCCAGATCTGCATCACCGGTAACAAAAGGAACATTCATCAAAGAACGGTCTTCTTTGCGAACAGTTCCCTTGAAGAGCTTGCTCTCGTCAAGGAAGTCATACAGAACCTTTGCTTTCTTCTCATTATATTCCTTCATGGCAGCAAGACCGCCCTGTTTCTTCAGCCACTTGAACACCTTGCCACAGATGTAAATTCCGTAAGCGGGAGGAGTGTTGTAAAGGGAATCGTTGTCAGCGTGAATCTTATATTTCAGCATGGTGGGTGTACCGGGAAGTACATCCTCGGTGATCAGGTCTTCTCTGATGATCACGATCACTACACCTGCAGGACCGATATTCTTCTGAACACCACCGTAGATCACACCGTATTTGGTCACATCAACAGGCTCAGAGAGGAAACAACTGGATACGTCAGAAACCAGTGTCTTGCCTTTGGTATTGGGCAGCGTCTTGAATTTGGTACCATAGATGGTATTATTCTCGCAGATATATACATAATCTGCATCCTCACTGATGGGCAGATCAGAACAATCGGGAATGTATGAGAAAGTCTGATCCTCGGAGGAAGCGATCTTATTGGCCTTACCGTAAAGACATGCCTCCTGATATGCTTTCTTAGCCCACTGACCGGTAACGATATAATCAGCCACCTTATTCTTCATCAGGTTCATGGGAATCATTGCA
>JAZRCR010000065.1:0-31112 GCA_045659805.1 Acetatifactor sp.
GTATGTTATAATGAAATTGCTTGTATGTATAAATGAGTAACAAGTATTGATTAACATGAATGGATGTGGTAAAGATGATTAAAGTGGGAATACTTGATGATGATAAAGTATATGTAGACGAAATTGTTAAATTTCTAAGGACTTATTTGCGAATGCCTTATGAAGTTTATACATATACGAAGACGGAAGAATTTCTTAAAGTGCTTTTAGAGGTACGATTTGATCTTTTGTTTTTAGACATTATACTTGATCAGATGGATGGTATCGAAATAGGGAGAAGGGTAATTGAAAAATACTCCGATACGCAGATAATATTTGTTTCTTCTAATTCAGAATATTTTAGGGACGTATACAAAGTAAATCACATATATTTTTTGACGAAAGAGTTCGAGAGTAAACGCTTTGCAGATGCAATGATAAAAGTCGCAGAATTCTTGTCCGGAGAATATGTAACGTTGCGAACGAAAAAGGGTATGGAAACTGTGAGGATAAAAGATGTTGTCTGCATTGAAAGCAAACTACGTAATACCATTTTTTATATGTCTGATGGAAGTAGTTTGATTCGTTACATTGCTTTGCAACAGGTTCAGAAAGATTTGCCACAGCATTTTTTTGTGCGTACCCATAAAAGTTTTATTGTGAATATGCGCTACATAGTTCGTTATAATAGTCATAATATAGATTTGAATGGAGGCCAGACTATTCCAATTAGCCGCAGGTACTTAACCTCTACAAGAGAAAAAATTTCATTGTTTTTGGGGGAGGATGTACTATGAATTATGTCTTAGTATTTTTGGGCAGCATTGTAGAAATTTTAATTATATATAATTTTTGGACACAATTGCTCGTCGCTCGATATTCTAAGAAGAAAACGGCATTGATATATTTCCTTGTAGAAGGTGTAGTAGTAATAAATGCTACATGTCTGTTTCAGAATATTGGATTGAAGGGAATGATCAGCCAAGTTATTACTGTTACTTTGTTGGGAGTACTGTTTAAAGACAAGTGGATTAAAAAAATTACGATACATGTGATATATGTGGCTTTGGTATTTGTTGCGGATATTTTGTCAATGTTCATTGCGAAATATGTATTTCATCACGATCTCGTTAATATACTGGATGGTTCAGTAGCAAGCTATTTGTGGACAATTACGAGTCAGCTTTTTATTTTTATATTTACTATTATTGGATTAATGGTTCTGAAAAAAGAAAAACTCAGTTCTGATAGCAGGGTGATACAATTGGGATTTTTGCATATTGCAACGCAATTAGTTGTTGTGTTTTTGATTATCTCATCCATATTAGATAAAAATTTTACCAACAGTAAATTGTTTTTGTTTCTAATATTTGCGGTAATCCTCTCTTTTGGCATTGGTTCTCTGTTGATGTACTCAGTGAAAGAAATGGTAAAATCTGCAGCCGAAGCAGATTTTATGAAGATTGAGAATGAAATGAAGAACAAGCATTTCTGTGAGTTGCAAGAGCAATATGAGAGTGTACGACGGTTGCGCCACGATTTTAATAATCATCTGAAAATTATAGGGGCTTTACAAAATATAGAGGAGGTTCGAACTTATGTGCAAGAATTACAAGGAATTGTAAGTTCCATCGAGCATCTTAATTTCTGCAATCATGCTTATTTGGATTCCTTATTGGCGGTGAAATATCGAGAGGCCGTAGATAAGAAGATTAAAATAAATATTTCTGCTTGTGATTGTAAGAATATAGAAAATAAATACGTAGATGTTTGTATAGTTATTGCGAATCTTCTTGATAATGCTATTGAGGCTGCTGAAAAAACTGAAAATCCGTATATAGAATTGATTATGAGAATAAAAGCAGAACGATTAATCATTGTATTGAAAAATTCTACAATGCTTGTAGCAGATGATTTTCAAACCACAAAAAGAAATAAGGCTGAACATGGAATTGGTTTAAAAAGCATTCAAGAAATAGCAAAAAAGTATGATGGTGACGCAGTTTTCCGATATACGGAGAATGAATTTGTTAGCATTGTTAATTTAATGTGTTAAGAAGAATTCAGAGACTAAAATTTTAGTCCTGGATTCTTTTTTTCTGGTGCCTAGTTAAATAATAATTTTAGAATTCATGCTTTGTAACGACGTTTATGTGTCAAAAATTACAGTAAAAGTGTTATTTATGAAATGCTGTTGCATATTTCGACGAAGTCGACTTATGATTACATTTGATAATGTTTTTAAAAAAAGAAAAGAGAGGGAAAAGTATGTTTTGTTCAAATTGTGGAAAAGAAGTACAGGACGGGCAGTCTTTTTGCCCCAATTGCGGTGCGGCAACAGCAGGAACCCAGAAAGCCGGAACAGTACCGGTCGGCAATATTTCGGCAGATGTCAATATCAAACGTCTGAAGCGCTGCCCGGGGTGCGGACAGGTTTATGAGAGGAAAAGAAAGTGGCTCCCCATTATTTTAATAGCGTCAGGTCTGGTGATTTCCTTTTTTGCTTTGATAATAGTGGGTGTTCCTCTGGTTATTATCGGAATTGCCATCAGCAGAAAAGAAGCATGTCCTCATTGCGGACATAATGCGAATCAGATCAGTGCCAAAAAGAGGGAAGAACAGAGCTTTGGCAAACTGAATACTTCGCACAACACCGCTTTTTATCAACAGCTTCATGATTTGAACAGCAAGTATAAGCTGCGGTTCCTTTGCGGCATTCTGTGTGTGGCGGCAGCAGCGCTTCCTATTTTGTCTTATGTGAAGGAAGTAAATATTGCATATTATATTGACGATGTTGTAGAGGTGGAGGAAAGCGCCAAGTACATAGATATTCTGTATAATGCAGATAATACTATTGGCATTGTGTGCCTGATGTGCTGGATCATCGGACTTGTATTTGCTGTTGGCAACCTGCGCTATTCCGAAAGTATAAAGCCACTTAACAGATATTGCTTTTTCCTTATCAGCGGAATCTCGGTTGTGTTGAATCTGATTATGACAGAAAAAAGGGTTTTGGACGAATTGCTGTACGCAATCTGTCGGTCTTCCTGGGTAAGGGAGATGGTAGACGGTGGCGAAGCAACTATCGGCGGTGTGCGCTTTGGAGTCATTGCCTGGAACCTGTTGGCAATGGTGCTGGCATTTTTGGTATATCAGTTTAGCAAAGCAGAATGGCTGCACAAGAAAGCGGCGGCGGGAGAAGCAGCATGAAGAGATTGATCGCGGTAATCATTGCCTGGGTTATGGTAATGTCCTGCCTGTGCGCATGTTCCAAAGGACCCGTTTCTTTGGAAAAAGGGAATACACACAATGCTGAGGAGAAAACCGGAGATAAGACTGACGAGGCGCTTGCAGAAAAGATGCAACCAAACAAGTATAGCAATGTCAAAAGACTTGTGTCAGCTCATGATGATGTCATTATTTTTAAGCAAAGAGAAGCTTATGGGCTTATGAGTTTGGATGGAGAAATTATATGCAGTAACATCATGGGAATAAAAGAAAGCGCTAACTTTGAGTTCGATAACAACTATATGCTTGGTTTTTATGGAGATGAGGGTTATTCTTCGGATGTTCAAACTGTAATCGATAAGAAAGGAAATACAGTTTTGAGTGTTGGCAAGGATAATGTTGAATTTATCAGTAAAATAAATCAAGGAAGAATTTTTGTTCATCAAATGACAGGCACGACTCTTTCCGGAAAAACATACGATGTGATCTGTTATTCTGCGAAAGACATGTCGGAGGTATTTAGGCTTTCAGACCATAATACAATTAGTATTTATGCATCATTTGCTGTAGATGGATACTCAATAAATCTTAGAAATTCGTCAGGGCATGACGTGGTTATTGACATTTATGGAAATGAATATCCTTTTATGTTCGATCTTCCGGAGGTTGAAGGTCTTGAGCCGAGTGTTTATATTAACGATTGGATTAAGTTGGCAGAGTTGTACGATGAATATAAAAATGCGCCGGATGACACGAGAAAAATTGATGTGGGAAAAATGCCAAATGAGCTTGGACCGGTAGCAACGCTTTATGCGAATGACACGTCTGAGTGGTGTGCTACTATGGATGAGAGTGGGAATATATTAATGCCTGCAACAAAGGATGTTATGCTGCGATATTGCGATACTTATGGGAATCCTATTTTGTATACATTTTCTCATGATCTTTGCTGCGCTTATAGTACACAAGAGCAGAAATGGGGCTACATCGATCCCTACGGCAATTGGAAAATTGAGCCACAATATGATTCTGTAAATACGTTTTCTTATGATGGTTATGCAGTTGTGGATCAGTATAAAGTGATAAATACGCAAGGTGAAACGGTTCTTGATATTTCCAAAGCAAGAGATTAGGCATCACTGCAGGATATACCAGCCATAAAATATGGATTCCAATTATCTGAAGAGGAGAAAGTGGTTAACAGACCAATTTCTCCTCTTAGTCAGTTAACAAGGAGTCCTTGTCTTTTTTTATACAGTGGAGTGCAATATAAATAAACTTATCATAAATATATTCCTTGAAATCAATACCCAAATATGCTATGATTTCCCCAAAGGAGAGTAATGCTATGTCTATTACTTTGAAAGAATACAGAGACAAGGTGCAGGCTTGCTTCCTTGGCAAAAATATCGGTGGTACTCTGGGTGCTCCCTTTGAGGGCTTCAGAGGTTTTACGGAAGTGGATTATTACACCCACGACCTTTCCAAGGGTGTGCTTCCCAATGATGATCTTGACTTACAGTTGGTGTGGCTTGCTGCGGCACAGCGCTACGGCAGAAGCCTTACGGCAGATATTCTCGCTGATTACTGGCTGAACTACATAGTGGCAGACTGGTCGGAATACGGCGCAGCCAAGAGCAATTTAAGAGCAGGTTTCCCTGTAGGTCAGGCCAACCGCATCAACAATATTCACAAGGACAGCTGTGGCTGCTTTATCCGCAGTGAGGTCTGGGCATGTCTTGCTCCCGGAAGACCTGATATTGCAGTAAAGTATGCTTATGAAGATGCTGTGATCGACCATGCCGATGATGGTATGTGGGGTGAGATTTTCTTTGCAGCCATTGAGAGTGCGGCATTTGTGGAGAAGGATATCAGGAAGCTGATCGATATCGCGTTGTCCTACGTTCCCGCAGACAGCGGCCTGGCACTTGGCGTGAAGACAGCGGTTGAGTGCTATGAGAAGAAGATTCCTTTCCATGATGCATACAGAAAGATCATGCAGACCGTTCCCGGTGGATTCGGTCTGAACCTGGGAAGA
Source organism: Acetatifactor sp. (assembly GCA_045659805.1). GTDB lineage: Bacteria > Bacillota > Clostridia > Lachnospirales > Lachnospiraceae > Acetatifactor. The sequence goes on from JAZRCR010000065.1 coordinate 5,246, forward strand.
TATTATGGCGAGCCCGATTCCGAAGTTCCCGAAGGACCTTGGGGATATGACGCACCAAGCAATGTGGGAATTGCTATATTGAGTGTACTCTATGCTGAGGGAGATTTCTCCAAGGCGGTGTGTCTGGCCACTAACTGCTGTGAGGACGGCGACTGTACCGCGGGTTCTGCCGGCGCACTTATGGGTATTATGTACGGTTGCGAGTGTATCGATGAAAAGTGGCTGCTTCCCATCGGTGATGAGATCAAAACTGTATCTGTGGACCGCACCAAGAGGATGCCGGAAGGCACCGGAGTGCCTCCGACGGTCAGTGAGCTGACCAACCGTATCATTAAATTGATGCCTACCTTCATGCAGGATGCTTTTGATCCTGAGACAGGGCTGATCGAGCCCGCTGAAGAGCTTAAGGATGTCAAGGTGAGAAAGTCCTACAACTACAGCCGCACCAACTGCGAGCGCTTTGCTCTCAGAAACCGCGGTATCAAGAAGGAAAACTCGCTCATGGAGGCAGTGATCATTCCTGTGGATGGTGAGACTATCAGAGAGGGTGAAGTGAAAACTGTGGAATTCCATTTCGACAGCATGCTTTCCCATCATCAGTGGATCGAGATCGAGATGGATATTCCGGAGGAGTGGGAGTGCTGTCAGAGACAGACAAGTGTTCCTATTTACGACAACTGCGACCATTCCGTATTTGCAGTAAAGAAGATTAACTTCGTGCCCCGCGGACTGAAGAAGGGCAGATACGACGTGCCTGTGGTGATAGGTTCCAACTCCAGATATGACAAGATTTACACTAAGATTGTATTTTTGGTGGAAGGATAAACAATAAGCGAGAAAAGCAGATGCTTTGGCATCTGCTTTTTGCAGACATGCACTGCATGTGCAATCGCTTTTACGGTAATCCTATTTAGGGATGCCGGTGTGCTGAATGTGAGGATATAAACATGCAAAATAATGGATTTCCCGAAGAAGGGATAACAGATATCATAGAGAATGAGCCGTTTTTGGAGTGCATTGACAAAAGGATCCTGCGGGCCATCCGGGAGATGGGTTTTCAGAAAATGACACCAATTCAGGAGCAGGCGATTCCCCGTCTGCTTCAGGGTGAGGATATCATAGGGCAGGCCCAGACCGGTACCGGCAAGACGGCTGCTTTTGGTATTCCCCTGATCCAGAAGGTGGATCCCCAGCTTCGCGCTTTGCAGGCGATTGTGCTGTGCCCGACCAGAGAGCTTGCCATACAGGCCACGGAAGAACTGAGAAAGTTCGCCAAATATATGCACGGTATTAAAATCCTCCCGGTCTACGGCGGACAGGAGATCGGCAGACAGATCAGCGGGCTTCGCGGCGTACAGATCGTTGTGGGAACGCCGGGGCGTGTGATGGACCATATGCGAAGGCACACCATCAAGCTGGAGCATGTGAATACGGTGGTGCTGGACGAGGCGGACGAGATGCTGAATATGGGCTTCCGTGAAGACATGGAGCTGATCTTAGGGCAGATACCGGGAGAGCATCAGACGGCGCTGTTTTCGGCCACTATGCCGGCTCCGATCCTGGAGATTACCGGAAAGTTCCAGAAGGATGCCAGGCTGATCAAAGTGGCGGCCAAAGAGCTTACCGTGCCGCTGGTTTCCCAGCGTTATTACCGGGTGCGCAGCCAGGATAAGGATGCCGCATGTGTGAGATTATTGGAATACTATCAGCCGGGACTTTGCCTGATCTTTTGCAATACTAAGAAGAAGGTGGATGAACTTACTGAATATCTGAAGCAGCATGATTTTCAGGTGGAAGGACTTCACGGAGATATGGCCCAGGCCCAGAGGGATGTGGCAATGGGAAGATTCCGCAACGGCAGTACCAACATATTGATTGCAACGGACGTGGCGGCCAGAGGAATTGACGTGGATGATGTGGAGGCTGTCATCAATTATGATGTGCCCCAGGATATCGAGTATTATGTGCACCGCATCGGGAGAACGGGAAGAGCCGGCAAAACCGGCAGGTCTTTCACGTTTGTGGAAGGGCGCGAATTGTTCCGTATCCGGGAGATCGAGCGGTTGTGTCACACACAGATCGAAGAAAAGCGTCTTCCCGGCGCCGGCAAAGTGATGAAGGCAAAAGCTGAAAAGCTGCTGGACAAAGTCTGGGAACTGAAGGACAGCGAAGATATGGAGCTGATGGAGAAATTCCTGAAGCGTAAGATGGAAAAAGAAGGCTGTGACGAAATGAGTCTTGCCGCCGCACTGTTAAAGTATTATGTGGGCGACAAAGGGCAGGAGATCCCGGTGGACGAACCGCCGGCAAAGAAGTACCTGCAGGCGCCGGAGCGCGGCAGACGGGGCCGTGAGGACAGCAGGAGCTTCAGAGGGCGCGGCAGGCACGGCGGAGAGGAACACAGAGTGTTCCGGGACCGTGGCAGAACATCGAAAGAGCAGGGAAGGGCATTGAGAGAGCGCAGCGCACGGAGTAAAGACGGCAGAGGCGCCGGCAGAAAGGCAGGAAGAGCATGAGAGTAGGTATGGGTTATGATGTGCATAGGCTGACAGAAGGGCGGAAGCTTGTGATCGGCGGAGTGGAGATCCCTTATGAAAAAGGTCTTCTGGGCCATTCCGATGCGGATGTGTTGCTGCATGCGATCTCCGACGCGCTCCTGGGAGCAGCGGCGCTTGGAGACATTGGCAAGCATTTCCCTGACAGTGATCCGGCGTACAAGGGAATATCCTCCCTCATCCTTTTGAAAAAAGTGGGAGAATTGCTTGGACAGAAGGGCTTTTTCATTGAAAATATCGATTCCACCATTATCGCCCAGGCGCCTAAAATGCGCCCCTATATCGAACAGATGCGGGAGAATATCGCCAACGCTCTTGATATTCAGGCAGAGCAGGTGAATGTGAAAGCCACCACCGAGGAAGGACTGGGCTTTACCGGTACGGGCGAGGGGATTGCGTCTCAGGCTGTATGTATGCTCACCAGCCCCTTTGACCTGACTGCCCGGGAGATATCCGGAGGCTGTGAAGGCTGCCAGGGCTGCCATTCGGCACGTGTTTAGAAGGAGATTGCGGAGTATTTTGTCAGGCAAAGAATTATGTGAAACAAAAATCTCTGCTTGACAAAACGGCTGTTTTTGCATATCTTATTAAGTAAGTGAATGAATCTGGCGTTGAGCGGAAAGAGTACTGTTTTGAGAGGTCACAGAGAGGGATTGCCATCGGCTGTAAGCAATCCTGACCATAGAAGCGGGAAGTGCATCCGTGAGCCTGTCCGGGGAAGTATGTTACTATGAGTATCCGGGCACGTAGGCGGGCGTTAACCGTAATGAGTGAAGGTTTTCGGACCTTAATTAGAGTGGAACCGCGGACAAATCCGTCTCTTGTTGAGAGGATTTGTCCGTTTTAATTTGACAGGAAATTCTTTTGAATTTATGGAGGGATTCCTATGGGAATGATCAAAAATATTAAAGAGGAGATACGTATTATCAGAGAACGGGACCCGGCCATTCATTCGGCCATGGAGGTGTTCCTGTACCCCAGCTTCAAGGCCATGCTGCATTACCGCCTGGCCCATAAGCTTTATGTGAAGAAGCATTATTTTCTGGCAAGATATATTTCCCAGAGAGGTGTGCGCAAGACCGGTATTGAGATTCATCCCGGTGCGCAGATTGGCAAAGGCTTCTTTATCGACCACGGCAACGGCGTGATCATCGGTGAGACCACGGTCATCGGTAACAACGTCACACTTTATCAGGGCGTGACACTGGGAGGAACCGGTAAGGAGCACGGCAAGCGTCACCCGACCATCGGCGACAATGTGATGATCAGTGCGGGCGCCAAGGTACTGGGGTCTTTTACCATCGGTGAGAATTCCAAGATCGGCGCGGGAAGCGTGGTCCTCAACGAGGTGCCGCCCAACTCTACGGTGGTAGGTGTACCGGGACGTGTGGTGAAGCGCAATAACGAGGCGCTGCCCAGAGAGACCATGAATCAGGTGGATCTGCCAGATCCCGTGAGAGAAGATATCGGCAATCTGCAGAGGGCCAATGCAGAACTGGCAGGCAGACTGCTTGAAATGGAAGAGGATCTGAAGCATCTTCGCAAGAAAGTGAAGAAGCAGGAGAAGCGGCAGGAGAAAAAGAAAGAAAAGAAGAATCAAAAGACAGGAGAACATATAAATGAGCATGAAAATTTATAACACACTCAGCAAATCCAAAGAAGACTTTATCCCTTTAGAGCCGGGTAAGGTAAAAATGTATGTTTGCGGACCTACCGTCTATAACTTCATTCATATCGGTAATGCCCGCCCCATGATCGTATTTGACACGGTGCGCCGTTATATGGAGTACAAGGGCTATGAAGTCAATTATGTATCCAATTTTACGGATGTGGATGACAAGATCATCAAAAAGGCTATTGAAGAGGGCGTAGACAGTGAAGTGATCTCCCAGCGTTATATTGCAGAATGCAAGAAGGATATGGCATCCCTCAATGTAAAGCCTGCAACCACACATCCCCTTGCAACCCAGGAGATCTGCGGTATGCTTGATATGATCGGCACCCTGATCGAAAAAGGTCACGCTTATGCTGCGGCAGACGGTACCGTATATTTCCGCACCAGAAGCTTTAAGGAATACGGAAAGCTGTCCCACAAAAATCTGGACGATCTGCAGGGTGGAAACCGCTCTCTGTTGGTATCCGGTGAAGATCAGAAGGAGGATTCCCTGGACTTTGTACTGTGGAAGCCCAAGAAGGAAGGAGAGCCTTACTGGGAGTCCCCCTGGTGTAACGGCCGTCCCGGCTGGCACATTGAGTGCTCCGTAATGAGCAAGCGTTATCTGGGCGAGGAGATCGATATTCACGCAGGCGGAGAAGATCTGGTATTCCCTCATCACGAAAACGAGATCGCACAGTCTGAGGCTGCTAACGGAAAGTCCTTCGCCAAGTACTGGATGCACAATGCTTTCCTGAATATTGACAATAAGAAGATGTCCAAATCAGCCGGCAATTTCTTTACCGTAAGAGATATTATCGAGAAGTATGATCCCCAGGTGCTCCGATTCTTCATGCTTTCCGCACACTACAGAAGCCCCCTGAATTTCAGCGCGGATCTGATGGAGGCTGCCAGAAACGGTTATGAGAGAATTGTGACCAGTGTTGACAACCTGAAATACCTTTCGGGCCAGGCAGCTGCTGCAGAGTTTACCGGGGAAGAGGCAGCGCTGTTACAGGAAGCCGATGCTTATGTGGCCAAGTTTGAAGAGGCTATGGACGATGATTTCAATACTGCGGATGCGATTTCTTCTATCTTTGAGCTGGTAAAATTTGTGAACACCAATGTGTCCGAGGCAAGCAGCAAGGCATTTCTGGAGGCTGTCAAAGAAAAAATTGTGGTGCTGTCTGATATCTGCGGTCTGATCGTAGATAAGCAGGAGGAAATGCTGGATGCGGATATTGAGAAGCTGATCGAGGAGAGACAGATGGCCAGAAAGGCAAAGAATTTTGCCCGCGCCGACGAGATCAGAGGAGAATTGCTTGCAAAGGGTATTGTCCTTGAAGATACCCGTGAGGGAGTAAAATGGAAGAGAGCGTAAAAGTAGATCTTCTTGACAGGATCAAAGATACATTTGCGTGCAAGGAGAACGATGTCAGATCCTATTCTCCGCTGACCCTGGCTTATGTGGGGGATGCGGTGTATGATCTCATCATCCGTTCCGTTGTGGTGGAACGGGGAAACCGGGCAGTCAATGATCTGCACAAGCGCACTACACTGTATGTAAAAGCAGAGACCCAGGCTCGTATGATAGAGGCGCTTCTGCCGTATCTGTCGGAGGAGGAAGAGGCGGTCTATAAGCGTGGCCGCAATGCCAAGTCTTATTCCACGGCTAAGAATGCCACTGTTGCGGATTACAGGAAGGCCACGGGGTTTGAGGCGCTTATCGGCTACCTGTATCTGTGCAACCGCATGGAGAGAGTACTTGCACTCTGCAGGCAGGGCATTGATCTGCTTGCGTTGAGCATATAGTGTACAGGAAAGGACATTAGAATGGGTTACCAGGAATTTACCATTGAGGGCAGAAATGCCGTGATAGAGGCTTACCGTGCAGGCAAGCCCATTGATAAGATCTTTATTCTGGACGGCTGTCAGGACGGACCGATCATGACGATCAAGCGGGAAGCCAAGAAGCACGAGACCATGATCAAATATGTCACCAGAGAGCGTCTGGACCAGATGTCGGAAACCGGCAAGCATCAGGGTGTGATCGCATACGCGGCCGCATATGAGTATGCGGAGGTGGAGGATATCCTTAAGGCGGCAAAGGAGAAAGGTGAGGCACCTTTTATCTTTCTGCTGGATAATATAGAGGATCCCCACAATCTGGGTGCTATCATCAGAACAGCCAATCTTGCTGGCGCCCACGGCGTTATCATCCCCAAGAACAGAGCTGTGGGGCTGACGGCTACTGTGGCAAGAACCTCTGCGGGAGCTTTGAACTATACACCGGTGGCACGTGTGACCAACCTTGCCAAAACCATTGAGGACCTGAAGAAAGAGGGACTTTGGTTTGTGTGTGCGGACATGGGCGGCACTGCCATGTATCAGTTGGATCTGAAAGGGCCTATCGGCCTGGTGATCGGCAATGAAGGGGATGGCGTCGGCAGGCTGGTGAAAGAAAAGTGCGATATGATAGCCTCCATTCCCATGAAGGGAGATATCGACTCGCTGAATGCTTCCGTGGCAGCAGGCGTGCTTGCCTATGAGATTGTGAGACAGAGACTTTTATAGAGTGTATGATCGGAGAATACACAGGAGGTATGCAGATTGGAACATCCGGACCAATACAGAAATTATGATAATATCCCGGACGAAGAGCTGATCCACAGGCTGCGCGGCGGCGAGGAAGGCATCATGGATCATATCTGTGAAAAATACAAGGATCTGGTGAGGAGTAAGGCCAAATCCATGCATATTCTGGGCGGAGACAACGAAGACCTGATTCAGGAGGGGATGATCGGTCTGTTTAAGGCCGTACGTGACTACGACAGCGGCAGGGACGCCAGTTTCCATACTTTTGCCCAGCTGTGTGTGAGCAGGCAACTGTACACAGCTGTGCAGGCATCCCGTCGCAAAAAGCACATTCCGCTGAATACCTACGTTTCTTTCTATGAAGATCCATTTGAACGGCAGGAAGGAAAAGAGGCAGAGCTTTTGGAGGCATTATCCTCCAAGACCCAGCAGAGTCCGGAGGAGATGTTTCTGGATAAAGAGAGGATGGCATATCTTGAGACAACGATAGAGCGGGAACTGAGCGCTTTTGAAAAGCAGGTGCTTGACCTGTATGTGACAGGTATGGGATCAGGGGAGATTGCCAGAGTTCTGGGGAGAGATGAAAAGTCTACGGACAATGCGCTGCAGCGTTTGAAGAGTAAGATACGTAAGATGTTGTAAAGAGACAAAATGCAACAAAAACTGCATAATAAGAGGTGAATTTCGGAGATTTTGTCAGAAAATGCAAAATCTCCGTTTTTTCTTATTCCGAAATGAAGAGAAATATGGTAAAATATAGAAAATATGGATTGGAGTGTAAAGTACGGAGGGAAGAAATTGATCAGAATAGCCATTTGCTGCGACTGGACAGAGTTTAGCAGTCGTGTAAAGGAGATGTTGGAGGAATATTACGGAAGAGAAGTCAGCGTTATCATTTACAGGGATCTGCAGGAATTGGAAGAGGATTATGAGATAGGAAATGAGCGCAATATAGCAGACATATTGTTGATGGATATTGACAAAGACGGTGTGGAAGGGATCAATGCAGTGGCAAGGCTTCAGGAACGCTTTGCCTGTCTCAAGGTGATATTTATCACAGCGCAAGCAGAACTGTCAACGGAGATTTTTCGCGTAAATCCCAGTAACTTTTTGTTAAAGCCCATAGATGATGAGAAGCTTTTGGATGCAATTGAACGGGCAGTAAAACAGACGAAAGAAGAGGAAGAGGAATGTTTTCTTGTAACCTTTAAAGGGGCGGTGTTTAAAATCAGATTCCGCGATATCCTGTATTTTGAAAGTGAGAAGAGGACAGTGATCCTTCATGGGCGAAAGGAGTCATGGACGATTTATCGGAAGCTGGATGAAGTGCAGGAACAGGTGCCTGATTATTTTGTGCGGTGTCATCAGAGCTATCTTGTCAATCTCAGGCAGGTGGAAAGCTTAAAACCATTGTGTATGGAATTGATACAGGGAGATACTGTGCCGGTCAGCAGGCCCAAATATAAGGATACCAAGGTGAGATTCATGGAATATTGGGGGCAGCCTGAGCAGGAACAGGATTGAGAACAGATGAATTTTGTTTGCACTCTTTTGATGGGTATGTTATAATTCTAGTATGGTAAGAGGGAGGTAGACATAATGCAACAGACATTCAGTGCAGTGACGGTAAATAATGAGATCGAATTATGTGAGGTAATGAATTCTGAATGCAAAAAGGAGATTGAGCGGGCACTGTTAAAGCACAGGATCTCCTACTACATAAGATGGCCCAAAGGCTCTTTTTTTTCCAAAAAGAGAAAGACCTGTATCATCTGTATCAATGACAATTCCAAAGAGGAAGCGGAAGAAGTTGTTCGTATGGTATGTGAGGAAACCGGCCACAGAGTCAGGTTTATCATGAAACGCTCCCAGCATGGTTACCTGTGATCTTTTGTCGTGATCAGGCGACTCGGGATATTGTTTGAAAAGTTTGTGCAATTAATTGTTGACAAATGATAAGGCTTTTGATAGAATAACATACGGTGATTGTGTATGCAGTCACGAGATGCTGCTGTGGCTCAGTCGGTAGAGCGTCGCATTGGTAGTGCGGAGGTCACGGGTCCGATTCCCGTCAGCAGCTCTGGATGAATTGGTTCATCCGGTGTTGTGTGGCAGAAATGCCCTGCATGACATATTTTCATAATGGTAATTGCTGCTGTGGCTCAGTCGGTAGAGCGTCGCATTGGTAGTGCGGAGGTCACGGGTCCGATTCCCGTCAGCAGCTTTCACGCAAGGCTTAAGCCGTGCAAAACAGGAGAAAGATTGAGACGTCAAGTTTACTTGAAGCTCTCGATCTTTCTCCTGTTTTATAGGGCGCAGCCCGTGATGAGCAACGTAGTTGCGAATTATCGGCTTAAGCCATGTGGCAGAGACCGTATATCTTATAAATGAAACCGAGAGATGCAAAAGAGGAACCGGGCGGGAATTTTCCCATCCGGTTCCTCTTTGCGTATAGAATTAGCTTCCGTTATACATTTCCCACTGCTGCTGTGCAATAATCGTTTCATACTCGGGATTCAGATAGAACTCCGCATTATGCTGGCAGTAATTGCTGGTCTTGGGCTGGATCACCGTACCGTCCGGCATAATGGTAACGGATCCTGCATGTAAAGACTCATCCTCAATCAACGGCAGTGTGCAGGTGCCGGAAATCTGGAACGGGCAGGATGTGCTGGCCGCCAGACCGTCATATGCACATACCATGCCGGAGTAATGCAAATCACAGCTCAGATAAGGTTCTGTACCCTCCGCAAAGTATTCGGTGACCAAATGGGCATCACAGAGGCCCGGTATCGGAAGCTTTCCGGATTCTGAGCAAACGGTTGCTGTGACAATGCCTTCGGGCTTGGTAAACTGCTCGTTGGGCAGGTCCTCGTGGATACGGCTCATAACGGCTCGCCACAGCTTTTTGGCCAGATTGCGTTCTCCGTTATTTTTGTTTAATACTTCGTTATTGTCGTAACCGACCCAGGTGGCCGCAGTGTAATAAGGAGTGTATCCTACAAACCACACGTCCTTGTAATCGGATGTGGTACCTGTCTTACCGGCGATGGCCATATTGCCAAAGTTCACGGAAGTACCTGTTCCGCTGGGATGGGTGACAACGTCTATCATGGCATCGGTGAGAAGAGCAGCTGTGGTGGGCTTGATCACCTGACGGCTTCTGGGTGATGTATTGTCCAGAAGTACTTTGCCATTGGAATCAAGAACCTTTGTATAAAACTTTGGTTCAATATAGGCACCTTCATTGGCGATGGTCGCATAAGCGGCACAGAGCTCCACATTCTTTACACCCTCAGTGATACCGCCGAGAGCCATGGGTTGGATAATGTCGGTGAACCACTGATCTTTGATCCACTCTCCCTCTATGATGGTAGAGAAGCCGAAGTTAATCAGATAATCATATCCCAGCTGCGGCGTGATCTGTGTCAGTGTCTTGACCGCAATGGTGTTCTTTGAACGGATGATACCTTCGCGGATCGATAAGGGGGCGTTGTCAAACTTGTCGTTGGAGTTTGTCACGGGTTTACCCTTACCGTCATCGTAACTGAAAGGAGTGTCATTAAACACACTGGCAAGATTCAGACCGGCACTGTCAATGGCAGGGGCGTAAGTTGATACTATTTTGAAAGTGGATCCGGGCTGGCGCACGGTATCTGTAGCACGGTTTAAGGTGAGGCGTCCCTCTTTGGAACCGCGGCCGCCGACGATAGCCAAAACATAACCGGTAGACTGGTCTATAATAGTCATGGATGCTTGAGGCTGGGCGGTAAAGGAGACACGTCTTTCAAAATCATCTTCGTCCGCGTCGGGGGCGGCTGCTTTCTCGAACTGCGCAATCGCCTCCAGGGCTTCTTCCTGGGAGTCAAACAGAAGATCAAAGTCCGAGTCCACATATTTCTTGAACCAGGTAACCATATTCTCTTTGCTGTAATTCTTTTTGGTCTTGTCCTCCAGTGTCACTGTCATGGCATAATCCAGAAGCCAGGAGACCTTCTCGGGATAATTCTCCGGATTGGCAAATTCTTCGTCCAAAATCTGCTGGATTGTGCTGTCCTGGGTGGTAAATACCTTCAGACCGCCTGACATGATCAGGTTGGTGGCCATGGATTCGGTATAACCGAGCTTATTGACCAGATCCTTCTGAATCTGCTTTTGCAGGGCATCTGAGAAGTAAGTGCCGGTATAGCTGTTGCTGGCAAGATATGCGTCGTCGTGAAGCTGGATGCGTTCATATACCGCTTCCGTGTCTGCCATTGCCTCGTCGTACTCTGCTTTGGTGATAAACTCCAGTTCAAGCATAGTATTCAGGCATTTCTCACGGCGCTTGGCATTGGCCTCCGGAAAACGGATAGGGTTATAACCGGAGGGGTTATTGGTGATGCAGGCAATAACAGCGCACTCCGATAAGGTCAGCTCGCTGCAGGACTTTCCGAAATACCGCAGTGACGCAGCTTCCACACCAAGGGTATTCTGTCCGCAGTTGATGGTGTTCATGTAGGCCAGGAGCACCTGATCTTTCTGCGTATTCTTCGTCACCTCGATGGCCAGATACTGCTCCTGGAATTTGCGCTTGATCTTCTTGATCATATTATCGCCCTCGGAAGTCCAGTCCGTAAAGATGGCATTCTTCAGAAGCTGCTGGGTGATCGTGCTGGCTCCCTGTGTCTCAGATCCGCCGGTCTTGACAAACTGATATCCGGCACGGAAAAGACCTTTGATATCAATTCCGTTATGGCTGTAGAAACGTTCGTCTTCGATCGCTACAAATGCTTTGCCCAGATATTCCGGAACCTGATCCATAGTTACGATAGTACGGTTGGCATTACTGCCCACGAAGCGGTCGATCTCATTGCCCTGACTGTCATACACAATGGAGGCCTGACCTGAAGGTACAAGAGCTGCGATCTCAATCTGGGGTGTGGAAGCGATAATTCCTTTAAACATGCCGATACCTGCTGCGGCAAGGATCACTCCGAATGCTACACATACTATTAAAAATACCTTTACTAAGGTAATCGCTAATTTTCTTCCCCATTTTGCAGACTTGGAATTCAGAGTCTTCTGTCGTTCGCGGACACCTTTCTTTCCATAATTCATACAATAATCACCTTTCTGTCTGAGGTTACAGACATGTATATTATAACAAAAAAATATATGTAAATAAAGGTTTTCTTAGATTTATTAAGAATTGTTTCACAATTATTTTCTTTTATGCTACAATAAGGGAGTAAAAATTAAGAATTTTGCCGGGGAAGGCCCGATGATGTGGATAACAGTTCTGCAGGAGGACAATATATGAAAGAACAGTCAGATGCCTGCCGCATACTGCTGGAAGGCGGTGTGGGAGAGATCGTGGAGAAGAAATCGCGCTTCATCGCTACCGTGAGAGCAGTGGAATCGGAAGAGGAAGCAGGTGCATTTATAGATGAAATGAAAAAGAAATACTGGGATGCCAGTCACAACTGTTCTGCCTTTGTGGTCGGCAGGAAGGCTGAGCTGACCAGATGCAGTGACGACGGTGAACCTTCCGGCACTGCGGGAAGACCCATGCTTGAGGTGCTTTTGGGGGAAGAAGTGCGCAATGTGGCAGTGGTGGTGACCAGATATTTCGGCGGAACCCTCCTGGGAACGGGAGGTCTGGTGCGCGCCTACACTCAGGCGGTCAAGGAAGGACTTGCACATTCTGTGATCGGTGTGGAGAAAAAGGGATATGAGGTTGCGGTGCAGATCGACTACAACGGTGTAGGAAAGCTTCAATATATTATGGGTCAGAGAGGGATTGAGCCGATTTACAGTGAATATGGTGCAGATGTTCGCTTTACATTGGTCATTCCCGTTGAAAAAAGTGATGAGCTTCAAAAAGCCATGGTGGAGGGCACCAGTGGCAGAGTGAAATGGGAACAGGTGCGGGAATTATATTTTATTGACAAAGAAGAGTGAAAGGAATAAAATAATATCATAACAGGCATTTCGAAAGGTGGTGGTTTTGATGAAGAGCAGTAAGGCAAGTACTGATAACCCTCTTCCCGGGGCGATACGAAGCATAGTGATATCATTAAAGACCACCGATGACTGCAGGGGATAACACTGCAGTTAAGGCTGATTACGTTCAGCCTTTTTTCTGTTGGAAAAAGCAGAGAAAGGCGGATAGATTTTTCGAAGGAGAAATGCCATGGAACAGTTGAAAGAAATTGATGAGATCAGAGAACTTCTTGATACCAAGCAGTATACCAAGCTGCGTCAGTACCTGGCGGAATTGAACGATGCCGATATTGCCGGACTGATGGATGAGCTCAGCGGGGAAGATCTGCTGAAAGTATTTCGTATTCTGCCAAAGGATCTGGCGGCAGATGTCTTTTCCTATCTGGATCTGGATAACCAGCACATGATCATTACCTCTTTGACAGACAAAGAGGCTGCCAATATTATCAATAATCTGATGGCGGATGACGCCGTTGATATGCTGGAAGAGATGCCCGCCAGTGTGGTAAAGAGGCTGCTTGCCCATGCCAGCCCGGATGTGCGCCGGGATATTAACCATTTGCTCCGATATCCGGAGGATTCCGCAGGAAGCATCATGACTGTGGAATATGTGGATCTCAAAGAGTCCCTTACCGTGAATCAGGCCATAGAGCGGATCCGTAAGGTGGGAGTGGACAGCGAGACCATTTATACATGTTACGTGCTGGATCCCCAGAGAAAGCTTCTTGGAACAGTGGCTCTGCGATATTTGCTGCTCAGCGGAGGCGATGAACTGATCGGAGATATCATGCATGAGAATGTAATCGCTGTGAACACGCTGATGGACCAGGAGGAGGTTGCCGCACAGTTTAAAAAATATGACTTTACTTCTATGCCCGTTGTGGACAACGAGAACCGTCTGGTAGGTATTATTACGGTAGATGATATCGTGGACATCATGGAAGAAGAGGCAACGGAAGATATTGAGAAGATGGCCGCTATCGTTCCCAGCGATAAGCCCTACATGAAGACAGGTGTCTGGGAGACATTTAAAAAGCGTATCGGCTGGCTGCTGTTATTGATGGTGTCGGCAATGTTTACCGGACATATCATCACTGCTTTTGAGGATGCACTCAGCGCCTATGTGGCGTTGACAGCATTTATCCCCATGCTGATGAACACCGGCGGTAATGCCGGCGGACAGGTTTCCGTTACACTGATCCGCGGATTGTCACTGGGAGAGATTGAATACAGGGACGTCCCCAAAGTTATGTGGAAAGAGATGCGAGTGGCTGTTCTCTGCGGAATTGTGCTGGCGCTCGCCAACTTTGCAAAGCTCCTGTTCCTGGATCAGGTTGGACTTGCTGTGGCTTTGGTAGTATCTATTACCCTGGTGGCTACGGTGCTGATGGCAAAGCTTGTGGGCTGCGTGTTGCCCGTGGCAGCCAAGAGAGTGGGATTTGACCCTGCGGTTATGGCAAGCCCGTTTATCTCTACCATTGTTGACGCACTGTCCCTGCTTGTCTACTTCCAGGTAGCCTCCATGATCCTGGGTATCTAAATCCGCATATTAATTCAAATACAATACAAGAATTTATGCCGGAATGATCAATAGCTGGAACGGTTCCCGGGTGACAGTTTCCCCCTGCCGGATTGGCATTTTGAAAAAGCGTTAGTGACACTTAGAACTTTTCGATGAAGTATTAACGCCCAAGCATCACATGTTTGAGCAGCGTAGCTGCGAGTTAGTGATGGCTTGGGCGTTGCCTTTTGCTTCATTGGAATGTTCTTAGTGTCACTTACAATTTTGAAAAGTCAATCCGGCAGGGGGGAAACTGTCACCCGGGAACCGTCCTGCTACTTATTCTTCCGCACTAAATGCTGGGGTAGTCCGTTTACCATGACAGGGGGATATTCTCCCTGGATTAGCGGCATCAGATAATCGATGAATTCTTTGGTGATATCGTCGCCTTCCTGGTTGATCCACTCTTTGGGCACCTTTTTTTCGTTGTTGGCGATCAGATGAACATCATAGAGCTCTGCAGTACTGTCGTAAGGATCATCGGAAACGCGCCTGATTACTACCATCTTGCCGGTCTCACCTTCGTCGACGGCTTTTACGGCGGCGCCGCCTACCATGTAGGCCTCGCTGATATCCACTAAAGATGCCATGTGGGAAGCGCATCTTTGTAAGGTGGAGAATTCTATTCTTCTTGTCTTGCAGCCGATCTCGGAAGCAAGAAAACCTGCCAGGTAGGAAGCGGTTCCCTGAAGTTGCTTGTGCCCAAAGGCATCTACATAGCTGGCATCTTCAGACAATTCACAGACATAACGGCCGTCTTTTGTCTTGATCCCTTCCGAAACTGCAACTACCACAGAATGTTTTTTCTTTAAAATAGCTTTTACCTTCTGCAGAAAGGCATCAACGTCAAAAGGGCGCTCAGGCAGATAGATCAGATCAGGGCCCTCACAGTCCGCGGACCGTGCAAGGGCAGTGGCTCCCGTGAGCCATCCTGCATTGCGTCCCATGATCTCCATGACAGTGATAGTGTCTTTTTTGTAGGTCAGTCCCTGTAAGTCCCGGATAATCTCTTTGGTTGATGCGGCAATATATTTGGCAGCGCTGGCAAAACCGGGACAGTGATCCGTGATTGCCAGATCGTTGTCGATGGTTTTGGGGACGCCTAAGAATTTGCGGTCATATCCTTTAAAGGCAGCATAATCTGACAGCTTCTTTATAGTATCCATGGAATCATTTCCGCCAATATAGATCATGGCTTCAATGTCAAGTCTGTCCATCAGTTCAAATATTTTCTCATAGACTTCGGGATTATCAACGATTTCAGGCATCTTATATCTGCAGGAACCCAAAAATGCGGAAGGAGTTCTTTTTAAGAGCTCTATGTCCAACTCACAACTGATCTGTGCAGACATATCTACGTATTGTTCATCCAGAAATCCCTGAATGCCGTGAAGCATCCCATATACTTTATGAAAGCCTCGTTCTTTGGCAGTTTTGTAGATGCCTGCAAGGCTGGAATTGATCACTGCTGTGGGACCGCCGGACTGACCAATGATGATATTGCGCTTTTTTGTCATAATTTGTCTCCTTGATGTCATATTTTGATAGCAAACGGTGAAAAAATGAAAATAGAATTGTTAGAAATTGTTTTGAATTATTATACCAAATTTTTCCCTGAAATGCAATGAATGTTGGTTGGAAATTTTGATGGGGGTGTGATATAATGTGTAAGGCAGAGAAAGGCCGGAATTTGGGTAATGAGGAAGTATGATACGGAGGATAAATTATGCAGACGAATTCTTGTAGCTTCCGGTATGGCTGCTCTCACTGTATGCAGCTGCCTTTATTGTAGCTAATCTTGTGGTATTTACAGTGCCCGTTGATATTATAGCCATTATTGCGTCCCTGACCTTTATCATGTGCGTCGGACAGAAGAGCCCGGTTCCCGCCTGCAGGCGGTGCAAATGTTTTGTGTTTTCAAAAGTATAAACTTTCCGATGAAGTAAAATACAACGCCCAAGACATCACTAACTCGTAGCTGTGCTGCGTAAGAGTGTGATGCTTGGGCGTTCATACTTCATTGAAAATTACTCCAGGAAATCGAACTGGGACATGTAGAGATTGTAGTAGGCGCCTTTCTGTGTCAGCAATTCCTCGTGGGTGCCGCTCTCCAGGATGCCGCCGTTGTCCACATACATGATGCAGTCGGCATTTTTGATGGTGGAGAGTCTGTGGGCGATGATGAAGGAGGTGCGTCCTTCAAGAAGTCGGCTCAAGCCTCTTTGAAGCAGGATCTCGGTCTCGGTATCAATGCTGGAGGTGGCTTCGTCCAGAATGAGTATCTTAGGGTCGGCCAGCAGTGCGCGGGCAAAGGAGATCAGCTGGCGCTGGCCGGCTGACAGCCTGCTTCCGCGCTCGTTTACTTCTGTGTAATACCCATTTTCCATGTGCACGATAAAGTCGTGGGCACAGACTGTTTTGGCGGCTTCAATCACCTGCTCGTCTGTGGCTGAGCTGTTGCCGTAGCGGATGTTATCCATAATAGTGCCGGCAAAGATGAAACTGTCCTGCATCATGACACCCATCTGTTCTCTTAAAGAGTGGATGGTTACCTTGGAAATATCTACTCCGTCAATGAGGATGTTGCCGGAATCCACATTGTAGAAACGGCTGATCAGATTGACGATGGTGGATTTGCCGGCGCCTGTAGGACCGACGATGGCATAAGTTTCTCCCTGATTTACCTTGAAATTGATGTGATCCAGAATGCGGTGTCCCTCTTCGTAGCTGAAGCACACGTCCTGAAATTCCACGTCTCCGTGGATCGCCGGCATCTGTGCGGCATCAGGCGCATCGGCCACTCTTACCGGTTCGTCAATGGTTTCAAAGATACGCTCCAGGTGTGAAATGGCGGTTACCATAGAGTTGTAGAAACCGGCCAATGTACTGATGGGAGTCCAGAAGCGTTCAATGTAAGCGGTAAAAGCAATCAAAACACCTACGGAAAGTACGTTGTCGGGACCTGCGATCAGACTGACGCCGATCACATATACCATGGCAACGGTCAGAGTGGAGACAAAGCTTACACAGGGGCCCAGGGCAAAGTGATATCGGACAGCCTTCATCCAGGCTTTTCGGTAGCTTAAACTTAGATTGTTGAAAATACCGGTATTTTCTTTCTCCCGCACGAATGCCTGGGTAACGCGGATGCCGTTGATACTTTCGGCAATGTATGCGTTCAGGTTGGAATGCTTGTTGGCCTGGAGCTGCCAGGAAAGTCTTTGTTTTTTCTTGATAAATACGATCACGGCGATCAGGATCGGCAGGCCGCACAGGCAGACCAGAGTCAGTCTCACGTCACACAGCAGCATGAACATGAGGATGAAGAAGAGGTTGCAAAGGTCGGTGACTGTGTTGACGATACCGTTGCTTAACAGATCGCTCAGGCTGTTTACATAGTTTACCACGCGCACCTGGATCTTGCCGTGGGGTCTGTCGTCATAGTAGGAGAAGGGAAGCTCCTGCAGATGACAGAAGATATCGGAACGTATGGAGTGGATGATATTCTGTCCTATGTGGCTCATGGTCCTGATCTTAAGCCGCAGGCTGATGGCGGAGTAGAGTGCGATCAGAAAGATCAGCAGACAGGAAATAAGGATCTTGTCCATGTTCTTTCCGGGAATGTATTCATCCATGATCTTTTGTAAAAATAAAGGAACTGTCATGGTCAGCGCGCTGGCGCTGAGCATGAGGAAAATGACTGCGGCCATTTTCTTTTTGTAGGGAGAAACATAGCGGGTGATTCTTTTTAATTGATTGACGTCAAATTTCGATTCCAGTGTCTCGTCCACATCATATCTGTTGCGTGCCATAATCAGTTTCCACCTTTCTGTGTGTGTGCACCGGCAGTCTCCTGTAAGTGTCTGCGTTCTTCGATCAGATCATAAGGAATTTCCCCGTACTGGTTGCGGAAGGTCTGAGCATAATAGCCGTTTTGCTGCAGCAGGGTGTCATGGGTACCCTGTTCGATAATATGTCCGTGATCCAGCACCAGGATCCAGTCGGAATCTTTGATGGAGGAGATACGGTAGGCTATGATAAATACAGTACAGTCCTTTTCGGTCTGAATATTTTTCAGCTGCTTCTGGATATAGCTTTCTGTCTCCATGTCAACAGCTGAGGTGGTATCGTCCAGAATCAGGATGGCAGGATCCTTCAAAAGTGCTCTCGCCAGAGAGATTCGCTGCTTCTGACCGCCGGAAAGACCCACACCGCGCTCGCCCACGATGGTGTCATAACCGTCAGGCAGTTCTTTGATAAAGTGGTTGGCATCCGCCATGATGGCAGCGTGTTTTACCTCCTCAAAGGTACAGTCAGGACGTCCGTAAGCGATATTGCCCTCGATGGTATCCGAGAAGAGGAAGACATCCTGCATGGCCATACCGATATTATCCCGGAGGTTGTACAGATCGTGATTCCGGACATTTACGCCGTCCACCAGAACTTCGCCGGCGGTGGTGTCATAGAAGCGGCATAACAGGTTCATGAGAGTGGATTTGCCGGATCCGGTGGATCCGATGATACCAATGGTCTGGCCAGCCTGTACCTTGAAGTTGATATCCATTACGATATCTTCGTCATCGGCCCGGTAGGAAACATTTTTGAATTCCACTTCACCGCGGATCTTTTCGTGGATTCCGCCGGTCCTGGGGGTGTGTACCTTCGGCTCTTCCTTATAAGTATTGTAAATTTTTTCGATGGAGCTTAAAAAGTTCTGGATATCGTTGATACGCCATCCGGCCATGCGTAAGGGGGTGTTCAGCATCCAGAGATAACCGTTTACTCGTACCAGCTCACCCATTGTCATCTCTTCCTGGATCACGAGATATCCGCCGTAGCCCATAAGGATGATGGTCAGGGCATAGGTGAGAATCTCGTAGATGGGTATGTACTTTCTCCAGACATTGGAAGCGTTCAGCTGCGCTTCCCGGAACTTGTCATTTTCTTTGTTGAATTTCTCGATCTCGTAATCTTCTTTGGCAAAAGCTTTCACCACCCGGTTGCCGCTGATATTTTCCTGTACGAAAGTGTTCAGGGAAGCATAGCAGCTGCGGTTTCTGCGGAAGGCGGGACGGATGTTTTTGTTCTGGTAATAGGTGTTGAAAGCCGTAAAGGGCAGTACCAGCATCATTAACAGAGCCAGTTTGATATTCACCGTAAAGATCATCAGAAGGGCGCAGATCAGCATTGCTGCGTTCTGCAGGACAGAGTGGATAACGAATGATACAAAGTGCCGTATGGCATCCATATCTCCGGTCTGTCTGCTCATCAGATCTCCGGTACGCTTTTTATTGTAGAAGGCAAAATCCTCCTCCAGGAGCTTGCGGTAAACCTTATCCCGCATATCATAGATAACACCCTGGGATGCTTTTTCAAAGATCATCTGATAGACAAATGCCAAAATCTGGGTGAGAAGTGCCACAACCAAAAGGCAGATGATCAGTGAGGGGAGCATGTGATATTTGCCGCCCTTGATGACTTCATCCACAATGGTGCCGGACAGGTAAGGGGTTACCAGGGACAATCCTACGACCGCGGCGGTGAGGGTGAGCCCTAACAACATAAGTCCACGGTACTTTTTTAGAAAAGAGTAGAACCATTTGAACGGTGTCATAAAATGTCCTCCTTTATAAAAAATGCAGTATCTGCCTCCAATGTACTTTTTTATTTGCAAAAAAGGAATGGAATATCTTGCACCATAGATGTATTTTGTTGTAAAATATCCCTACAGGTACCTAAGATAATAAGTGAGGTGGAGATATGTATCAGAATGAAAGTATCTTTAAGGAAGACCTGAACCCGCAGTTTTTGTTTGCCTGGAAGGCAATCCGGAGACGGGGCGAAGATTCTTACCACTGTCATGACTATTTTGAGATGGGTTTTGTTTTGTCGGGCAACGGCAGATATATGATAGATGACGAAGTGTATGATGTGACGGAAGGAGATCTCCTGATCTTCAATCCGGGAGTGAAGCACCGGGTTCTTGCGATAGAAGGCAATGAGAATCCAAGCCGGGAATTTTTCGTGGCAGCAACGGATTTTCAGCTCAGAGACAGGGAGCCCAATTGCCTTCCCCAGCCTAAGGGGCAGCCGGTTTACCATACTTTCGGCGAACTGCGACAGAAGATATTCCGAATCTGCACCGCCATGGATGCAGAGAATGCAGTGTTTAAGAGAGGCCGCTATTATATGATGAAGGCCTACATGATCCAGTTGCTCCTTCTGATCGTCAGGGAGCATTACGAACCTATTGAGCCTGCCGGTGGCCGTGCCTTTGAGTCCTTGAACAAGAAATATATTGTGGAACAGATCCTGGATTATTTTGAAGATCATTATCAGGAGAAGATATCACTGGATCATATTGCTGACAATATGTACTTAAGTCCGTTTTATATTTCCAAGATCTTCAAGAGCGAGACCGGCGACACACCCATCCGGCATCTGATCAATATCCGGCTGGAAAAGGCGCGTGAACTTTTGGAGAAAGGCTGGAACGGTTCGATTCAGGAAGCGGCGGCTCACGTGGGCTATGAGGATGCCTACCACTTCAGCAAACAATTTAAGAAACGCTTCGGAATCTCACCATCTCAGGTCAAAAAAGCGCTGCAGGATTGACACTTTTTTGTCAACATGTTTTTTTTCAGGAACTTGCGGGAAAACTGTTTTCAAGGATTGTAGAATTTGCTACAATCCTTTTATGTTGTAAAAAATCAGTAAGAGGTGCATTGTGTCCGGAGGAAAACATGAGATATTTTTTTGAATCAAAGATTGAGAAAAAAGAGAAAGGCTATATGATCCAGATTCCGTTTAACGTGTGGGAAGTGTGCAAGCAGCGTGATGTGATTTCGGCAGAAGTGGTTCTGGACAACAAAGTGATAGATTGCGAACTGTTGCCGTTGGAAAAGGGAAATTATGAGATTCATATTGAGGATGAAGATGCTGCTATCGTGGAACTGAATGTGCCTCACAAGGTGCTTTTGCATGTATCGGGCTCCCTGATCAGGATGGATCAGAACAGTCCGTACAGCTTTGAACATCCGATCCGTAAGATCGACAGTATGGAAGTGATCCGACAGGATCATGACGGACTCTGCGGTCAGGCTTGTGTGGCAATGCTGGCCGGGATCACCATTGCCGAGGTGATAAGCATCATGGATTGCAGGGAATGGCAGGCTACCATGGGCCGCATGATCTCCGCGCTGAATTATTTCGGTATCGACCATTCCGATATTATCATGTATACGGAGGGGAAACAGGCAGTGCTTCCCAAGTGCTGTATCATGATGGAGAGGATGGGCAGGTATTGTCATTATCTGATCTGTTATGACGGAAAGTATTATGATCCCAATCTGGGTGTGATGGAAGAGTACGATATGAGTAAGCTGTTGGGATATCTGGAGATCAAATGCTAGGATTGTATCTAATGGTCCGGGAAGAACGATAACCGTTTTTTCCGGATTTTTTAATGTATAAAACGCTCCGCGAGGATTTTTTTGCACTGCGGCGGAGCGGATTTCTTTTTTTGTATGTGTTGATTTTTGGAGGGGATTCAGTCTATAATGGCAGGAGAAGAACAGCGGAAAAAGAAAGGAGTTGCGATGAAAGCAACCTATAAGACAACAATCTATGCCTGCTTTACCGGTTACATTGTGCAGGCGATCGTAAATAACTTTGTGCCCCTTTTGTTTATTACCTTTCAAAATACATACCGCATTCCACTGTCACAGATCACACTGCTTGTCACCGTCAATTTCGGTGTGCAGCTTTGTGTGGATTTTCTTGCAACATTTTTTGTTGACAGGATCGGTTACCGCATTTGTATTGTGGTGGCACAGTTTTTTTCGGCTGTGGGTCTTATCCTGCTGACGGTCCTTCCGGAGGTGTTATCACCGTTTGCCGGAATCCTTGCAGGTGTTATTGTGTACGCGGTGGGCGGTGGTTTGCTTGAAGTTCTGGTAAGCCCCATCATGGAAAGCTGTCCCACTGATAATAAAGAAAAGGCCATGAGTCTGCTGCATTCCTTTTACTGCTGGGGGCATGTGGGTGTGGTGCTTGTGTCCACTGCCTTCTTCAGTGTATTCGGAACGGATAATTGGAAGATTCTTGCCTTTATCTGGGCGATCATTCCTGTGTGCAACGGATTCGTATTTATGAAAACACCCATCGCGCCTCTAATTACAGACGGTCAGAAAGGCATGTCCGTGCCGGAACTTTTTAAGAGTAAACTGTTCTGGCTCTTTGTGATCATGATGGTGTGCTCCGGTGCTTCGGAGCAGGCTGTCAGCCAATGGGCTTCTGCATTTGCGGAGCGGGGGCTTGGAATCACGAAGACTGCCGGAGATTTGGCGGGTCCGCTGACTTTTGCTATACTCATGGGAACGGCCCGTGCAATCTATGGAAAATACGGGGACAGGATTCCCATTGATAAATTTATGACCGGAAGCACGGTTCTGTGTGTGGGTGCGTATCTGTTGACGGCGCTGTCACCGGTACCGTTCTTGAGTCTTGTTGGCTCTGCCGTCTGCGGTTTTTCCGTGGGTATTATGTGGCCGGGAACTTTCAGTAAGGCATCGGCATCCCTTCCCACAGGCGGTACGGCAATGTTTGCGCTGTTGGCGCTGGCCGGTGATCTGGGATGTTCCTCAGGCCCTACAGTGGTTGGTTTTGTGACAGATGCCTTCGGCCAGGATATGCAAAAAGGTATTCTGCTGGCGGTGATTTTCCCGGTGGTCCTGCTGCTTTGTCTGGCAGGTAATATGAGAAAGAGACACGCAAGCCGTGTCTACCCGTAAACAGGCACCTGCGCTGAGGCGCGCAAGCCGTGCTTAACCTGTAAACAGGCACCTGCGCTGAGGTACGCAAGCCGTGCTTAACCTGTAAACAGGCACCTGCGCTGAGGCACGCAAGCCGTGTCTAACCTGTAAACAGGCACCTGCGCTGAGGCACGCAAGCCGTGTCTAACCCGTAAACAGGCACCTGCGCTGAGGCGCAGGTGCCTGTTTACAGGTAGACGGCTGTCGCCGCATACATGAAATCAGAGAAACCGGTGTCGAAATGCGAGCATTCCGACAGCCGGCCCTCTGCTTTCATGTGCACGGCTTGTAGCAAATCTAAAATATCTATTAAATTCCAATTTATGTGTTAATATAAGAAAAACGGAGATTATAAGAGAAAAATAGAGAAAACAAAAGATATAAACGGCCTAATCACTGTGCATGCGGTTGCAAAAGGATGCATATAAAACTAATATATGTGTTGGAATTAGCACTCGAAGCAAAGGAGTGCTAACAGAATAGAAAAGCATTACATTATATATAAGGAGGCAGGAACTATGAAATTAGTACCTTTAGGCGACAGAGTAGTATTGAAGCAGTTGGTAGCAGAAGAGACCACCAAATCCGGTATCGTTCTTCCCGGACAGAATAAGGAGAAGCCCCAGCAGGCTGAAGTTATCGCAGTAGGTCCCGGCGGCATGGTAGACGGCAAGGAAGTGAAGATGGAAGTTAAGGTTGGCGACAACGTTATCTATTCCAAATATGCAGGAACAGAAGTAAAGCTTGATGACGAAGAGTATATTGTTGTAAAGCAGAATGATATTCTGGCAATCATTGGTTAAGGAGGCATATTGACATGGCAAAAGAGATCAAATACGGCGCAGAGGCGCGTGCAGCACTGGAAGCCGGTGTTAATCAGTTGGCAGACACCGTAAGAGTAACTTTGGGACCCAAAGGAAGAAACGTAGTACTTGACAAATCTTTCGGCGCTCCCCTGATCACCAACGACGGTGTTACCATCGCAAAGGAGATCGAACTGAAGGATGCATTTGAGAACATGGGTGCACAGCTGGTTAAGGAAGTAGCAACTAAGACCAACGATGTGGCAGGTGACGGTACCACAACCGCAACTGTTCTGGCACAGGCTATGATCAATGCAGGTATGAAGAACCTGGCAGCAGGTGCAACCCCCATTACTCTGAGAAAAGGTATGAAGAAGGCTACCGACTGTGCTGTGGAAGCAATCGCACAGATGAGCCAGACAGTAGACGGCAAGAACCACATTGCAAGAGTAGCTGCTATTTCTGCAGGCGATGACGAAGTGGGTCAGCTGGTTGCAGACGCTATGGAAAAGGTTTCCGGAGACGGCGTTATCACCATCGAGGAGTCCAAGACCATGCAGACTGAGCTGGATCTGGTAGAAGGTATGCAGTTTGACAGAGGATATATCTCCGCTTATATGGCTACCGATATGGATAAGATGGAAGCAGTTCTTGACAATCCTTATATCCTGATCACTGACAAGAAGATTTCCAGCATTCAGGAGATCCTGCCCCTGCTTGAGCAGGTGGTACAGTGCGGCGCTAAGCTTTTGATTATCGCTGAGGATGTGGAAGGTGAAGCTCTGACCACACTGATCGTCAACAAGCTGCGCGGAACTTTCAATGTAGTAGCAGTGAAGGCTCCCGGCTACGGCGAGAGAAGAAAAGCTATGCTTGAAGATATTGCTACCCTGACCGGCGGTACCGTGATCAGCTCTGAAGTAGGCTATGAACTGAAAGATACCGATCTGAGCATGCTGGGCCGTGCAAAGTCCGTTAAGGTTCAGAAAGAGAATACTGTTATCGTAGACGGCGAAGGCAATAAAGCAGCTATCCAGACCAGAATCGCACAGATCAAGTCTCAGATCGAAGAGACCACTTCTGATTTTGACAGGGAGAAGCTGCAGGAAAGACTTGCCAAGCTGGCAGGCGGCGTAGCTGTGATCCGTGTAGGTGCTGCTACCGAGACCGAGATGAAGGAATCCAAGCTTCGTCTGGAAGATGCTCTTGCAGCTACCAGAGCAGCTGTTGAGGAAGGTATCATCTGCGGCGGCGGTTCCGCATATATCCACGCTTCCAAGGAAGTTGCCAAGCTGGCTGATACCCTTGAGGGTGACGAGAAGACCGGTGCATGCATCGTTCTGAAGGCTCTGGAGGCCCCTCTGTTCCACATCGCTGCAAATGCAGGTTTGGAAGGAAGCGTTATCATCAACAAGGTAAGAGAGTCCGAGGCAGGTGTAGGCTTTGACGCTCTGAAGGAAGAATATGTAGACATGGTTAAAGCAGGTATCCTGGATCCCGCAAAGGTTACCAGAAGCGCTCTGCAGAACGCTACCAGCGTTGCAAGCACACTGCTCACCACAGAATCCGTAGTAGCTAACATTAAGGAAGATGCTCCCGCAATGCCCGCAGGTGCAGGCGGAATGGGCGGCATGATGTAATGAATTGCTGACTCCGAAGGTTTGGTGTCCGGGTGGCAAGGTGCCGCCTCCGGGCATCAGGCATACAATTTCAGACACGCTCTCGCTCTGTGAAAAAGCGTAGCGGTCGCTAAGCTCGAAAGGACCTCGCTAAGCGCCGACGTGTTTTAAGGGCCCGCATGGAACATTAGCTCATCCCACGCTGGGTTATTTATAATGCCTTGAGGATAAGAGAGAGGTTGAGTCATTCTGCGCGAGGATATTTCGATAAAGTACTGAGAA
>JAZRCR010000066.1:0-8597 GCA_045659805.1 Acetatifactor sp.
TCAGAGAGAGGGCGTGGCACTGATTGGTGCGGCTGTGAGGCCCTTATGTGAAGCATCCCGAACCTGCCTTGGAGTCCTGTACGACGGTGTGCAACCGGAAGTACAGCGTAGCACCGGCGTTAACGGTAAGACAAGCAGAATGCCGCTTGTAGCGGCGTTAATTAGGGTGGTACCGCCGAGCCTTCGGTCCCTTACGGGACTGGAGGTTTTTTTATATTTTTCTCCAGTTCAGCCATCTGCCAAGGTAAGCGCGCATCATGCTTGCATGAATGCACGCCTGCCTAGCAGATGAGCGGAGCGCCGCTTTATGAGCAAAGTTAGCTGCGAAGCAGCGGGAAAGCGCGTGAAGCGCGCGACTTTGCGAATGGCGCGCCTGAACTGGAGTGAAGCTCTGTGAGGCGCGAATGGCGCGTCTGAACCGGAGCGAAGCTCCATGAGGCGCGAATGGCGCGCCTGAACTGGAGGACACGAAACTTTAAAAAGAAAAGGAGATAAGAAAATGGCTGACAAGAAAATGGTGGAAGCGATCACTTCCATGGATGTGGATTTTGCGCAGTGGTATACTGATGTGGTGCTGAAAGCTGAACTGATCGATTATACCAGCGTTAAGGGATGTATGGTGATTAAGCCTGCGGGCTATGCGATCTGGGAGCTGATCCAGAAGCAGTTGGATGCAAGGTTTAAAGAGACCGGAGTGGAGAATGTATACCTTCCCATGTTTATTCCCGAGTCCCTGCTCCAGAAGGAGAAGGATCATGTTGAGGGTTTTGCACCTGAGGTGGCATGGGTGACTCACGGAGGACTGAATCCCCTCTCCGAGAGAATGTGTGTGAGACCTACATCAGAGACTTTGTTCTGTGATTTTTATAAGAACGATATTCACTCTTACAGAGATCTTCCCAAGGTATACAACCAGTGGTGTTCTGTAGTGCGTTGGGAGAAGGAGACCAGACCTTTCCTGCGTTCCAGAGAGTTCCTGTGGCAGGAGGGACATACCGCTCATGCAACCGCAGAGGATGCTGAGGCGAGAACCATCCAGATGCTGAATGTTTACGCAAATTTCTGTGAAGAAGTACTGGCAATCCCTGTGATCAAGGGCCAGAAAACCGAGAAGGAGAAGTTTGCGGGTGCGCTGGCTACTTATACCATCGAGGCACTGATGCACGACGGCAAGGCACTGCAGTCCGGTACCAGCCACAACTTCGGTGACGGCTTCGCCAAGGCTTTTGATATTCAGTTTGCAGATAAAGACAATACTTTGAAGCATGTACACCAGACTTCCTGGGGAATGACCACCCGTCTGATCGGTGCTATCATTATGGTGCACGGTGACAACGAAGGTCTGGTAATGCCTCCCAAGGTAGCACCTGTTCAGGTATGTATTATTCCTATCCAGCAGAAGAAGGAAGGTGTTCTTGACAAGGCTTACGAGCTGCGTGACAGATTGAAATCTAATTTCCGCGTGAAAGTGGATGACAGCGACAAGAGTCCCGGCTGGAAGTTCTCCGAGGCAGAGATGAGAGGATATCCTATCCGCGTGGAGATCGGTCCCAAGGATATCGAGGCCGGCAAGTGCGTGATCTGCAGAAGAGATACCCGTGAAAAGATTGAGGTCGCTTTGGATGAGCTGGAGGCAAAGGTAGGAGAACTGCTTGACACGATCCAGAAGGAAATGCTGGAGAGAGCAAGGGCCCACAGAGAAGAGCACACTTATGTGGCAACCAATATGACAGAGTTTGAGAAGACCTTCGCTGAAAAATCCGGCTTTGTAAAAGCTATGTGGTGCGGCGACCGTGCCTGTGAAGATCTGATCAAGGAAAAATTAAGTGTGACCAGCCGCTGTATGCCGTTTGAACAGGAGAACATTGCAGAGACCTGCGTATGCTGCGGAAAGCCTGCAAAGAAGATGGTTTACTGGGGAAGAGCATACTAAGGTGCATAAGAAACACACAGACGCAGACAATATAAATGTGGAAGGCGAAAGTCCTGACACATGGAATAGGAGGAGACATATGGCAGCATTACAAGTGACAAGTGAAAATTTTGAACAGGAAGTGTTACAGTCTGACAAGCCCGTTCTTGTGGATTTCTGGGCATCCTGGTGCGGACCCTGTAAGATGCTGATGCCTGTGATCGAGGAGCTGGCAGCAGAGCTTACCGATGTGAAGGTGTGCAAGGTGAATGTGGACGACCAGCCGGCTCTGGCAGCCAGATACAACGTAATGTCCATTCCCACTCTGGTAGTGATCAAGGATGGAAAGACTGTGGCAACTACTGTGGGTGTACAGAGTAAGTCCGCAATCTTAAAGATGCTTGGCAAATAAGAGCTATCCCAGCAAAGGACCGGGTTGATGGATTACATTATTTTAGATTTGGAATGGAATCAGGGCAGCCGGGAAAAGGATCGGGAACTGACGGTTGAGATCGTGGAGATCGGTGCCGTGAAGTACAATGAACAGATGGAGCAGATCAGTGAGTTCCACGGGCTGATCAAGCCCCAGATCTACCGGGAAATGCACAAATTCACGGAAGAACTGATACATCTGGACATGAAAGAACTTCAGTCCGGAGAGGCTTTTCCCGAGGTGATGGGTAAATTTCTCGCCTGGTGCAGAGAAGGGGAACAGTTTCTCTTCTGTACCTGGGGAACCCAGGATCTGACAGAGCTGCAGCGCAATATGAAGTATTATGGGATGGAACCGTTGTCAGATGGTCCCATTCCTTATCTTGATGTGCAAAAGCTGTTCAGTATCGCCTATGAGGACCGCAAAAAGAGGAGAGCCCTGGAATTTGCCGTGGATTATCTGCAGATTGAGAAAGACATTCCCTTTCACCGGGCATACAGCGATGCCTATTATACCGGAAAAGTTCTGGCGCGTTGTAATGATCCCGAAGTCCTTAAAAATGTATCCTACGACGTCTTTCACCCGCCGCTTCGCCGCGAGGATGAAGTGAGGGTGCAGTTTGCAACCTACGAAAAATATATTTCCAGGCAGTTTGACACCAAGGAAGATGCTTTTCTCGATAAAGAAGTGGTGGCAAGCAAGTGCTACCTGTGTCACTGCAATCTCCGCAAAAGGATCAAGTGGTTCACCAATAACAGCAAGCAATATTATTGCCTTGCCTACTGTGAAAAACACGGCTTTCTAAAAGGCAAGATCCGGGTTCGCCGGACAGACGAGGATAAGGTCTATATCGTAAAGACAACCAAGTTCATCTCTGAGGAGGATGCCCGGTTCATCGCCCAGAGAAAGGACCATGTAAAGGAGATGCGGAAGAAACACCGTATCGCCGCTAAACTTAGAAAATAGAGAGTCGATTTTGCCCGGCAGCAACATATGTTGCTGCCGGGCAAAATCGTGATAACGTCCGGACTGGATAGCGGGGAAGCCCCGATCTGATTTACAGAAGTGCTTTTCTCAATTCCTCGCCTGACTTGGCGCTCAGGTAAGCAGGAGCAATGTCAAATACGGTCTTGCAGCCGCTCCGGCCTTCCTTTGCAAGGCGATAAGCCGCTCTCGCGTATGCCACAATCACACTGGAGGTAAACTCGGGATTGGAGTCAAGCTTCAGGCGGTATTCGATGAGATGATGATTTTCGCCCTCCCAGCCGGTGCATCCGGTGCGGATCACAAAGCCGCCGTGAGGGATGCCGCTGTGCTCTGCCTTAAGCTCATCTTGGCTGATAAAATGAACGGTGGTGTCGTAGTCCGCAAAGTAGTTGGGCATTGTCTTGATGGTTTCTTCTATCAGTGCGGTATCAGCGCCTTCCTCCGGTACCACGAAGCACTCTCTTGTATGCTTCTGTCTGGTGGTGAGTTCCGGATTGGAACCGCTTCTCACGGCTTCCAGTGCAGCTTCCACGGGGATGGTATACTGTCTTGCATCTTTCACGCCGGGAATACGGCGGATGGCATCGGAGTGTCCCTGGCTCACGCCCTTACCCCAGAAAGTATAGTCGCATCCCTCAGGCAGGATGGCGTTAGCATACAGTCTGTTCAGAGAGAACATACCCGGGTCCCAGCCCACGGAGATGATCCCCACATGTCCACTCTCTTTGGCCGCCGCATCCACATTGGCAAAGTGCTCAGGAATCCTGGCATGTGTGTCAAAGCTGTCGATGACGTTAAACATCCGGGCAAATTCCGGGGTCTGTGCGGGCAGATCGGTTGCACTGCCGCCGCACAGGATCAGCACATCGATTTTGTCTTTCCACAGGGAAGCTTCCTCAGCACGGACGACAGCCGCATCCTCGGTGAGGATCTTCACTGTGCCCGGGTCTCTGCGGGTAAATACCGCAACCAGTTCCATATCGGGATTCTGCTTCACGGCACACTCAACGCCGCGTCCCAGATTTCCGTAACCTAAAATACCTATTTTGATACTCATATGATATTCTCCTTGTCCGTGAATTCATCACATTTATAGTTTACTATGCTGATATTATAAAGTGCAAGTGCTTTCCTGAAAATGATCTGGCAGTTTCCGGTTGCTTACCGGTCAAAATCCCGAAAAGAAAAAATGCTGCGTTTTCCAAAACGGCGTCTTCTTCTCCGCCGTCTTGTGTGATATGCCCCGGCATACCGGGAACCGCCATGGCGGTCATCCTTCTGTCTCTTTCTGAGGATGTGCAAAAGAATGAGAAGCATAATCCCCGTCAGCAATAGGGTGGCAGCCACGATCAGAGCAATCTTGATGACATTTACAAAAAGCACCGGTTTGTCTTCGGGTTCCGGAGCAGCCTGTTCTTCTGTTGACAGCATGGGTGCGTCAAAGGAGAAGGAGTTGTCGGAGTTGTGGGCAAAGTCCACAGATGCTGTCCCCACTTCCACACCGTTCCAGGTGTAGGTGATCACAGCGGCCTGATGATCCATGTCGGTCTCATAAGAGATTGAGGAGTCTGTGTCCTCAAAAGAAGCATTGATGGGAAGCACCAGGTAATCACTTGTGTTTAATGACAACAGCGGGCGGGAACTTCCGAAAACGTCGTTATCACTGTAAAACAGGCCTGTGGTGTCAATATTGTACTTGGTCTCAATCTGAGAAACATTGACGGCTGTAAAATTACTGAAGCCGTAGTCAAACAAGGCGATGGTATCCTCGTATTGGGCCGGTGTGGCATCCCGCAGCACAACGCAGATCAGCTTCAGGCCATCCTTCTCGGCACAGGATACCAGACAATTGCGGGCGGCGTCCGTGTAGCCGGTCTTGCTGCCTATCAGATACTCGTATGCGTATTTTTGCCCGGAAAGTATCTGGTTCTTCGTATTTTCAATGATCGTATCCGGCTGTGTCTCGGAAGGGTAGATCTCAAGGCGGGTCTTTCCGGATATTTCTGCAAGCATTTCGTTGTCAAAAAAGGCCCGGGCGATCATGGCCAGATCGTAAGCCGTGGTATAGTGATCGTCATGGGGAAGTCCGTTTGGATTGACAAAATTGGAGTTCAGGCATCCCAGCTGAACAGCCCTTTCGTTCATGATAGGACCGAAGTCCTGCCATGTGGTTCCTGAGATATGTTCGCCCACTGCGTAGGAAACTTCATTGGCAGAGCGGATCAGGATGGCATGGAGAGCGTCCTCCATGGTGATGGATTCACCTTCGTCCAGCGCTATATGGTTGCTGCCCCTGGGGATATCGTATACGGCACTGCGGGACATTGTGACCATTTCGTCCAGCGTGCAGGTCTCCGCTGCGATCAGGCAGGTGAGAAGCTTGGTTGTGCTGGCGGGGTACTCCCGGTTGTGGATGTTTTTGGCATACAGGATCGTGCCGGTCTCGGCCTCCATGAGGATGGCGGATCTGGCTGTCACCACGGGGCCCTGGGGCCAGTCGGTGATCAGATTGGTCTCTATTGTCATAGCCCTCTGTTCCTCAAGCTGCTTCTGGTAATCGTCGGCCATGGCGGTAAGAGGGGATGCCAGGGCAATGGAAAGAGCCAGGGCGGCACCTGCGAAGCGCGCGGCTGTTTTTCTATCAGATAAATGTCGGTTTCTTTTCATAATGTAACCTTTCTGTTTTCTCTATTGGGACATATAACATTGTACTATAAAAGTCGGTTTCTGCAAATAGTGAATTTCGCTTGCAATACTCTTTTTTATTGTAAACACCTTCCAAATGTTTTATAATATAGTGCGACAGTAAGAGGAGATGAAATGCTCCGACAGAGAGGAAAACAGTATGAGATTAAGAAATATTACAGGCTCGCGGGAAGTGATTGCCGTAAGCCCTTACGTGGTACAGGAAGAGGATTGGAAACCCGGAATCTGGCAGGGGGTATTTGGCAACGATCATCCGGTGAGGATCGAGATCGGTATGGGAAAGGGCAAGTTCATACATACCCTTGCAAAGGAAAATCCCGGGATCAATTATGTGGGAGTTGAGAAATATTCCAGTGTTTTGCTCCGAGCCATCCAGAAGATGGAGGAGGAAGAACTGCCCAACCTGAAGTTTGTGCGGATGGATGCGGAAGATATTCTGAAGGCCTTCGGCGAGGGCGAGGTTGACAGGATCTATCTGAATTTTTCGGATCCCTGGCCCAAGGACAGGCATGCCAAGAGGCGTCTGCCTTCCCGGGAATTTTTGAAACGGTACGATGTGATATTGAGAAAAGGCGGGATCCTGGAGTTTAAGACGGACAACCGACCTCTGTTTGACTTTGCCCTGGAGGAGCTTGAGCCTGCAGGCTGGAAAGCAGAGGTTGTCACCTACGATCTTCATGCCGACGAGGCGCTGGTGGAAGGAAACGTCATGACGGAATACGAGGAAAAGTTTTCCTCCATGGGTAACCCGATCTGTAAATATATCATCAGCCGTTAACAGGAACGGACAGGGGAAGATAAAATGAAGGGAAAAATCAATAAAATTACGGTAGTGTTGATCTGTCTGCCTGCGCTTATTCTCGGGCTTGCAGGCTGCGGGGATGATCCAACGGTCAATATTCCCGTAATCACGACTTATGAGACGGAATTTTCCTGCACACAGGATACTGAGGCAGGTCACGCGCCGGAAGAGAGCATGCAGCAGGATTCCCGGGCCGATGAAACCGGTCAGCAGGAGGAAACGACGTCCGTCGCAGAAAAGACGGAGGATGTGCAGATCACCATATCGGCGGCGGGGGATGTGACGCTGGGCAATTATCTGGGACAGGATTTTTCGTACTCCTTCCGGCAGACTTATGAAAATACCGAAGATAAGGGGTATTTCTTCCAAAATGTGGCAGATATTTTCCGGGAAGACGATATGACCATCGTGAATCTGGAAGGAGTTCTTACTTTTTCCGAGGATTTCGAGGAGGGCCGCACCTTTAATATCAAGGGGGACCCGGAGTATGCCTTTCTTTTGCGGAATGCCGGCGTTGAGGCTGTCAGTATGGCCAATAATCACAGGCTGGATTTCAAAGAAGCGGGGACGGCAGATACGGTGGGGGCCCTTGAGGCGGCAGATGTTCTGTACGCCTACGACAAAAATGTGGGAATGTTTGAGACGAAAGGGATCCGGATTGGCTGGGTTTCCGTGAATGAGGTCGCCCTGGGAAAGAACGTGGAGAAGTATCTGGAACAGGGAATCGCGAAGCTTCGGGAAGACGGTGCGGATCTGATCCTGACGTGTTGCCACTGGGGCATTGAGAGAGATAATTACCCGGAGGATTACCAGAAAGAACTGGGAAGAAAATGCATCGACTGGGGCGCAGACCTTGTGATCGGTCACCATCCTCATGTGCTGCAGGGAATCGATATGTATCAGGGAAAATATATCATCTACAGTCTTGGTAACTTCTGCTTTGGAGCAAACCGCAATCCTAGCGATAAGGATACCATGATCTTCCGGCAGACCTTTACCTTCCGGCCTGTGCAGACAGATGACGGGCAGGTGTCCTACGAGCTTTTGGAGGACGGGGAAGCACAGGTGATCCCCTGCTCTGTCAGCTCAGTATCAACCAGAAACAATTATCAGCCCACGCCTCTTACCGGGGAAGACGGGCAGAGAGTGATCGGCAGGATCAATGAGTACAGCAAAGACTTCGGTGTGACAGCCGATGAAGAAGGAATTTTGTATTATGAAGGGAATTTATTTTAACGGGAATTTGGCCGAATACCGGGAAGACCTCCCTGTGCCCGTGCCCGCTGCAGGTGAGAGCCTTGTGAAGATTCTCATGGCTGCAGTCTGCAACACGGACAAGGAGATCCTCAAGGGCTACCGCCCTGATTTTTACGGTGTGATGGGACACGAATTTGTGGGCATCGTAGAACAGTCGCCGGATCCGGCGCTGGTCGGACAGCGGGTTGTGGGGGAGTTGAATGCGGCGTGCGGGGAATGTGTGTATTGTTGCACCGGAAGGCCCACCCACTGCAGTAACCGCCGGGTGCTGGGAATGCATGATAAGGACGGCTGCTTCGGGGAATATATGACCATCGATACCGGACTGCTGCACAGAATCCCGCAGGACCTTCCGGTGGAGCAGGCTATTTATACGGAGCCTTTGGCGGCCGCTTATGAAATTCTGGAGCAGTTACCTCTCAGGAAGGAAGAAACGGTTGGAATCCTGGGTGACGGCAGGCTTGCTTACTGCGTGGCGCAGGCCTTGCACGCGGAAGGTT
>JAZRCR010000067.1:0-6784 GCA_045659805.1 Acetatifactor sp.
CTTTGAGGAGAATAAAAATAAGCAGTTCCGCAATGCTTTGGGAGGTTTGTTCCCTGCAAAGCTGATCCCGATCATGATAGGTCTGTCGGGGATACAGCCGGAGAAAAAAGTAAATGAGATCACCAGGGAGGAGCGCAGGGCATTTGCGGAATTAATGAAGAAGTTACCATTGACCGTAACAGGCATCAGGGATTATAATGAAGCTATTATTACAAAAGGCGGCGTCTCCGTAAAGGATGTGAACCCTTCTACCATGGAATCCAAGAAGGTGAAGGGACTTTATTTTGCAGGTGAGGTGCTGGATCTGGATGCCCTGACAGGAGGATTTAACCTGCAGATCGCCTGGTCCACGGGATTTTTGGCCGGAGAGAGCGCAGCCTGTCAGGAGGTCACAGCGTGAGTTTTAATATAGCGATCGACGGACCGGCAGGAGCTGGTAAAAGCACGATTGCCAAAGCATTGGCTAAAAAAATGAATCTGATCTATGTGGATACCGGAGCAATGTACCGGGCTATGGCACTGTATCTTTTGAGACAGCAGGTGGATCCTGAGGATACACAGAGCGTGAGTGAACGGTGCGAAGAGGCAGATATTACCATAGATTATAAGGATGGCGTTCAGATTGTGTTTCTGAACGGTGAGGATGTGAACGGTTTTTTACGGACGGAGGATGTGGGTAATGCAGCATCCAGGATCAGTGCCCAGGCACCGGTGCGAAGGAAGCTGGTGGAGCTTCAGCAGAAGCTGGCAGACAGTGTGGACTGTGTGATGGACGGCCGTGATATCGGTACGGTAGTACTTCCCGGGGCAGAAGTAAAGATTTATATGACTGCCGGAAGTCTGGTGAGGGCGAAGAGAAGATACGATGAGCTCACTGCTAAGGGGCAGAAATGTGATCTTGAGCAGATCAGGGCAGATATTGAAGAGAGAGATTACCGTGACATGCACAGGGAACATTCGCCGCTTAAGCAGGCTGAAGATGCAGTTTTGTTGGATACTTCGGAACTGTCAATAGATGAGGTGGTGGATGCGATGATCCGTATCTGCGAAGAGAAGAAAGCAGTCGGGGAGGCGCATTGAAACATGGAAATCAGACTGGCGGAGAGTGCAGGCTTTTGCTTCGGCGTAAAACGTGCCATCGATAAAGTGTATGAACAGATAGAAACCGGGAAGACTATTTATACCTATGGGCCGATCATCCACAACGAAGAAGTTGTGAAGGATCTGACCGGCAAGGGTGTCAGGGTGATAGAGACGAAGGAGGAACTTCTGGACCTGAAGGAGGGAACCGTTGTGATACGGTCTCACGGTGTAGCCAAGGAAATATACGATCTCCTGGACCTGAAAGGTCTTGAATGCATTGATGCCACATGCCCATTTGTCAAGCGGATCCACAGGATCGTGGAGAGGGAAAGCCTGTCCGGCAAGCACATCATAGTGGTGGGAAATCCGTCGCATCCTGAGGTGGAAGGGATCGTCGGATGGTGTCAGGGCCCTGTTACAGTGCTGGAAACAGAGTCTGAAGCCCTGGAATACACCCCTGAAGAGGGTGAAAAGCTCTGTATCGTGGCACAGACGACATATAATTACAAGAAATTTCAATATATAGTTGAAATTTTTGAGAAAAGAGGTTACAATGATAGTGTTGTGAACACTATCTGTAATGCAACAGAAGTAAGACAGACGCAGTCCAGAGAGCTTGCGAAGGAAGCGGATGTTATGATCGTAATAGGAGGTAAGCACAGCTCCAACACGAGGAAACTGTTTGAGATTTGCAGCAGGGAGTGTGCAAACACCTATTTTATACAGACACTGGATGACTTGCATTTAGAACTACCTAAAGCTGTTCGACTGGTGGGTATTACTGCTGGGGCTTCCACCCCAAATAAATTAATTGAGGAGGTTCAAAATTATGTCAGAATTAACTTTTGAACAAATGCTGGAAGAATCATTAAAGACAATACATGCAGGAGAGGTAGTCGAAGGCACAGTTATCGATGTGAAGCCCGATGAGATGGTTTTGAACATTGGTTACAAGTCAGACGGTATTCTTACCAAGAGTGAATATACCAACGACAACAGCGTAGATCTCACTACTGTTGTTAAGGTCGGCGATACCATGGAAGTAAAAGTATTGAAAGTTAATGACGGTGAAGGTCAGGTGGCTCTGACCTACAAGAGACTTGCTGCCGACAGAGGCAACAAGAGAATTGAAGAAGCTTTCAACAACAAGGAGGTGCTGAAGGCTAACGTGGCTCAGGTGCTTGACGGCGGTCTGAGCGTAGTGGTTGAAGAGGTTAGGATTTTTATCCCCGCAAGCCTGGTATCCGATACTTATGAGAAGGATCTGAGCAAGTATGCCGGACAGGAGATTGAGTTCGTGATCAGCGAGTACAATCCCAAGAGAAGAAGATACATCGGCGACCGCAAGCAGCTGATCGTAGCGAAGAAGGCTGAAATGCAGAAAGAACTGTTCGAGAAGATTAAAGAAGGCGACGTAGTGGAAGGCGTTGTTAAGAACGTTACCGATTTCGGTGCTTTCATCGACCTGGGCGGTGCAGACGGTCTGCTTCACATCTCTGAAATGTCCTGGGGCAGAGTAGAGCATCCCAAGAAAGTATTCAAGGTAGGGGACAAGCTGAATGTTCTGATCAAAGAGCTGAACGGCAGCAAGATTGCTCTTTCCCTGAAGTTTGCAGATGCTAATCCCTGGAAGGATGCTGCTGAGAAATACGCAGTTGGCAATGTTGTGACCGGTAAGGTTGCAAGAATGACTGACTTTGGTGCATTTGTTGAACTGGAGCCCGGCGTTGACGCCCTGCTTCACGTTTCTCAAATCGCTAAGGAGCACATTGAGAAGCCTGCTGATGTTCTGAGCGTAGGCGCTGAAGTGACTGCAAAGGTTGTTGATTTCAACGAGGCTGACAAGAAGATTTCCCTGAGCATTAAGGCTCTGACTGCGCCCGTACAGGAGGAGAAGGCAGAGGAAGCAGATGTTGTTTCTGTTGACATCGAGGCAGTAGCTGCTACTATCGAAGATTAATACGAATCTAATATAGTAAGAATTCACACAAAATAACCTCAACTATCAAATATGCAGATACGATAGATTGAGGTTATTTTGATGTTTAATATACAGTTGCGATCATTGCCAGAATATGGTTTGCATAAGCACTGAATGCTTCCCGGTCTGTCTTTAATTCCGGTGTGAGCTCAAAGAACAGCTCTTTGCTCTTATAGTCTCTCTTGAAAAAGGGTTCCCTGAACATGCCAAACTGTGGAAGATATTGGGAAATCTTTCTGGTATAGCATGTGGAGGCGGTTGCCGGGAGCCGGTGTTCACTGTCCACGAAGGTGGCAACAGATTTATGTAGGGCAACATCCTCGGTAGGCAGGTAATAATAGTCTTTGTAATTGGAGTAAAAATACTTCATTTCTTCTTCGTAAACGGGTACTTTTATAGTTCCGGTCAGTCCTTCTCCGGAGAAGTAGCAGTTGTTGGCAGATGCAGAAACCGGTCTTGGCAGAGGGAAAGGGAAGGAGACTGTCATCAAAAGCTCCATGCGTGTGGAGCCGGACAGATCCCGGTAGTAATTGGCCTGTACTTTTTTGATGCGGATGTCCTTTGCGAACAGATCATAATAGGCCAGAACGGGCAGGAGCTGCAGCATTCCGGTGAGGTCTTCTTTGTTGTGCAGCAATATGGCGCCCATTGCAGTGCGCGAGGGCGATTTTACATACTCATGATACATGCTGATCAGTTCGCCGCCGCTAAACGTATCTTCCCGGTTGATCCCAAGAAACTGTTCCACAGTCTTTTGCTTACAGTTGGGCAGCTTCAGCAGAAACTTGCAGTGGGAGATCATCTTGAACAGATCCACGCTTTGCATATGCTCAAAAGGATCGCTGAGTCCGTACTGTTGGCACTTGTGCTGGAGGAACGGAAGGTCAAAGGTGCTGCCGTTGTAGTGGATCAGGCATGAAAAGCGCCCGGAGAACTGTATAAACTCCGAAATGATCTCTTGTTCTTCGTCGTAATTTTCCGCAAGCCACTGAATCGTCATAAAGCCCCCTTCGCTGTGATAAACACAGCCGATCAGATATACATAAGAGGATTTTGCACTGAAGCCTGTGGTCTCGATATCAAGAAATAAAATGTCCTTTAACGGTGCAATCTGCTCCGGTGGGTACTGCAGTTCAAAAGGAGCAAGCGTGCCATTTACGATTTTCATAGACGGGGACCTCCTGAATACATGGTTCTTACGATAATAATAACACAAATTTTGAAATTGCAGTAGTATTTTTCCAAAAAAGATAGTATATTTATTACTAAGTAAATAAATCGTTAAGATTCGACGCCTTTCGTCCTGATAAAAGAAGATTTGGGCGAGGCTGATCGCAAGAAAGGAATAAAAATATGGCGAAGTTGACATTTGTGGGTGGTATCCATCCGTATGACGGCAAAGACCTCTCCAAGTATAAACCCATTCTGGATATCCTGCCCAAAGGGGATCTGGTGTATCCGTTATCTCAGCACATCGGTGCGCCGGCAAAGCCTGTTGTGAAGAAGGGTGACCGTGTCCTTGCGGGCCAGGTGATAGCGGAAAGCGGGGGTTTTGTCTCGGCCCCTGTCCATGCATCTGTGTCCGGCGTGGTAAAAGCGATAGAGCCGAGGCGTGTTGTGACGGGAGATATGGTAAACAGTATCGTTGTAGAAAATGACGGGCTGTATGAGGATGTGGGATTTTTTCCGGAAGCACCGTTGGAGAAGCTGACCAAGCAGGATATTATCGACATTATCAAAGATGCCGGCATTGTGGGAATGGGCGGTGCGGGTTTCCCTACATATGTCAAGCTTTCCCCCAAGGAGCCTGACAGGATCGAATACGTGATTGCCAACTGTGCGGAGTGTGAACCTTATCTGACTTCTGATTACCGCAAGATGCTGGAGGAGCCCGAGAAGCTCATTGAGGGTCTCAAGATCATGCTGAAACTGTTTGACCGCGCTGTCGGAGTGATAGCAGTAGAGGATAATAAACCTGATTGCATCAGATTACTGCGTGCATTGACTCAGAACGAAAAGCGGATCACCGTAAAGGCGCTGAAGACCAAATATCCCCAGGGCGGCGAGCGTGCTTTGATTTATGCCGTCACAGGGCGCAAGGTGAATTCTTCCATGTTGCCGGCTGACGTGGGATGCATCGTGAATAATGTAGACACCATCTGTAGCATTTACCGTGCAGTGGTAGAAGGTAAGCCGCTGATTGAGCGTGTGGTGACGGTTACCGGAGATGCAGTGGCAAGTCCCCGCAACTTCCGGGTGAAGATTGGCACCGATTACAGTGAGCTGGTGCAGGAGGCCGGAGGATTCCGGTGTAAACCGGAAAAAATCGTGTGCGGAGGTCCTATGATGGGATTTGGTATGTTTGATCTGAATGTGCCAACCACCAAGACTTCCACCGCACTTTTGGCATTTACAAAGGATGAGGTTTCCATGATGGAGCCCGGGCCCTGCATCAATTGCGGAAGATGTGTGGAGGTATGCCCCGGAAGAGTGGTGCCCAGCAGGCTGGCTGACGATGCAGAGCACTTTGATGAGGAGGCATTCCTGAAGCACAACGGTATGGAATGCTGTGAGTGTGGCTGCTGCAGCTTTATCTGTCCGGCGAAGCGCCCGCTCACCCAGGAGATCAAGTCTATGCGTAAGATGCTTCTTGCCGCTAAGAAGAAGTAGGAGGAAAAAGTAGTGAGTGATTTACTAAAAGTATCATCCAATCCTCATATCAGGTCCAAGGTAACTACAAGCGGAATCATGATGGCAGTTGTGATCGCGTTGCTGCCGTCTGCCGGATACGGTATTTATCATTTCGGTACAAGGGCCCTGATGATCATTTTGCTTTCTGTGGTTTCCTGTGTGGGTACGGAGGCCCTGTTTGGATTGTATCGCAAAAAATTGACTGTAACTGATCTGTCTGCAGTGGTGACGGGTCTTTTGCTTGCCATGAACCTGCCGGTCAGTGTCCCCCTGTGGATGCCTGTGATGGGCGGTGTGTTTGCTATATTGGTGGTGAAAATGTTATTTGGCGGACTGGGTCAGAACTTTATGAATCCTGCCCTTGCTGCCAGATGTTTTTTGTTGATCTCTTTCCCGGCACAGATGACAAATTTTACATATGACAGTTTTACCGGGGCAACTCCTCTGGCTGCACTTAAGGCAGGAGAGGCCGTGAATGTGATGGATATGCTGATCGGCCGTATGGCCGGAACCATCGGTGAAACCTCTTGTTTAGCCATTTTGATCGGTGCAAGTATCCTGATCCTGTTTGGTGTCATTGATCTTCGGATCCCGGGAAGTTATCTTGTGTCTTTCGCGGTGTTTGTGGGG
This sequence comes from Acetatifactor sp., assembly GCA_045659805.1. Classification (GTDB taxonomy): domain Bacteria; phylum Bacillota; class Clostridia; order Lachnospirales; family Lachnospiraceae; genus Acetatifactor. The sequence continues at coordinate 6,386 of JAZRCR010000067.1, forward strand.
CTGTTTGGGGGTCACGGCTTTGACCTGACCTATCTGAGTGCACAGCTTGCCGGTGGAGGACTGATGCTGGGGGCATTTTTCATGGCTACCGATTATGTGACAAGGCCCATCACCGTGAAAGGACAGTATCTGTACGGTGTGATCCTTGGAATTATGACCGGTATCTTCCGTATCTTCGGTGCCTCCGCGGAAGGCGTGTCTTACGCGATCATTTTCGGAAACCTTCTTGTGCCTCTGATCGAGAAGATCACCTGGCCAACAGCATTCGGAAAAGGAGGTGCGCTTAGTGGGAAATAAATCTGATATCCGCAGCATGCTTAAGGATGCGTGGATTCTCTTTGCAATCACCCTGATTGCCGGGCTGGTACTGGGTTTTATCTATGAGTTGACGAAGGAACC
>JAZRCR010000068.1:0-1824 GCA_045659805.1 Acetatifactor sp.
CACCTTCCAGCCGAAGATGCTCATAAGCAGCACCAAACTACCCAGGTCAACCATAGGAGAAGAAATCAAAAACGAGAAGGTCACCCCAAGCGGTAAACCAGCGCTTGTAAAGCCGATAAACAGCGGAATGGACGAGCAGGAACAGAACGGTGTTACCGTGCCAAGCAAAGCAGCAACACAGTTTGCACCAATGCCATGAAACCTGCCAAGAATCTTCTTTGTCCGTTCCGGGGGAAAATAACTCTGGATGTAAGAGATCAGCAGAATTAGGAATCCCAGAAGGACCATAATTTTTATACAATCGTAGAAGAAAAACTGGATGCTGCCACCGATGCGGCTGGTAGGGTCAAGGCCAACGGCCTCCACAATGCTGCCGATCAAACGATTCAGCCAGTTCATACCCAGGATTTCTGTCTGAAAGAAATCCCAGACGGCTTTCATTGCTTCCATATAAAAAGCTCCTTTCAAACATCGTAATATTTACATTTATCAATATATGCACTTTAAGGTAAGCCGTGCATAGAAAAGCAGCTTACTTTTCACAGCACGACTTAGCTTCGCAAGTACAGTTGACGCTGGTCAGTTCATTCAGACAATCCTTTGCAATCTGGCTGCCATCAGCGGATATGGAGTAGTGCATCCACTTACCTTCTTTGCGGCCTACTACAATACCGGAATCACAGAGGATCTTCATATGGTGGGACAAAGTGGGTTGACTAATATTCAATTCCTCCAGCAGCTTACAAGCGCATTTCTCGCCACTGCGGAGCAGCTTCAAAATCCGCACCCGATTCTCATCACACAGCGCCTTAAAGATCAACGCTATCTTCTTTTCGGTGAGTTCCAATTGTTCACCTCCTATTGATGTTCGTCGATATGATAGCAGATAGATCGATAATTGTCAATGGGTAAAATGAAGATCTGGGCATCCAGTTTCCCAGACGCCCAGATCTTTTAATTATATTTTTTTCTGTTTCTTTGCTCGCTCACTAGCCGCAGTTTTTCTCTCTATGCTATACGGCGCTGTCAACCGGATGCTGATTCTGCTCTTATCGATCTCGAACCGCAGGCCGCCTTGCTCGTCGTCATCGGTCTGTTGGCACAGTTCCGGGAACTTTGCGGCATAGGCCAGCAATCGCTTCTTTAGCTTGGTGTCGTGGGTATAGACCTCAGCGGTAGGGTCTTTGGCATTGTAATATACCTCAGTGACTTTCTGCTTCTTAGTAAGTCCTGTTTTCATAAGAATCCTCCTAAATTGTAGATTTTTTCTCGGCTCTTGAGCCGGGAAAATGGGGTAATTTTCCGATGGGATTGTTCCAAACGATATAGGTATCATTTGAAACGCTCCCATCGGATTTTTTGCGTTTTTTCCGGGTCTTGTGAATTACCGGGTGTACTGGCGCTTTCTATGCTTTTCGGCCTGTACCCTTGCTTCTTCTTGTTTTACGGATTCCACAGCGGCTTCCACCTTGTCCTTGCCCAATGCTTTCTTGGCCCGGTCAAAGTCTGCGGCGATACCACGGAGTATTTTGTTCTCGTCTGCCAGCTCGTCGATCCGATCACCCATCCGGGCGGTTTTTGCACATTCCCGGCTGAACCTCTGCTGCAGCCGGTCATAATCGTTTCGCAGATTCAGAAATGCGTGGTAGACAGAGCGGAGAACCTTGACGATCTTTTCCAGCAGCGGCTTGGCTTTCTTTTCCCGGTAGCCTTTAGCGGATTCCAGGGCACCGGCTTCCGGGAGTATCTGCTCCGGATCATCAGAGAACTCTCTAGCCAGCTTCTCCATATTTTTGACTGCCGGGGCCAATTCCTTCATTCTGT
>JAZRCR010000069.1:0-2990 GCA_045659805.1 Acetatifactor sp.
CTAGTGCCCCTGGTACAGCTTTACTGCGCAAAAAGGCTCCACGGTGATCCGTTAAGATCATCGCAGAGCCTTTTTCTTATCCAATGTTGATACAATTTAACGAAAGTTCGCCGGGGTGTGCAGTTTGCCCTCAAGGGGTGTGCAAAAGGAGCCAACACACAAAACCATCCCCTGTGCTCTCCCTTACATTAAAGCTTGATACTCTCCGGGAATGCCTCTTCCCGCATAATACCCCACATCTTATCAATATAGGCAAGCGTGTAGAAATTCTCATAATAGTGGTAGTAAAAGGCTCCTTTCAGGGTCATACGGTACACGCCATCTGCTTCCGTAGCAAATCCGAGCATTTTAGCTAGCCATAATTCAAAGCCGTACATCTTTTTTAGCGGCAAACCAAAGAATTTTTCAAAATCCCGCTGATCCACTTGCGTGCTGTATGCAGTCCAGAACAGGTAATAGACCATTCTCTGACGGAGTGTAAAGCGAATTGTTAGAGAAGTAGGCAGCTTGTCGGCATCAATCCGCTTGCAGTATTCCTCCACTGAGAAAGTGTTTATTTTGAACTGATCCTTCAGAAGTGTCGTGGCAGAACAGCCGAATCCGAGGAAATTATCCCTCGTCATGGAGGAATAACCGGCCTGAGCTTCACTGGAGAAGGTCCAGATAGAGCTGCGGGAGTACCCTTTATCCAAGCAATACTGGGTAATTGCATCCAGCAAGGCCCGTTTCTCCTTCTTTTCCATAGTCTTAACCGGGCTCTTGGTGAAAGTGAAGTCAATGAAAGGATAGACGGCAATGTGGTTGGCGCCATTGGCAAAGGCCATATCAATGTCCTGTTTCAAATCCTCGTAGGTCTGCTCCGGCAGGGCAAAGATAAGGGCCATGGGAATCGTTTCAAAAGGAACGGCTGACAGTGCAGCAGACATGGCCGCAGGATCCACTGCTTTTCTGCCAAGAATATGCTGATACTTCTTTTGAAAGGACTGAATGCCGATACTGATTTTGGTAACACCGGCATCCTTGAGGATTTGCAGAGTATCGACAGTTACATTGTCGGGATGAAGCTCCAGACCGATTCCCTCCGTAATTTCAAAGTATTCTCTGCAGGTATCGATGATCTCCTTCAGCCGGCTGGCAACCAGAGCGGGGGTGCCTCCGCCAAAATACAGGCTGGTAACCCGCTTCTTTTCCGCATTCTGGCTGCCGACCATCCGGATTTCTTGCAGAAGCGCATCCAAATACCGGTCGCACAGAGCTGCATCATATCTCACCTTGCAGTATGGGCAAAAGTTGCAAATGCTCTTGCAGAAGGGAATATGGATATATAGACCAAGGTTTTCACAATCGGAATAAGGAAGCGCTTGGTCGTATTCGTTTTTGAATGTGAAGGGCTTCCAGGATCTGGTCAGCCAGGATCTTGTTAGATCTGTAATGATACTCATAGGCAATTATATGTATTTCAGATATGTCCGGAGCATCTCGAAGATGATTTTCACATTGCCCCTGAACAGGAGTGTATATTCAGCGACAAAGAAATAACCGCACTGTTCGCATAGACCCGGAACCTCGATGCAACGGCCACAGGTGCTGATCTTGCCATCCTCGATGACCAGACACTGGTGGCAGGGTGTTGCGAACTTATTCTCAATCAGATAAGGAAATGCAGATTTTAGATTGAACACCGGGCAGCCCTCGTTCATCATGCGCTTGATCGTGTCGCAGCACTGTGCTTTTTCTTCTTTGGACAGAGCCAGCTCCTTAGTGTCCGGGTAAGGCGTATGGAAATTAAAAGAGACTGCCTTTACATGCTCCGTATCTCTGGCCAAACGGCAGACATGATCAACATAGTCCTTATTGATCTGGTTGATGGCCATGTAGAAGCAGATATTACTTGCGGTTGCGTTCCGGATATTCTCCAGGATGGTATCGTAGGTGTTGCCACGGATCGTGTTATGTCTTTCCCGGTCACCGTCCAGGCTCAACAGGATCAGGTCTGCTTCCGGCAGATCAATCGGGAAAGTGCCGTTGGTCACCACATTGACAATCAGGAATCCCATTGCTTTAGCTTCTATCACCAAATCACGAAGGGTCTTATCACCATCCCGCCAAAGGAATGTCTCTCCACCGCAGAAAAACAAGATTCGTACACCCATATCGTAAAGAGTTCGCATTTCTTTACGGACCTTTTCATAAGGGTGAACTACTGCGGTGATGTTATTCACAGAGCAGTGCTTGCACTTCAGGTTGCATTTATCAGTGACGATAACCGTTCCAAGGATTGGTTCCTTTTTCCGGAACAGGATCGTTTTCACGCCAAAGCTGGCAAAATGAAGGAACGAGGATACTTTCATATGTTACCTCCTGAACACAGCAAGTTACTTGTATTATATCATAAATAATTGCTTGTTTCAACAAGGATTTGCCCGGCAACCTTAATTTGAAATCAATATGGATGAATGACTGTTTTGCAAAATCAAAAACACAGGGGATTGTTCAGTGCAATACGTCGAATAAACCTTTTAACGATTCCCTGTATCTTTTAACGAAAGGTCAGCAGGGTGTGCAGTTTGTATTAGTTTGTATTAAAATAGGTCACTAATTTCAGAAAAAGACCAACACCTTTCGGTGTTGGTCTTTTTCTGCGTGGCACAGGACTTGAAAGGCCGGCACCAGTCCACAGACTGGTGCAAAAACATGCCGGTGGCATGTTTTTAGGCCGTGGGAAAGTCCATGGGCAGCTGATGCCACCCGGTACGGCTGTTAGCAACTGCCCATTTTTGTTGCAGTAATCTCTCATAGGAGCACTGCCGCCGAGAGTTCACCCAAGGCAAACCGTATTTCCTTTCTGCAAGCAGAAAGAAAATGCAACCAAGTCCTAGTGCCCCTGCCATATAATGACCGTAATTGTGATACGCAGTTACGGTCATTATTTTTATGCTTTTTACCCAGAAATAGAAGTAAATCTAACATTTTTACAGAATAACGCCCAG
>JAZRCR010000070.1:0-3468 GCA_045659805.1 Acetatifactor sp.
GCCGGGCCGACCGCTGCGGAAAGTGCGGATAAAAGGCCCTTGAAAAACGCCGGCGCTTGGCGAGGTCTTTTCGAGCCTAGCGACCGCTGCGCTTTTTCACGGAGCGAGAGCGTGCCGCTATCCGCACTATCCGCAGTGGTCGGCCCGGCGGCCCCTTAACTGTTCGCAAGAAAATTTATTACCTCTTTACCTTTTCTTTATTTTACGATAAAATAGTAAAAAACGCAAAGGAAGGAATTTGATTATGAATAAAAATCCTATTGTTACCATCACCATGGAGAACGGCGGCGTGATCAAAGCAGAGCTGTATCCCGAGATCGCTCCCATCTCCGTAAATAATTTTATCAGTCTTATCAACAAGCAGTTTTATGACGGCCTGATCTTTCACCGTGTGATCAGAGGTTTCATGATCCAGGGCGGATGCCCCAACGGCAACGGCATGGGCGGCCCCGGCTACAGCATCAAAGGTGAATTTGCACAGAACGGCGTGAAGAATGATCTGAAGCACACCGAAGGTGTTCTGTCCATGGCACGTGCCATGAACCCCAACTCCGCAGGCTCCCAGTTCTTTATCATGCATGAAACTTCTCCTCATCTCGACGGCAGCTATGCTGCTTTCGGCAAAGTGATCGAGGGAATGGATGTTGTGAATAAGATTGCCGGGACCAGAACCGATTACAGCGATCGTCCTCTGGAGAAGCAGGTGATCAAATCCATGACCGTTGACACCTTTGGTGTTGACTATCCCGAACCGGAGAAATTCTAAGCAGCAAAAAGCCGGGTTGAACAACGCTCCGTTGGACAACCCGGCCTTTTTTTACAATAACTTCTCGCGATTTTGTTTGTTATATAAAATACGGCGTACCTCCATAATTTTTTGAGAATCCTCATCATCGATTACAACATAATAAATAACATAATTCTTCACATAGATACGATAGTATTTATATTTTCTTTCTCTTACAGAATAGTATGGTTCAAATGCTTCTGCAACAGTAAGTCTTTCCAATATTGCTTTTTCCACATCGTTTAATAAATCATTTGCTGCCTTTTCATTGTGCAAGGTCTCCGCAATATATAGGACTTTTTGCTCTAAATCTTCGTAAAAAAGAGGTAAATATCTTAATTTATATTGAATCTCTGCCATTTACTTTCCTCCGAAGACTTGCAAAAATTTCTTCATGAGTATATCTTTTTTCACTCTCTGCCGCACTTCTGTCTGCCTCGTCCAAGGCAGCCTCAACGCCATCAATAAGCCTGGAGTAAGCTTCCAGACTCAGGACAACCATTGAACCATATCCGTTTTTGGTCAAATATACCGGCTCTCCTCCTCCCACCGCCTTTTCAATATCAGTAAATTTATTTCTCAAATCAGAAATTGGTCTTATCTGTATCATGCCTTTCTCCTTATCATAATTCTATCATTATTTTATCTTTATGATTTATATTATACCCTTTATCAACTGCCGTATCAATACTTCTAAAATAATTTTTGATTTTTTCCTCCTTAATTTCTGCACGTTCATATTTTGTTAACAAATCATTCAATAAAACTTTATTTCCTCATCACGAAATATCCATTTCTGTGAAATATACTTAAATTACAAAGTGAGTGATCACTAATGTTTGTTTTGCATTTTCAATGTTTTTCATAATAACTTTTTCATAATAAATGCCAGGAAAGTTAACCTTCCCTGGCATCCTCCCATTTATGGGTCTTTTTTATGCTTTTCCTACAGATCCGAACAGTTCCATCTTCTCTTTCACTGTATTCTTGATCGCCTCAAATCCCGGTGCCAACAGCTTACGGGGATCGAATCCCTTGCCCTGCAGGTCTTTGCCGGCCTCAATATACTCACGCACAGCTGCCGCAAAAGAAAGCTGACACTCTGTGTTTACATTAATCTTTGCTACGCCGAGGCTGATAGCTTTCTTGATCATGTCTGCGGGAATACCGGTACCGCCGTGAAGCACCAGAGGCAGTTCACCGGTCAGCTGCTGAACAGCATCTAAGGTTTCAAAGCTCAGGCCCTGCCAGTTTGCAGGATATTTGCCGTGGATGTTACCGATGCCTGCTGCCAGGAAATCAACGCCCAGATCAGCGATAGCCTTACACTCCTTGGGATCTGCACACTCGCCCATACCTACAACGCCGTCTTCCTCACCGCCGATGGAACCGACTTCCGCTTCCACGGATACGCCTATGGCGTGTGCATCATTTACCAGCTTGGTTGTCTTCTCCACGTTCTCTTCGATAGCATAGTGGGAACCGTCAAACATAACGGATGAAAAACCGGCTTCCATACACTTGTAGCATGCCTCAAAAGAGCCATGGTCCAGATGGATTGCTACGGGAACTGTAATGTTCAGGCCCTTGATCATTCCCTTTACCATACCTACCACAGTATCATATCCGCCCATGTATTTTCCTGCACCTTCGGAAACACCGAGGATAACGGGAGAGTTACATTCCTGAGCAGTCAACAGAATGGCTTTTGTCCATTCCAGATTGTTAATATTAAACTGGCCCACTGCGTAATGGCCGGCTTTTGCCTTCTTAAGCATCTCTGTTGCAGAAACTAACATTTCTTTACCTCCAAATTCTGATCTTCTATTATTATAAAACTACCTCGCTATTAATATATCACACTTTCCCACAAAAAGAAATAGGGCACTAAAAATTCCAAGATAATTTTTGATAGACAATTATATGGCATGGTGATATATTTACAGTAGACAGGCCGGTTCCTGTCAATAGAATAAGATTTCTGACAGCAGAATGGAGACTTCCCCATGAAGATCGGTTTTTATGAATGCGATATCACTCCGCCTTTGGACAGTTTTATGCCCGGCTATTACGAGAATCGTCGTGGCATGACGATCTACGAGAATCTGTATGCAAAAGCTGTTTCTATTCAAAACGGTGACAATACGGTCATCATGGTCTGCTTTGATACCTGTATGTTTCCTGATGATGCCCATGATATCATCACCCAAAGAATTGAGAAGTTTACCGGCGTCAGTGTTGAAAACATATCCGTTTCCGTAGATCATTGTCACACGGGTGGCCCTGTGGTGGACCTGCCGCAGGCCAATGTGAGAAGAGACGAAGCATATGTAAATATCACCTATCGCCGTATTGCCGATGCCGGCATCATGGCATACCGCAACATGACAGAAGGAAAACTCTATTTCGGCAGGAACACTGTGGAAGGTCTGTGCTACAACCGTACCCATCTGTTGGAAAACGGCAGGTACATCACTCACGGCTGCGGAAGAAAAGATATCGTCAGAGATCTGAACGGTGTGGATCCCGACCTGTCATTTATTATGGTGGAGGCAGACGGCAAAAAGATCGGCGCTATCGTAAACTATGCCCTGCACCCTGACAATCTGGGCATTGTGAAAACCAGAGGATTTTCCGGAGACTACCCCAGCATCATCTCCAAGAGGCTGAAAGAAGCTTAC
>JAZRCR010000071.1:0-1876 GCA_045659805.1 Acetatifactor sp.
CATAATGTCCAAAAACAATTTTAGCTTCGACAGAATTTTCCTGCGACGGTAGCTAACACCGGTTTGGCTCATCCCTGCCTCCTTCGCATAGTCTTTTTCCGTCAGACCATCAAAATAAATCGCTCTGATCAGCTCTCTATCTGCTTTTGGTAATGCCTCCACAGCGTGATGAAGACTATCGTGCAGTTCCTGTGCGATAGCCAAGTCTTCCATGCTAGGAGTATACATATCCGCAATATTCTCCATCCCCAGAGTTTCACCATCGTCCAAAGCATCATAGGACATTACTTCGTTCCTCTGCTTTTTTTCCTCCTGTGTCCGCTCCTGCCGTTCCATATGGAAATAGGCATAGTAAACATCCTCTGATACTTCGATCAGCTTACCTTGAATTTTGATTAAGTATTTTTCCTTATCTGCCATAACGCAGACCTCCTTATAAATTGAAATTTGATAGGTGAAATCAAATTTCAGAAGGAGGTGCGCGTATCATGTATGCAAATGCTGTAAAAGCCTTGTACAAAACAGAGAAAAATATAATATTGCTTTGATTTATAAAGAAATCAGCAATTTTTACACAGAATAAATGACACTGTTCCCAAAAAGTCGCTAAAAACTGATAGCGGTTCTTTTGGAACAGTGTCGAAAATTTTTGGGGTGCAGAAAGGTCATCGCCTATCTGCACCCCAACTCCCCAGGACAGTGGTTTATTCAGTTTTATCCTCCCCCAAACCGGGGATGCATCAAAAGGGATACATTTCAACTCGGTATCAGATCCTCATATTCTTCATTGATCTATAATGATACCTTTTGTCCACCTCTCTCCTTTGACAAACGCCGACCATATATTCCAAATTTTATAGTGTGACAGATTAAGAAAACAAGTGCATTGAGTCGAATCAATATAAACAGGCAGGACCAAAGTCCTGCCTGTACCGATTTATTTACTTCTTCACAAACTCAATGGTGCCGACCAACTGATCGTCCCAATCATAGTATCGTGCGACCAGGGTTTCACCCACATCGCCAATGCAGCCGGAAACGGTAAACCACCAGTTACCGTCATCTTCCAGCACTGTGCCGCCCTTGCCGTAGACAAGGCCTTCAAATTCAACCTTCTTGATGTTAGAGAATGCTTCTTCGTCGGTGATGGTTTCCATATAGCGGATGCTGATGCCCAGAGGAGTCTCAGTAATCGTGGCTTCTCCAATAATCATACCGGGAATTGCTTCTGCATCCACGGGAACATAAGTACCCATGCCCTCGGAGGGTGCTTCCGACAGACTGAACGGAATATCCAGGGTCAGCTTGTTCCATTCCTCGTCTACCGCATATACATGACAGACGATATCGTTCTCGGTGAGAGCAGCCGTCTTATCCGCAGTAATCAGAATGATCATCTCACTGTCGGATGCATGACGGAAGCCCTGAGAGCCATTGCCACCCAGAGAATCATTCTGCTTCAGAGTGGCGCCTACGAACAGGAGCTGCTTGCCCTGCTGCGCTGCATACTCGCCCAGGGTCATATCGCCTTCGATCCCGATGTTTACAGCAAGGGTATCGGGATCCGCATCGGTGGGCGCGATGATGTACTTATCGCCACCGGATACGGTAACCGTTACCATGACCTTAGTCTCATCACACAAAGATTCGGTAATTCTGGCACTCCAGTCCTCTGCTGCCTTTGTTTCGGTATGTTCCTGGATATAGGGATCTGCGGTTTCAGGTAGCTTCGTGAAGAAATCACGGATGCCGAACAGGTTGCAGGCATAGGCGGTCAGTGCCATGGCAAATACCAGGCATGCAGCCAGGATCAGACTAAACAGGCGTCTGGGACGAACTTTAGTTTTCTTAGATTCGTGTCTACTCATTTGGATTG
>JAZRCR010000072.1:0-19177 GCA_045659805.1 Acetatifactor sp.
TTATGACATTGTCTTCCTAAGACCGCTTGGCCTCCGACTTGACGGCAGCATTGCCTTTGAAAATGTTTCCTTCCGATACAATAAAGAAAGTGCAGAGCCGGTTCTGTCAGATATCAATCTGAGCATTCAGTCCGGTGAGACCATCGGTATCCTCGGCGGTACCGGAAGTGCCAAGACCAGTCTGGTGAACCTGATCAGCAGACTGTATGATGTGACAGAAGGATCCGTAAAAGTGGGTGGCCGCGACGTCAGAGAATACGACATGGAGACTCTTCGCAATGAGGTGTCGGTAGTGCTTCAGAAAAATGTGTTGTTCTCCGGAACGGTGCTTGAAAACCTTCGCTGGGGTGATGAGAATGCCACGGAGGAAGAATGTATCAGGGCTTGCCGGCTTGCCTGCGCCCATGAGTTTATTGAAAAAATGCCTGATGGATATGAGACCTTAATCGAACAGGGCGGTACCAATCTGTCCGGCGGACAGAAGCAGAGGCTCTGTATTGCCAGGGCGTTGCTGAAAAAGCCTAAGATCCTGATTCTTGACGACAGCACCAGCGCGGTGGATACCGCTACGGATGCAAGGATCCGCAAAGCTTTTGCGGAGGAGATACCGGGTACGACCAAGATCATTATTGCCCAGCGTATCTCCAGTATTGAGCATGCGGATCGTGTGATCGTGATGGAAAACGGCAGGATTAACGGTTTCGATACTCCTGAAAAGCTGCTTGAGAATAATGCGATCTACAGGGATGTATACGAGCAGCAGACCACCGGTGGCGGTGATTTTGACGAGAAAGGAGGAATGTAAGGATGGCTAGACAAGGCGATATGCGCGGAAGACCCAGACCGAAGCTGGAAGATCCCAAGGGCTTATTTATCAGGTTGCTGAAGTTTGTGCTGAAGGATTACGCTCTGGCGGGAATCGCGGTGGTAGTATGTATTGTGGTGTCTGTGTTGGCGAGCGTGCAGGGAACCATGTTCATGCAGACCCTGATCGATGAATATATTGAGCCTATGTTGGGACAGAAAAATCCTGATTTTACAGGACTTTTACAGGCTATCGCAAGGGTTGCGGTATTTTACGGGGCCGGTGTTCTGGCAACTTACACGCAGGCACGTATTATGGTTGTAATCACGCAGGGTATGCTGCGGAACTTCCGGGATGCGCTGTTTGTGCACATGGAGAGTCTGCCCCTCCGGTACTTTGATCAGCACCCCCACGGAGATATCATGTCTATTTATACCAATGATATTGATACTTTGAGGCAGATGGTAAGCCAGTCCATTCCCCAGCTGATCAACAGTGTGATTACCATTGTCAGCGTACTGTTCAGTATGATCGTGCTCAGCATTCCCCTTACGGCAGTAACTTTGGTAATGGTGGCAGTTATGCTTTTTACCACCACCAAAGTGGTGGGACTGTCCGGCAGCAACTTTGTGGGACAGCAGAGGGCGCTGGGAAATGTGAACGGATATATCGAGGAAATGATGGAGGGACAGAAGGTCGTAAAAGTGTTCTGTCATGAAGATGCCTCTATCGCCGAGTTCAGAAAGCGCAACGATGAACTGTTCGGCAATGCCAACAGAGCCAACAGATATGCCAATATCATGGGGCCTATCAACGCGCAGCTGGGCAACATGAGCTATGTACTGTGTGCAGTGGTGGGCGGTATTCTGGCGCTGAACGGATGGACCGGTCTGACCATCGGTAAACTTGCCAGCTTCCTCACCTTTAACAAGAGCTTTAATATGCCGATCAATCAGGTTTCCATGCAGTTTAACAGTATCATTATGGCGTTGGCCGGTGCAGAGAGAGTCTTTAAACTTCTGGATGAAAAGCCGGAGGTGGACGAAGGCTATGTGACTTTGGCCAATGTGAAAAAAGAAAACGGAGAATGGATGGAAGTGCCGGACAGAACCGGTACCTGGGCATGGAAACATCCCCATAAGGCAGATGGCACGGTGACCTATCAGGAACTTACCGGTGATGTGGTGTTTGATAAGGTCGATTTCGGCTATGTGCCCGAAAAGACAGTGCTTCACGATGTAGATCTCTATGCTACACCGGGGCAGAAAATTGCTTTTGTAGGATCCACAGGAGCAGGAAAGACCACGATCACCAATCTGATCAACCGCTTCTATGACATACAGGACGGAAAGATCCGCTATGACGGTATCAATATCAATAAGATCAAAAAGGCTGATCTGAGAAGATCTTTGGGTATCGTACTTCAGGATACCCACCTGTTTACCGGAACGGTTATGGAGAATATCAGATACGGAAGACTGGATGCCACGGACGAGGAAGTGTACGAAGCTGCAAAGCTTGCCAATGCAGACGGTTTTATCAGCCGCCTTCCTCAGGGATACCAGACGGTGCTCACCGGTGACGGCAGTAACTTAAGCCAGGGACAGAGACAGCTTCTTGCCATCGCCAGAGCCGCAGTGGCAGATCCTCCGGTACTCATCCTGGATGAGGCAACTTCCTCTATCGATACCAGAACAGAGAGGATCGTGCAGGACGGCATGGATAAACTCATGAAGGGCCGCACTACCTTTGTCATTGCCCACCGCCTGTCCACCGTGCGAAACAGCGACTGCATCATGGTACTGGAGCAGGGCTGTATTATCGAGAGAGGTACCCACGACGACCTCATCGCTCAGAAAGGAAAATATTATCAGCTCTATACCGGCGGCGCAGTATCACAGTAAGGGGCCTGCGCTCGCATGGGGCCGGTTCCCCGGGACGTGTAAAGGGTTGGTTTGCGTTTTCAAAAGTGTAAGGAGCACTAAGATGTTTTCAATAAAGTAAAAAGCAACGCTCACACATCACTAACTCGCAGCGAAAGCTGCTCAGACATGTGATGCGTGAGCGTTAATACTTTCTTGAAAAATCTAAGTGCTGCTAACACTTTTTCAAAAGGTCAAACCAACCCTTTACACGTCCCGGGGAAGCGGCCTTATGCGAGCAGATACACCTAGTTATAAAACAAAATATTGTCCCTGTACTCCCTGGGTGTTTGACCGATGTATTTCTTAAAGGTCTTGGTAAAGTAGTTTACGTCAGGGATGCCACAATGCTGGGCGATGGTCTGGATCTGCATGGATGTGGAGTTGAGCAGAAAGATGGCCTGATCGATACGCTTGCGGTTGACGTACTCTGTCAGTGTGACCCCGGTCTCTTTCTTGAAGAGGCTGGACAGGTAGCTGGCGTTGACATTTTGCAGCTTTGCTTGTGCGTTCAGGCTCAGATCGGCGGTGAGATCCATGTCAATCTGGGTGATTACCTTCTGTATCAGCAGAGAATAGCTTTTCATGGAGTGGTTTTTTACCAGAAGGCTGTATTTGTGGATCATTTCCCTCATCAGCTTTATCCCGGAATCTTTGGAGTTGAGAAGCTCTATCTTGCGGGCAAAATCGGAAGAAAGCTTGTCAATGTGAAGGGGATGTACGGAGCCGGATTCAGCGGCCTTGCGAAGCAGCGTGTTCACGATGATGCAGTAATTTTTCAAGTTGCGCAAGGCATCCGGGGTGCGTTCCTCCAGCACGGACAGAGACAGGGATCCAAGAATGGATTCGGCTTTGTTGGGATGCCCCTGAGCGACCGCCTTCATCAGCCGGTTTTCGATGGCGTAACGCTCCTCCAATACCTGAATGCTGATAAAAGGATCTTCTATATTTCTGGTAAGAATGGACTCGGGTATGGGCTTGGAAAGCTCAAACAAATGATTGACGATGTTTACTCTGAAATTGTCCAGACTTCCCCATATTTTTTCGCCGAAGGTGTTGACCAGGGATTTGATCAGCGCATCGTCTTCAAACACAGCGATGCCGCTGTAGTATTTCTCGATCTGAGGCAGCAGTCCGGGAGGAATGCTGTACTTTTCAATGAGTCGGTATAAGGCCTGTTTATTGATCTCACAGCAGGCATACGGGCCCAGGATCATGACGGCTAGAGACTCCGATTCCGGAAGGGCAAACATGATGTACCTGCAGTAAAAGGAATCCGTAATCAGATAAACGGTTGCAGGACTGATCTGTGTCTGCAGAAAGTGCTGCAGAGAAGTGCCGATACTTTGTCCCAGGAGATTGCGGATGCCCAGGTCCGGATTAAAGGATGCGGCATCTTCCTCTGTTATGAGATGGGTCGGTATATGGTAATTTTTTAAGATGGAACGGAAAAAAGACAACTCGGCATTATAAAACATAGAATACCCCCGGAAAAAAACTATTTTTATTATTATCGTATAATTTTTACTGAAAATCAAGTCTTAATAAAAATTATACGCAAACAGGCAAAAATAATACTCACGCAAATACATCCGTTTTGTTAAAATTATAACATAAAGTAAAGTTGTCTTTTTTCGAGAAAGGTAGGAACATTTTTATGTCAAAGCAAAAAGCAGTAAGATCCTTTGGGTTGCGCGACAAAATGGGTTATTTGTTCGGCGATTTCGGTAATGATTTTACCTTTATCCTGTCCACAATGATCCTGTCTAAATTCTGCACAGATGTAATGGGTATTTCCGCCGGAGTCATCGGTACCATCATGATGCTGGCACGTTTCGTGGACGCTGTCACCGATGTTGCGATGGGACGTATCTGTGACCGCAGTAAGGTTACGGCGAACGGCAAGTTTAAGCCCTGGATCCTGCGTATGTGTCTGCCGGTGGCTATCGCCTCCTTCCTGATGTATCAGAGCGGGCTGGCAGGTCTTTCCACAGAGTTAAAGATTACTTATATTGCTATCACATATGTATTGTGGGGATCCTTCTGCTACACCGGAATCAATATCCCTTACGGCTCCATGGCTTCCGCAATCTCGGCAGATCCCGGTGACCGTCAGTCTCTGTCAACCTTCCGTACCATGGGTGGTATGCTGGCAGGTATGGTGATCGGTGTCCTGCTCCCGATCATTGCCTATGAGAAGAAGGAAGTGGGCGGTGTTGTCAAAGAGACTCTGATCGGCTCCAAGGTTACTCTGGCTGCAGGTATTTTCTCCGTATTGGCTATTGTTTGCTATCTGTTGTGCTATAAGCTGATCACCGAGCGTGTTGTGATCGCCAACGAAGAAGGCAAAAAGGGTCCTTCTGTAGGAAAGATGCTGAAGAGTGCATTTACCAACCGTGCGCTGATCTCCATTATTGCAGCATCCGTAGTAATGCTCCTTGCTCAGCTGACCATGCAGAACATGGCTGCCTACATTTATCCTGACTATTATAACAATGCAAATGCACAGTCTGCTTCTACCGTTTTGATGATGGTGGGTATGATCGCGGCAGCTGTTTTTGCAAAGCCGCTTTCCAAGAAGTTCGGTAAGGCTGAAGTTTCCGTTGTTTCCAATCTGTTTGCCGCTGTCGTTATGGTGATCATCTGGGTGATCCGTCCTGAAAACGTATGGATCTATTGTGGTCTTCAGATGCTCTGCTGGCTGGGACTCGGTGTATTCTCCATGGTATCCTGGGCTTTGATCACGGACGTTATCGATTACTCCGAACTGAAGAATGGTGTGCGCGAGGACGGTTCCGTATACGCAATGTACTCCTTTGCCCGTAAGTTGGGGCAGGCTCTGGCTGCAGGTCTGTCCGGATGGCTCCTTGAGTGGATCGGTTATAACTCTGAAGCTGCGGCTGCAGGTCAGGTACAGACAGAAAGTGTTCTCTCCGGAATCTTTAATATTTCCACTCTGGTTCCCGCTTTGGGATTTGGGCTCCTGGCACTGGTGCTGTGGTTCTGGTATCCTCTGCATAAGAAGCAGGTTGATAACAACGTTGCTCTTCTGAAAGAGAAGCACGGTGAGTAAATTGTAAGTATTAACACAAGATATATGTTTTGGATGCTCAGCCGGTGAATACCGGCTGAGCATTTGACCGATATTAATAGAAAAAGAAAGGATATGAAAATGAGACAAATTCTGAATCTGAATGTGAAATGGGCATTTTCCAAGGAGGCCTCACAGATTCCTTCTGCCATGCCCGAAAACTGGTACTGGGTGACACTTCCCCACACATGGAATGATATCGACGGACAGGACGGCGGCAACGATCTGTATCGCGGAACCTGTTATTATGCAAAAGAGATTGTAAAGAGTGAGCTTCCCGCTGCTGATAAATATTATCTGGAATTCTGCGGCGCAAACTCTTCCGCGGACGTATATGTGGATGGTAAGCAGGTTGGTCATCACGACGGCGGATACTCCACCTGGCGGGTTGATGTGACTGACGTGCTTTGTGAGAAAAGCCTGATCGTGGTGGCAGTGGACAACAGTCCCAACGACAGAGTATATCCTCAGATGGCTGACTTTACTTTCTACGGCGGTCTGTACAGAGATGTGAATCTGATCGCAGTGAGCAATTCTCATTTTGATCTGGAATATTACGGTGGTCCCGGTATTGCCGTGACACCTGTGATGGAAGGAAATGACGCAAAGGTTACCGTGGAAGTATATCCTGTGGACGTAAAGGAAGGCCAGAGCCTGAAATATATCCTGAAGGATGCAGAAGGCAATGGGGTGGCCGAAAAAACCGTATGTGCCTGTGAGACAAAAGCTGAGTTTGTGATTGCAAATGCCCATCTGTGGCACGGCAAAAAGGATCCTTATCTGTACACTGCAGAGGTTCTTCTGGTGTCCGGTGAAGAGGTTCTCGACAATGTATCCGCGCGTTTCGGCTGTAGAAGCTTTGTGATCGATCCGGAAAAGGGATTTATCTTAAACGGCGAGAGTTATCCTTTGCGTGGCGTGTCCCGCCATCAGGACAGGTGGGGGATCGGTAATGCATTGCTTCCCGAGCATCACAGAGAGGACATCGACCTGATCTGTGAGATGGGTGCAACCACTATCCGTCTGGCACACTATCAGCACAACCAGTATTTTTACGATCTGTGTGACGAGAGAGGACTGGTTCTCTGGGCAGAGATCCCTTATATTTCCAAACACATGCCCGGCGGGCGTGAAAACACCATTTCTCAGATGAGAGAGCTGGTTGTACAGAACTACAATCATCCCAGTATTGTGGTATGGGGGCTGTCCAACGAGATCACCATGTCCGGTGAGATTCAGGAAGACCTTTTGGATAACCACCGAGTGCTGAATGACATGGTGCATGAAATGGATCCCACCAGACTGACCACCATTGCGGCAGTATCCATGTGTGATATCAACCATCCTTATATCCAGATTCCCGATGTGGTATCCTACAACCACTATTTTGGATGGTACGGCGGTGATACTTCCATGAACGGTCCCTGGTTTGATCATTTCCATGCTACTTTCCCCAACATCCCCATCGGTGTCAGCGAGTATGGCTGTGAGGCTCTGAACTGGCATACCTCAAACCCCGATCAGGGAGACTATACGGAAGAGTATCAGGCTTATTATCACGAAGAGCTGATCAAGCAGCTATACACCAGACCCTACATCTGGGCAACTCATGTCTGGAATATGTTTGACTTCGGTGCAGACTCCAGAAATGAGGGCGGCGAGAACGGTCAGAACCACAAGGGCCTGATCACCTTTGACCGTAAGTACAAAAAGGATTCCTTCTACGCCTACAAAGCATGGCTTTCAGATGATCCCTTTGTGCACATCTGCGGAAAGCGCTATGTGGACCGTGTGGAAGGCGTGACCAAAGTGACGGTATACTCCAACCTTCCTGAGGTGGAACTGTTTGTAAACGGTGAAAGCCTGGGCAAGCAGGAGAGTGCAGAGCATTTCTTCTACTTCCAGGTGCCCAACGCAGGCGAGAGTAAGCTTGTGGCCGTAGCCGGTGAATGCAGAGACGAGAGCGTAATCCGCAAAGTAGAT
This sequence comes from Acetatifactor sp., assembly GCA_045659805.1. Lineage (GTDB taxonomy): Bacteria > Bacillota > Clostridia > Lachnospirales > Lachnospiraceae > Acetatifactor. Next base: position 7,802 of record JAZRCR010000072.1, read on the forward strand.
ACCTTCAACGAGGAGTATCGTCTGAAAGAAAAGGGTGCTGTTCTGAACTGGTTTGATGTGACCGCTCCTGAGGGCTACTTCTCCCTGAATGATAAGCTCAGTGAGATTATGAAAGCAGAAGCAGGCAGAGCACTCTTCATGGGTCTGATGAAGCAGATGATGGCAGGTACCGGCAACAGCGGTATCGAGATGCCTGCTGAGATGATGCAGATGATGGGCGGATTTACCGTTCTGCGTCTGTGCAGCCTTATGGGCGCAGCCAATGTAAAAGTGACCAAAGAACAGCTGCTGGGCCTGAATGCGCAGCTCAACCGGATCAAGAAGCCTTGAGAAGTAAATAAATTAGCACCACCCTTCAAATGGGTGGTGCTGATTTATTTAGAAAAGATTTCTTTTTGCAGATCATTATATGGCAAGTACATATGCAAGGATCAGCCCGCAGGTGTTTATCAGGGAATCGGTGTGGGTGCGCTCCATTCCGTGGCTTCCGTACACAGCCATACCGAAAAGGGCATGTTTAAGGTCGTTGCCACCGCGAACTGCCGCGTTAGCGTCGGAGGAGTACACTTTGTAGGTATCGATCCTGTAGTCGCACGCTGCCTTTCTTGCATAGTTTATCAGGCGGTCTGTGAGATCGTAATGGTATGTACCGCCGCCGTCGGCAGCACAGATGCTCACTGCCTGTTCGCTGCCGTTTTGTTCGGGACCGATAAGGCCGATATCTACGCCGATATATTCGGATACACCGTCCGGCACGAAAGAACCGCCCGCTCCGGACTCTTCGAAGTAGGGAAATGCAAAGATTGTTTTGTATTTAGGTGTCAGCTTGTTTTCTTTCAGATATTTGAGCGCGGTATAAACAGCTGCGATGGCGCCCTTATCGTCGATAAATCTGGATTTTACATATCCGGAAGGTGTGATCTGGCATCTGGGTTCGATGCAGATATAATCGCCCACTTCAATTCCGAGGGCACGCACCTCATCAGGCGAATGGACCGCCTCATCGATGATGACCATCATGGTATCCTCGTTGCGGGGTGTTTCAGAGGCGCCCCAAAAGACATGGGTGGAATGCTTCTCACAGAGAATGAGCCCGGTATATTCCCTGCCGTCGCGGGTATAGATTACCACGGATTCTCCGTCAATGGTACCGAAATTGATGCCGCCCAAAGGTTTTACACGGAGGGCGCCGTCAGGCATAATTGTGCGAAGGATCAGACCGACGGTATCGGCGTGGGCGCCCAGTGCGACAGTTTTGGAATTGTCCTGACCGTCAAGGGTAATGTATGCGGTTCCCTTGTTGTCGTATGTAATCTCATAACCCAGTTCGGCTGCGTACTTTTCCAGCACCGGACCAAACATTTTGTGAAATCCCAGAGGGCTGTGGACAGCCACCATTTCTTTGAATGCGTTTAAAAGATACTCTTTGTCAATGTCAAATTTCATGTCCGTCACCTCTTATTTTTTACCAATATCTCTTCCAGTCGGGATTTGTATATCTCATCAGTGCTTCCAGATAGAAGTAGTCTCCGTAGACTGCGCAGCGGTCTGCGGAACCGTGAGGTCTGGAGCCGGTGTTGTGGTCTATGATACCGTCATAGCCGTCATATTCCGGTGTGAAGGGAACGGCACAGTGATCGATTGCTGCCTCCAGAAGACGGGCAGAAGCATTTTTGTATATGTTGTATTCTTCACTGTTCTTGTCAATATACTTCATTGCTTCCATCATACCGCAGGCTGCGATGACTCCTGCAGAAGCATCGCGGGGCTCGTCGGAGCCGGTTGTAAAGTCATAATCCCAATAGGGCACAAGATCATCAGGAAGATGATTGAGCATGTAGAATACATTTTTCTTCATCACATCCAGGTATTTCTTGTTACCGGTATAGCTGTAAGCAATGGGGAAGCCAAGGACGCACCAGGAATGACCTCTGGTCCAGGTGGATTCGTCTCGGTTACCCTGCAAAGTACATCCGTAAAGAGGAGAGTGGTTCACCACATCAAACTGATAGTGGTGATAGGAGGAACCGTCTTCTCTTACAAGCTTTGCTGCTGTAAAATCAGCCTGATTGGTGGCGGCTTCCGTATATTTCTTGTTACCGGTTTCTTCCCCGGCCCAGAAAAGGAGAGGAATGTTAAGCATGGTATCTACCATGGTGCGGCAGGCCCATTCTTCCGGCAGACGATTGGCGGAACGGATAATAAAATGACCTTTTCTGGAATAGGAAGAGTCATAGAGCGCCTCTGCTGCCTCAAGGGCATAATCGCGGCATTCTTCATATCCGAACAGCTTGTGCATTGCGATCATGGAAGGAGTGAAGACAAAACCTACGTCATGGCTTCCGCGGATATTGATGTTTTCTTCAAGGCGTTTCCGGTAGGAGGGAACATGGGCTTTGGCAAGCGTATGGAATTTTTCATTCCCTGATAATTCATAGGCAAGCAGGTAGCTGCCGGTGTACATACCGCAGGTCCAGTTGTTGTTTTCGCCCCACCCGTAATTTTTAATGGCTTCAAATGAATTTGCCGGGAACATGGTACCCACGCGCTCCAGTTGAGCTTCCATTTTGTCCAGAGCTGTTTTGATCGCTTTATCTACTTTTTCCTGTGGGATTTTGTAATCTCTCAGATACTTTTCGGGGTCATTGAGCTTTAAAATGTGATCTTCCATTTCTGTTCTCCTTTTTGATGAGTTGTCATTGACAAAGCTTATATATCACAGTAAATTAAATATATCATATACAAAGCTGTTATTATATAATTGTGTGTATACATTTCTTTAGATTTTGGCTACTTTTGGAGGAAGTACTATGAGTAAGGATTATTATGAGCCTCAATACAAGCCCGCGATCAGGAGCGTGATCAATCTTTTCAAAGGTAAGCGGGATTTTGGATTTGTTCACTCCGACATTATTGGAGAGCGGTACGAGTTGGTTTTCATGACACAGGGTACGCTTCAGATGTCTGTCAACGGAATGACGTTTAAGCTGTTACCGTATGACCTGTATATCAAAAAGCCTAATGACCATTGTACCATCAAGGTTGCGGATTCGGAGGTTGTGAAGTACATCCTGATCAATTATCAGATATATGACGGCATTCTGAGCAATGTTGCCGGAAAAATCTTTCATCTTGATACAGAGCAGCAATTTATGATTCGTGAGCTGTATGATATTATGTCGGCTGCCTTTGCCAACACTGCGTGGAGGATAGAGCCGAAAGACAATGCCAGTGAAGTGGAAGAAAAGACAGCTTTTTTGAAATTTGAGCTGTTCCTGCTTTCTCTTTTGAAAGCCCAAAGTAAACTGCCCGATGAAATTGTCATGAAAAATATCGGTGCCATCAATTATAAAAAGATCAATGACGTCCTGTATGAGAATATGAGCAAGAAACTTTCGGTGCCTGAAATTGCTGCTATGTGCAACATGAGTGTTGCAAATGTGAAGAAAACAATGGCGCAGTATGCGGATTGCGGTGTGATGGAGTATTTTACCTCGTTGAAAATATCCCGTGCCATCGATTATCTGAGAGGAGGATCTTCTGTCAAGGAAATCTGCGATTATCTGGGATTTTCCAGTCAGAGTTACTTTGCGCAGGTGTTTAAAAGGGAAACGGGAAAGACCCCGAAAGAGTATTTAAAAAAATAAAAAAAACGATTGACATTTGTCGCAGATAATGATATTATCTTACTTGCGTGATGCGATAGGGCTTTCGGGCCAAGTTGCAGAATGGTATGCGGAAGTGTCGGAATTGGCAGACGAGCAAGACTAAGGATCTTGTGGTGGTTACACCGTGTGGGTTCAAGTCCCATCTTCCGCATATGAAAACCTCGGTATTTACTGGGGTTTTTCTTTTTTTGTGTCATATTTCGTGGCATATATTTTCAAAATGGTTGTTCGTGACATCTGTAAACTTCTTTTGATAATCGTCCATTTTCCCACGATATATCTTTTTCAGAGTTGCATCGCTTTTCCATCCACCACGTTCCATGATGTATACGTCAGGCACTCCGATAGCGTGCATAACACTGGCCGAGTAGTGACGGAGATCGTGGAAGCGGAAATTGCGATTGTTTAATTTTTTAAGAGTTTTGATAAACCGGTCCGAAACTCTTGCAGGGTTAATAGTTACAAGTTTCCCTTCTTTTGGAAGAGCATCAATAACAAATTGTGGCAGTTCCACATCACGAGTGCTTTCTGTTGTCTTGGTTGTTTTCAAGACCCATTCATCTTTTGTATTCTTAATTAAGGCTTTATTTATCCTGACAGTGTTCCCCATTACATCATCAGCAGTTAAGGCACATATCTCCGAACGTCTAAGAGTTCCAAAAGCGGAAAGGAGACAAGCAATATACATATCGTTGTCGTTTTCTTTGAAGTAGGATATAAGTTGAGTTATATCTGCATCCGTAGGAACGCATAACTGTTTGTTTTCCCTTTGTGGTAATTGTACCTTGATAGTTTTGTCCGGGTAGAACATTTCAAGAGCAGCAGTTAATAGTCCGTATGCGTTTCTAACGGTCTTTGGCCTATGATCTACAGAAAGATTCCCTATCCATGCTTGCGTATTGGCTGATTTAAGGTCTTTTATCTTAATATTGGAGATTTCCTCCATTAAATTACTTTTTACGCTTAAATAGCCTTTTATCGTACTCTGAGAGAGTATATTTTCTTTTACCTTGATGTATTTGTCTATAACGCTATTAACGGTTTCTTCAGATGCATTGCCATATGATTCCTTTTCCAGATTATTGAGGTATTGGCTAGCGGAAAATTCAGCTTCTTTTTTGGTCGGAGCAGTGAAAGATTTGTATACCTTCTTGTCATTCTCCATCCCCACAAATACTCTACATCTGTAATTGCCACTGGGTAAACGTTTTGCAGTTGCCATATTGCACCATCCTTTCTTTAAAATGGGCATAAAAATGCCCGGGAACATAAGTTTGCGTTGCAAATACCCCGGGAAGATGATACAATTCACTTGTCTAAGGTAGATTGTATTGGGGCTTCCCGGTACAGATCTATAAAATCCGCTTCTGGTTGGCGCCGGAGGCGGTTTTTATTTATTCAATTTACTTTGCTTCCCAGTGATAACCACAAGCCTGGCAAACCCACATAGACTTATGTATGGTCTTAGTCTTATAATTGCGAGGCTTGAAAATTTTAATAATTAACATAGGAACGGTCATAAAAAACCAAAGGAGCGGATTTAACCACCATCCAATCAACAGCCAGTATATTATACTGCGCTTCTTTTTCAGCTTCGTTTCAGAAACCATTTGTACATTAACGTTTTCGCTTCCACACTTAGGACATGTCATAAGTATTCCCTCTTTTCTTTAGATTTTCTATATCAATTCCCCTTTGGAATTAATATCATGTCGCTGTATGAGCATCTAGCTCAATCTCATCCACATCGTGTTTCTCGAAATCTTTTTCTCTCAAGTGCTCCATCGCATGAAGATAGGCTTCATACTGCCGCTCCTGGGTATGCCGGGCATTCAAAAAGACGGTAGCGGAGTTATCGGCATTAAGTGTCACTTGCTCCGTTACCTGCACATCCATGTCAATTAATTTTACATTAACAGTCATATAAGTACCCTCCTTTTACTTTTTATCTTTTACACAAATAATAAATCATTTACTGTCCTATATATCGGTCTTATTCTCTGAAGCCTGCAGATTCTTCATGAACTCAATGTGCGCCTTCAAGCGATCAGGCGACATTTTGCGGCTCATATCGAACAGAGAACGCAGATTAGGGTTCTCGAAGATTTCCTGTGCGATCTCGCGGGTTTCATCGTTGAGATAGTAGACCTCGCCGCTTTCGGGTTCTTCTCCGGTCATTAGATATTCCATTGAAACTTCAAGAAAATCAGCAATATCTTTAATTCTGCTACTAGGAATATCCTTTGCTTTTGCCAGAGAGCCATTACTATATCCAAGTTGTTGTTCTAGTACTGTTAAACTTATATTTCTCTTTGATCTGGCGGTTTCTTTAATGCGTTCTAATACTGTCATATTGACCTCCTAAAATTTACTAGAAAAAATTCTAGAAAAGTGCTTGACAAACTAGAACATAATCTATATAATGAGCTTATGAACTAGAAAATGTTCTAGTGAAGCAGACGGTAATAGATGATGTTCTGAATATTGTGTGGCAACTATATTTTAGAATATTTTCTACAAAATGTCAATGCAAATATTGAATATTTTCTATTAAAAGGAGGGAAGAGGTTGATTTTCGACAAAGTTAAGGAAATGTGCAAGGCACAGGGCATCAGTGTTGCACAAGTTGAGAGAGAAGCCAAATTAAGTAATGGCGCAATCAGCAAATGGAATGGTTCAAGCCCTACGGTGGATAACCTTCAGGCGGTTGCAAAAGTATTAAACTGTTCAGTCGATGCCTTGTTAGAGGAAGGAGGGTGAGAATGTGGGCAGACCAACAGACTTAATGCGAACGCAACAGCAACGGGACCAGTTCGCTACAAGGGCGAGAGCAGCCATACTCAGGCACATGGAGCTGACATCCACAAGTCAGGACAAACTGGCATCAAAGCAGAATGTCACAAAGAGGACCATACAGAACCGATTGGATGATCCAGGCAAGATGCAACTGCAGGATCTTTGGGAAATGGCAATCATTATGAAGTGTCCGGTAGGCGAGATTTGTGGTGGGGATTTGCCTGAGGAAGTAGTAGGTAAATGGATAGCTCAGGCGGCGAAAAAGTAACCATTAACATCCGTCCCTTGTACGTGGTGTGACAGACACCACATAAATTCCCCTTTTACACAAATATCGGGTGCACAGTTATTCCCCTTTCTGTGCATCACGTAGAGGGGACGGACAAGCTGAGAAAGGAGAGAAACATGAAAGAAATGAAAGTAAGGCTGACCTTTACAGAAGAGATTTTAGGAACAGCCAGCAACTCAAAGGAGATCCATGCGGAGTACATAGCAAGTAAGGCACCAGATGCTCTAAGCAGGGAAGAAGAGATCGAGGCAATCGGAGTGGAGGAAGTCATTGAAAAAGGAATGACTGTATTCCCCAGAAATGCAGAGGGGAAGCCGATACTGTACGATTATCAGATTAAGGGATTCTTCAAGAATGCGGCAAAGGCATTTAACTACATCAAGAAGTTATCTGCATACAAGTCCAAGATTGACAATCTGGTGTTTGTGAAAGAAAGAATGATCGAATTACAGCTTCCGGAAGGTGAGGAACTCGGAAACTGTCAGAGACCATTAAGAGCATCCACCGCGCAGGGTGAGAGAGTTGCCCTTGCAAACAGTGAGAGTTGTCCTGCAGGGACCGTTATCGAGTTCACGATCATGGTTATGTTGGACGAGCTTATGGCGAATGTGATTGAATGGCTTGACTACGGCGCTTTGAATGGTATTGGTCAGTGGCACAACTCAGGCAAAGGCAGATTTCAGTGGACAGATATATCCGACAAATAAGCAATGGCGGAGCTTAGCTTAGAACAGGTCGGCAAAGCACGGGAAAGGCGACTCAACGATAAGCAAAGGAAAAGCATCGCAGAGAGTAGTGACGCAGTGGAACAGCAAAGCGATGAGATGAAAAGAACAGCATCGATAAGGATTAGCGCGGTAAGGAGTGGTTGTGGAAAGGCTCTGTGTTGAGCGGTGTTGAAGTGAACGGCTTAGGCAATGAGCTGAATTGAAAAGTGATGGCGTAGACTGGAAGCGAAAAGTTCGGAGCAGACATGGAAAGGCGGTGACAGGAAATGATACGGAATGGACTGGAATCGAGCAGAATCGCAGTGGAAAGGACAGGAACTGTTCCGCAAGGAGGGCGTTGTGCTGAAAAGGAATAGCAATGATTTGAATTGCGATGGAAAGGAGGACAAGATGTTACATAAAATATTGGCAGGAATATCAATCATTACCGGATTCACTGCTTATGCAGGAGTAGCAGGGTGCATTGATGCGGATGTTGTGACGCCGGAGGCACTGATGAGCGCACTGGTACTTGCTATCATCTGTGTGATCACCGGTTATCTGGCATATGTAGAGTCCGGGATGAAGAGAAAGAAAAATAGACCTCGTTAGCTTTGGCCGGCAGTGAGGTCTACTCAATAACATTGCTATGCTATTTATGTGCTTAGTATAGCACGTTGGAAGAGGAGTTGTCAAATGTATATTTGCGAAAGGTGCGGTTGCTGGTGTGATCCGGGAGAACTTCACGGCGGGATCTGTGATGACTGTCTGGAAGAAAGCAGACAGAAAGAGATCCGGGCGGAAGAAAACAGACAGATGCGAAGAAGGTGCATCACGGAACAGACAGACGGGCAACTGGTGTTAATGATTTAGAGGAGAAGAGAAATGCAAGTGATTCAATGTGATGATCATACATGCAAGCATAATGCAGATGGATATTGCCAATGTCAGGACCTTGTGATGGAAGTAGGAAGAGGATACCACTACGACATTGTGAATATATGCAAAAGCTATGAGGTGAAAGAAGATGGAGAGAATTGAAAACAGAATGGTAGTTGATTCCGAGTGGCCGTGTATGGTCCCTGAAGAAGTCAAAGAGAAGCTTTCGGAGCCTGGATATCACGAGTATGGTACGAGCGTGTTTGTGCCGGAATCAGAAGCTTATGAATACGCACTGGAAAGATGTCTTAATGGTCCTGAAGAAGACCAAAAGGAATTTAAAACAATGCTTGTAGAGTGGTACTACAGCGGAGGTAACTGGAGAAAAGATAATTAGGAGGATGATTATGGCAAATGAAGTATCAAAGACTTTTTCTGAGCAGTTAAGCGATAAACTGGTGTCGGTTCAGAATGCGCTGCCTAAGGCGTTTAACAGAGACAGATTCGTTCAGAATGCTCTTGCAGTAATGAATGAGAAACCGGAGCTTGCCAGGATCAACAGAGCAATGGTGATCCAAGGCTTGTGTAAAGGTGCATACCTCGGTTTGGACTTTATGAACAAGGAATGCTATCTGATCCCTTACGGAAACAGTGTACAGTTCCAGACGGATTATAAAGGAGAATGCAAATTTGTAAAAAGATATTCTATCAGACCGATTCTTGATATTTTTGCGAAGGTTGTAAGGGAAGGAGACTTTTTCGAGGAAGGTATTATTGATAATAAGCCGGTAGTTAATTTCAGACCGCTTCCCTTTAACAACAAACCTATAGTTGGTGCCTTTGCAATCGTGCTTTACAAGGATGGTGGAATGGAATATGAAGCCATGAGTTATGAAGACATTCAGAATGTCCGCAATAATTATTCAAAGGCATCGCAGTCTAAGGCGTGGAAAAACAGTTTTGATGAAATGGCAAAGAAAACTGTATTGAGAAGGCTGTGCAAGCACATAGAAACTGATTTCGAGAGTACGGAAGCCAAGCAGGCTTGGGATGACGGCGCCGGGATGGATTTCGATAATTCTGCTGTGGCTAGAGATTTTGATGAAGATATAGTGGATGCATTCTCGGATGAGATAGTTGCAGAATATACGGAAGTTACAGAAGATATTTCGGACATGCCGATGCCGGAAGGGTTTAAATAGGTGGCATTATGGAAGAGTTCGTGTTGACACAAGAAAATTACTATTCTGAAGAAGCTGATCAGCGATATATGTCTACTCATCAATATCTTGGTTTTGTCGGGTATATGGGTGTGCAGGGTTGTGAAGCGAAGGCAATGGCAAAGCTTTCCGGAGAGTGGCAGGACGAGATCACCACGGCAATGCTTGTAGGAAGTTATGTGGACAGCTATTTTGAAGGAACGCTTGATAAATTTATCGAAGAGCACCCGGACTGCTTCACTAAGACGAAACCATACAGTTTAAAAGCTCCTTTTAAGCAAGCTGAAAAAATGATAGCCCGATGTGAAAAGGATAACTATTTTATGAGCTCCTTGGCAGGCGAGAAACAAGTGATCATGACTGCGTACCTGTTCGGTTGTGACTGGAAGATAAAAATGGATTCTTACCTGCAGGGCAAAGCCATTGTAGACCTTAAGACGTCAGCAGACATCCATAAGGCATGGAAGGTTGAAGATTATGGCTATGCATCCTTTGTGGAGTATTGGGGATATACTTTGCAGCTGGCGGTGTATCAGAAGGTGGTTGAGATAAATACCGGCAAGAAGTTGCCCTGCTACATATCGGTGGTCACGAAGGATGATTATCCCGATATTGAAGTGATAGGCATTCCCCAATCACTGCTTAACCATGCGCTGAATGAAGTTGAAAAGAATATGCCGACAGTGCTCATGATCAAGTCCGGAGAAGTTGAACCGGTTAGATGCGAGCATTGTAACTATTGCAAATCCACTAAAGTTTTGACAGGTCCGATCAGCTGTGATGATCTGATATTTGGAGAATAAAGTATGAAAACAAAATCAACAGTAGTACAGGATGCTTACAAGGATTACTGCTTCTTCTGCGGTACAGCATCTGTAAATGGTGAGCATCATCTTATCTTTGGCAGTTCAAGGAAACTGGCAGAGGAGGACGGATTAAAAGTGCCGGTCTGTAATAATTGCCATATCAGCGGGGATGTCAAGGGAAGGATACATGATAATCCTATGGCGGAGAAGCTTTCCAAGTACTTAGGACAGGCATTCTTTGAACGGAATGAATGTGCGAAAGGAGCAACGATTGATGAAGCAAGAGAAAAGTTCAGAAAGCGTTACGGATACTCCTTCTGGTAAGGTGCTGGTGGTTGTTAAAGGTCAGTTCTGCGGCGACAAATGTTTTCCCAGTCTCAATGATTATCTGAAAGAGATGGGAACACATCCGCAGGCAGGTGGAAAGTTCAAGAAGAAGTATGAAATGATTGCCAATAACTATATCAGGCGCTGTTTAAAGCGTTGGAAGCCGCAGGGGCGGATAACTTTACACTATCGTTTCTATGAGCCTGCTAAAGGTGTTAAACGCGACCACATGAATGTGTTTGCCATGTTTGACAAGGTCTTTCAGGACAGCCTGCAGGCTTGCGGAGTAATTCAGAATGACAGTCCTAAATATGTGGACGGGAGCCGGATTACACATGAATTTTTCTACACTTCGGAGATGCCGAAGGTGGAAATAGAGATTGAAGAGGTTGAGCTGTAAGGCAACACCAGAAACGTTTTGCCGACGTCGACAAAACGTTCAAAAGAAACCGTAAACCATACTTGAACGTGCAACGTTAATATATCACAAAGCCATTTCGGTGAGGGCGGTAGGCACGCCGCCCGGAAAGGAGATGTATGCAGATCATACTTACAGACGGGTATTACATAGAGATAGACCCGCTGAACTATACACTGTACCAGAGGTTTAAAGGAACTCGCAAAGACGGATCACCTAGGGAAGGCAGACGAACCATAGGATACTACGGGAAGCTCGATCATGCC
>JAZRCR010000073.1:0-2273 GCA_045659805.1 Acetatifactor sp.
TCTACATTCTGCAGGCGCCTGGATTTGTCGCAAATCGTATATAACATAATGCGGTGCAGCCATAAGACTGCACCGCATATGAATCAGAGATCATGCTTCAGAAAAATTGTCCTTATCGACACCGCAAAGGGGACATTCAAAGTCGTCAGGAATTTCATCCCAGGGAGTATCGGGAGCAATACCTGCTTCAGGATATCCCATTTCCTCATCGTATTCCCAGCCACACAGGTCACAGACATATTTCATGATAGATACCTCCATGTGTTATTTATGATACCTTTACTCTAATCCTTTCTGAGAGCATTGTCAATACTGGATTCTACAATAGATTCCCGGCAATACCAGATGGGAATTTTCCGTGAAAACTCCGGGAAAAAATTTGCACAAAATAGGGAATGACAAGTGCATGTGAACATGATACACTTATAGCATCCGATAGTGGGTCCGAGGCAGGGCCCACTATTTTTATTTCCCGAAAGGAGATCAACCAATGAAATACTGTCCGAATTGCGGTGCTGCCATAGTGGACAGCACTGCCTCTTTTTGCGCTGAATGCGGTAAGCCGTTATCGACGGTTGAAGCAGACCAGGACCAGGTAGTGCAGGAGGATAGAAGTAAGAAACATCACCGTAAGGAAAAGAAAGGCAAGCTGTCAAAACAGAAAAAGGTGAAAAAACAGAAGAAGGAGAAAAAGACAGCGATTGAGGAAGTCGTTGGTGAAGCGGTGGACGACGGCTACGATGGATACTACAATGATGTCCTTCCGCCGGATACCGACCGGGTCAAGGAAGGACTGGACAAAGAACTAATCAAGAAGATCGTGGCTCTGTCCATAGGCGTTATTTTCATCATTTCCATGTGTGTTGTGATGCTTTATGTTCTTTAAGCATTGCACTTTTTGAACTTCATCGGTGTAATAGGGTAAATGAAGAAAACGAGGTGTTATACTATGAAATATATTTCTCTTGGCGCAGTTCTGGAACCATCCACGGAACATATCGTAAAAGTCTCTCATTGCGGCATTGATTACACATTGACACAAGAACTGGCATCTTTGTGGCTGGATGGCCGCTTCGGTTTTGCCAGAGCAGTGAATCCCTCTGAAATGAGAACGCTTAATCAGCTCTATCGTATGGGTCTGGTCATGACTGCAGATGAGTCTGAGGCCGGAGAATATCGTGCGCTGACACGCTGCAGAGCAGTCCCTGTCAAAAGAAAGAATCCCTATTCCGGTCTGGTTGGTGATGCGAAGACCATAATGGTATGGTTGCGTGAGGCTGGTCTGGTTCTGACAATGGCAGAGCTTATTTACCTGATGGACCGGGAAATTCAGCCTGAGTTGGGTCTGCTTGGCCAGGAAAATAAACAGGCCCTGGTCGAGCGGATCTATACAAAAGACACAATCTTTGATAATATACTGGAAAATCAGATGGAACATGTGGCCACAAGAGAAAAGACTGTTAGCACGATTCTAGCCCTGCTGAATAAAAAGCATATTGTTTTGCTCTGATCCGGAGGCCCGTATGAAAGATAAATTCAGACAGTTTCCTCAGGTCTTACAGAAGCAGATCCTCATCCGTCTCACTGCGGGCATTGTTTCACTTATGATGCTGGTTATCATTTTGCTGTACCGAGGTGACCTTGAATTGATGTTCCCGTGTATCGGGTTTTCTGCCGTATTCTTTATCAGTGCGCTGCAGCTGTATGCCCGCTGCGATGAGAAGAATTATGTGGTGATCAGAGGTACTTGTACGGAGATTGAGAAGACCGGACTCCGCCGTAAGGTGAAAGATATCTATGTAAAAGAAGATCAGTTCACGGTGCGAATCGTCCGGCCCTCTATGAAGCTAAGATCCCTAAATGCCGGAGATCGGATCACGATCTATCTGGCTGATAATGCACCGGTCTATGAAATGGACGGCTGCAAAGTGATCTGCAATACCCTAGCGGTGGAAAAGGAGTACTGACTATGATTGTATCTGAGATATATCAGCAATTAGATGCGATTCGGGACATGGTGGCTCAGAATGCCAATGCTGACGGTACGATTGATATCGATGAAACATTGACAAGCATTGTACTGGAATTCGCAGTAGAACAGATGAAAAAAGCCATTGAAAATGGAAAGTCCGCAAATCCGAGTAGTATTGATTGACGAAACCGGATTCCTATGGTATAATACATATATCAGTTATCCGAGTTTTGCGCAGGCAGAACAACCGTCTATCCGATTTATTGAGAGTGTCATTTGCATTGCTATGCGAATGGCACTT
>JAZRCR010000074.1:0-1584 GCA_045659805.1 Acetatifactor sp.
CCGCTTGGCCTCCGACTTGGTCTGGACGCCGAGTAATCCCACATTTCCAAAAGGAGGAAATCACTATGAAAGCAACCGATAAGCAGATTGATAATCTGGTTTCCCTGCTGGACGGCTATATTGAAAAGCGCGGCCATCATCTGAACGTCAACGTCTTCTCCAAGGAGACTCTGCTGGATGCTCAGGCTCATCCTGAAAAGTATCCCCAGCTGACCATCCGTGTTTCCGGTTATGCTGTTAACTTTGTAAAGCTGACCAAGGAGCAGCAGGACGAGGTTATTTCCCGTACCTTCCACGAGAAGATTTAAGCTGCCATGAACGGTTTTGTCCATTCCACGGAGAGCTTCGGCACCGTGGACGGTCCCGGTGTTCGGTTTGTGGTGTTTCTGCAGGGCTGTCCCATGCGGTGTCAGTACTGCCATAATCCCGATACCTGGAAGATGAACAGCGGTTCTGTTCGGTCTGCCCAGTCTCTGATTCAGGAGTATGAGCGGAATGCGGCCTTCTATAAAAAGGGAGGCTTTACCGTCACCGGCGGCGAAGCCCTGATGCAGATCGATTTCGTGCTGGAACTGTTCACCCTGGCAAAACAGAAGAACATCCATACCTGCCTGGACACTTCCGGCATTACTTACCGTCCCGGTGTGTCCTCCTACAATGAGAAGCTGGATGCGCTGATGGAGGTAACAGATCTGGTAATGCTGGACATCAAGCACATCGATCCCCAGGGCCACAAGGCCCTTACAGGACACGACAATGCAGGAATCCTGGCATTTGCCAGGTATCTGGATGCAAAGAAAATCCCAGTTTGGATTCGGCATGTGATTGTTCCCGGTATTACCGATGATGTGAAATTACTTGCCAGAATGGGCGTCTTTCTCGCAACTCTTTCGAACGTAAAGGCACTGGATGTATTGCCTTATCACACTATGGGTATAAACAAGTATCGGGAGTTGGGGATCGATTATCCTCTTGAGGGTTTGGATCCCGCTACGCAGAGCCAAGCAAGGGCAGCAAAGAAAGCGATCCTGGAGGCCTACAGACAGTCAATCCGGAAAAAGCCTGACAGGTCTACGGTTGGTACGAAATCAGTCATATAATATTACGAAGATAATCCTCTGCCAGAAGCATCGGGCAGAGGATTATTTATATTTGCTGAGTCGGTGAATGGGTTTGGCTAATATAAGCGGTTGTAGAAAATCGTATCTGTAAGACAATGGAAAGAAAACAATTTAGTGCATAAGAAGGAGAAGTTTGTTTATTCAAATTTGCTTAGATTCAAGGTATGATAAGTCCGTACAAAGCAAAGAAAACATAGAAACTCCTGCAAAAATCCTAGAAAGAAATCAGATAATAGAAATATCGAAAGGGGTATATTAAGATGAATCACAAGTATGTCTATCTGTTTACTGAGGGCAATGGCTCCATGCGCGAGCTGCTGGGCGGCAAGGGTGCTAACCTGGCTGAGATGACCAACATCGGTCTGCCTGTTCCTCAGGGCTTCACCATCTCCACCGAGGCCTGCACCCGGTATTATGAGGATGGCCGTAAGATCAACGATGAGATCCAGGCCCAGATCATGGA
>JAZRCR010000075.1:0-64487 GCA_045659805.1 Acetatifactor sp.
CTTCTGTTAATTGTACCAATATGTTGCATCCGCTGCTCGATCATTTTCAATTCTTTTTCATTTACCCGAAACTGCATATTGATGGTTCTGTTCTCCTCTGCAGCTACCATATTTTCATTTTGCTTCACTTGTTAATTCTCCTTTCAAAACTTTGGGCAGAGGTATGTCCCCCTGCCCGGCAATCAATTACTTAATAACACTTTTTCCAATTCTTCAAAATCATATTCTCTCCGCATGAAATTGTGAAATGAATTCTTCTTAGGCTGATACACATAAATCTTTCTGGAAAAATAATTATCCAGACTGCTTTTCACAAATGCACTCAAATTGCTGATCGGCTTATCGTAATCTTCGATATTCCTACAGATTTCCAAAAGATCCTTCTTGGTTGTCCGGTCCTTTTCTTCTCTTTTCATAAGCTCTGTGCAAACAGCATTCAACACTTTCTCCGAAACCTTCTTTGCCACAATGTCATATTCCCATTTATCTTTATACTTCCGATATGCAATTTCTTCATCGTCCTTAGATTGATTCATATTAAATTTATTCGTAATAGATATATTAGTATTAGATTGTGGCTGATTCTTCGTTAACGGTTTTTCCGCTGACGGTTTTACCGTTGACGGAAAATCGGCAAACGGTGACCTTTTGCAAGGTTCTTCAAACACATCCCACTCTCCGTGAGAAAATTTCCCGTTTGCTGACTTTGACTGTTTCCGAATCAGATATCCCAATTCCTCTAAATGAGTCAGGGAAGCTATAATAGCATGTTTCCCATCCAGCTTCAAAATTTGTTGTAAACCTGCCACAGAGAACTCCCAATCATCCGGTAATGAAAGCAGCGTGATTAATAGCCCTCTATCACGCAGGCTTAATTCCGAATTTCTTAAGATACTGCCAGGTACATTTGTATATTGTTGCTTTGCTCTGTTTCTGATAATAGCCATTTCGGTCCTCCTTTCGTATTTTTTAGTTGCTACTTAGAAAGACCTCTGCTATAATAGATTTGCACGATCTTGATAGCAAAGGTCTATCGAGTATTCAAGTCCTAACGGTTGCCGCCGTTGGGGCTTTTTCATTGTCCAGCATATCTGCCACTTTTCTTTGCTGATTTGGATATAAATGTCCATAGGTGTTCAATGTGATTCGAATATCTTTATGCCCCACTCTCTCCTTGATCAACAAAGGTTCTATTCCTTTATGAATCAGATAAGCCACGTGGGAATGTCTCAAATCATGCACTCGAATCTTCTTCACACCGGCAAGTTCCATATGACGCTTCATTTTATGTTGTACTGCTTCCTGCACAATAGGAAAGAGTCTTTCATTGCCCGGAAGTCCATATTGTCGTTCTACAAAGGTCTGTATCTCACACTTTAAGAACTCCGGAATTTCAATGATGCGAACTGATTGCTTTGTCTTGGGCTCTGTAATCATATCCTGCCGTCCGGTTCTGTAATAGGTTTTCGTAATGCTGATTCTGTTTCGTTCAAAATCAATATCGTTTTTTGTCAACGCCAGCAGTTCCCCTATTCTGCAACCTGTCCAGAATAAAATCTCAAAGATAATATAATACTTATCCTCCGGATCAATTGTCTGAATAAATCTTTGATATTCTTCTGTTGTCCAGAAGTCCAAGCTTCGATTATTATCACTACCCATGCGTTTCACTTTTTTGCAAGGATTTATTTGTAGATCATATATGCGTGATGCATGTGTAAATAAGCTGGTCAATTGATTCTGAATCATTCTCAGATAGGCATCCGAAAAACCTTTTGACTGCATTTCATTTTGCCATTGAATAATCTGACCTGCAGATATTTCACTCATCATCTGCTCTCCAAAATACGGTACAATATGCTGCTGCATCATGTATTTCTTATTTTTCATTGTACGTTCTTTCAGCTCATTCTGCTTGTCTGCAAAATAAACCTCCATAAAGTCACTCAGCTTCATATCCATACTCCGGACGCTACTCAGCTTTTTCTGGCGTTCAAATTCCAGTGCCTCCCGCTTCGTATCAAATCCTCTTTTTCGTCTCTTTTTCTTTTCGCCCTTGGCATTTGTCTCAAACCATTGGGCAGTCCATTTCTTTGTGTCTTTCTCCTTATAAGCCACGTTTTTCACTCCTCTCATTAGTTTGTTGTTAATTCATAGCCATACATTTTCTCAGCCCAGTACGCTCTCGGAATGGAGCCGGCTTTTACCCAAAAACCTTTGGCTCCCAATTCACTGTTCAATGATCGAATAACCTTATAAGCATAAGATTTAGAACAATTTAATTCCTTGGCAATATCATCGGCAGTCATCATATAATTTTGTCTTACCATAATTTCATCCTCCTTTCATTTTACCAATTTCAATTCATTTCTTGTAAATTTTTCATTTACGATTATCGTATTTTTATATTATCACTATTTTTCATATCTGTCAATATATCGTATTAAATATTTTTACGATATTCGTACTTATTTTATATTTTTGCTATTACCTGATTTATTTCGTTTTGCGTAATTTTTATAGTTTACATTTTTCGTATATATGATATAATACTTATAGCGTTATGATTTTCGTAATTCATTTATTTACAAAAAGGAGACTGAATATGGGAGATGGATTAAAACTAAAAAAATACCTTGATGAAAAGGGAACCAATGTACGCCAAATTGCAAAGCAGACCGGCATCAGTCCAACCACACTTTATTCAATCATACAAAAGGACTCTAACCTTAGGTTTGACTGGGCTCTTAGAATCGCTAATATTTTAGAAATCGAAGTAGATGAAATCTGTGAAGCCAATCCATTTTCCGGCAAAATTTCTGTCGATGAAATATATCCGACCTTGGGAGAATTTAATGGTAGACTTGATGCAAGCAGAGTAAGGGGATACTTAAAAAGCTCTATATTACCGCTTATGCATATGTATGGTCCGAACGGTATGCCGGACGTTGATAATTTACTGACCTCCTTTTATCAGCTAAATGACGAAGCAAGGAATGAAATTGTGGAAATGATAAAACTTAAACTGAAATATCAGAAGGATCCAATAAGAGCCGAGAACATTAAAAGTATAAAAGGTTGGTAACTATTGACTTTTAAGAATAATTCCCTTATAATTAACATATAATAAATCAACGGTGGTTGATTTGGGCTGGTCGAAAGACCCTGGTCCACCGAGCAGCGGGGAATTTCCCCGCTATTTTATTACTCAAATTTGTTGCAAAGGATGAGCATATGTCAGAAAAGGTTTTGAGTGTATTTATAGATGAATCCGGTGATTTCGGTCCATATGAACCGCATGCACCTTATTATTTGGTTGCAATGGTGCTTCATGATCAAAATATTGATATAACAGAGAATATTAAAGTGTTCGATACACATTTATTCAATCTGGGCTACGAACATCACGCCATACATACCGGTCCCTTGATCCGCCGGGAATCCGTCTATTCCAACGATTTAGTCGAAGAACGTAAGCACTTATTCAATGCTCTGTTCAACTTTGCCAGAAGATTGGATTTCCACTACTCCTGCATTAAGATTAAGAAAAGTGAATGCCCGGATGTAATCACGATGACTTCTAAAATATCTAAAGCCATCGCAGATGTGCTCCGTAGTAACGAAGCCTTCTGGAACAGCTTTGATAATGTAATTATCTACTATGACAACGGGCAGATTGAACTCACCAAAATATTAACCTCTGTGTTCAGCACTTTATATACTCATGTAGAGTTTCGCAAAGTGCGCCCGGTAGATTATAAATTATTCCAAGTTGCCGACCTCATATGTACTATGGAACTTTTGGAGGAGAAGGCGACAAATAATTCCTTTAGTAGATCTGAAATGGATTTCTTCGGGAATATCCGAGATTTTAAGAAGAATTATTTAAAACATTTACAGAAAAAAATTCTCCATTAATTCCTCTAACAACCTTTATATCAACATTTCTGAAAAAGGTTCTAAGATACAAGATCTTAGAACCTTTCACTTACTATATTAAGTTATATTACCCTTTTGGCGGAAAAGGATCTCGTCCATGAGAATCCTTTTCTCTTATCTGTCCATTAGGTCTATGAATAATTAATTCTGACCCTTGGTTGCTAGAAATTCCACGTGCTATACTAATAGCTTCCTTTTGAGTTCCAGTACGAACTGTTGCTCTTGAATTTCCTTCTCCTTTTACTTGCCATCCACCACTCGGGTGTGGGGTTACATGTTGATTCTTACCCATATGTTCACCTCATTTCAGACGTGTTACACGACCACAATATGGACATTTAGATGGATTAGTTACTGGAATAATTTTTCTTCCACATTTGCAATGATAATACGTATATTTAATTTTCATAATATACTCCTTTTTCTAAAAATTTATAGTTACATCTATATTCATCACATTTTTTAGAAAAAGTCTGCATTTTTTTACCTTTCTGAACACAGATTTTATATTGCAATCGGCATAAAAGCGTGATACAATGGGAGTGGTATATTATTGCATCGGCGGCCGAAGCTTCTGTCGTCCTGCAGAACACCGAGCTGCAACTCGGTGTTTTTCTTTTTCTTCTATATGTGTAATTTTTATTAAAAAAATTTTTCGGGATTACATCCAAAAGCACCCTCTATAATCTTATTTGCCATATTTACCTTAGCATGAGATGATTTAATCTCATTCATTCTATGTAACATGCTCTTGCCATAACTATCTTTACTCGTAACCCAAACCTGATCCCGTCTACAATTTCCATCTATCAATAATGGTTGGTGTGATGTACAGATCAGTTGGGCATTATTTGGATTGCTTTCTTTATTCGTAAATAACCCAATTACCTCCTTTGCCAGTGAAAGATGTAAGCCATTTTCCAACTCATCAATGACAAGAACTCCACCTGTTTCCAAAACATCAAAGAGATATGGCAAAGCAGTAAATAGTTTTACCGTTCCTAACGATTCGTCCGCAAAAAAAGCTATCGGTGTACTACTAGTTTCTCGTCCTTTTTCGAAAACTGCGTGTTTTGTATCTATACCAACTGTTGTTTTGGTCGCAATTATTTCCCTATTCTCAAAATCATCATTTTCGATTTTCTGACGAGTAATCTCTTCTTCTTCAAATGCGACCTTTATGTCACGAATTGTAGGATCCGCTTTTTTAATTATATCAATATACTTCCTCAAGCGCTCCTCTGAAAATGAATCCTTTGTTTTCGTTGGATTCAATTTTGCTGCAGTCATACTAACCACTTGGATTCCTTTGATCGCTGCAACAATCTTAGAAGCCAAAGTATTATTTAAAAGTGCTGCAACTGGTAGACATAGTGCCTCTTCCTTAACCACTTGCTTAGTAGTCTCAAAATCCTTCAATTCAGATCGCAATATTATATCTTTAAAGGACGGCGATGTTCTCTCAATAAGTTTTTCAGTTCTTCGATACTTCTTTGTCAGTAATTCTGACTGTACTCTCTTACCAAAAACCTCAAACTCATAATGATATGTAATCGCATCTACAACAAGCTCCATCGCAAATTTAGTCGGTTTTGTCTGATACTCTGTATCAAACGCAAAAGTTTTGACCGGAATATCAATTCCTTTAAGTTGCGGCAGAGAAAGTAACTGAGGATTGTTCATTGCGGTTAGAGGTGACCAATCCAATAAACGCTGTATTTCTCTAATAATTTTACAAAAAAAAGTTTTTCCAGAACCATTTGCCCCATAGAGAAATGAGACCTTATTAAACCTTGTATCCGCACTTAGAAAAGTATTTTCAAGATACTCTTTTTTACCGTTGTCACATTCCGTCGTAAAAGTTATTTTATCTGCGAATGACGCAAAATTCTCAACAGATAAGGATTTTAGTACAATGTTGTTCATAATAAATCCTCCTTTTACAAGATATAATAATACATTTCCCATTATTTGTCAATAGTTATATTTAATTTTTCTACATCAATAGCGATATTTTGAGTATAACTCATTATTTAATCATTGTTCTCGATATTACAAAATTAACTATTTTATAAAATTTCTATTAAAACCATTAAAGCCCGTTTTGGGCACCGTTTCGGCACCGTTTGCAACAATTCAACTGTTGCAAGGACGTAAAAAGGCTCCCAGAGAAATCTCTGAGAGCCTTGAATCTACTGAATATTTTTCTATTATTCAATGATAGTAGCAACACGGCCTGAACCTACAGTACGTCCACCTTCACGGATAGCAAAAGTAAGACCCTGCTCCATAGCGATGGGATGGATCAGCTCGATGCTCATCTCTACGTTATCGCCAGGCATGCACATCTCGGTACCAGCGGGCAGGTTACATACACCGGTAACGTCGGTTGTTCTGAAGTAGAACTGAGGACGATAGTTGTTGAAGAAAGGAGTATGACGTCCACCTTCATCCTTGGTCAGAACGTAAACCTGAGCTGTAAACTTGGTGTGGCACTTAACAGAGCCGGGTTTTGCAAGAACCTGTCCTCTTTCGATTTCAGTTCTCTGAACACCACGAAGCAGAGCACCGATGTTATCACCAGCCTGTGCCTCATCCAGCATCTTACGGAACATTTCGATACCGGTTACAACAGTCTTCTTGGTCTCTTCCTTGATACCAACGATTTCAACTTCGTCGTTCAGGTGCAGAGTACCACGCTCTACTCTACCGGTAGCAACGGTACCACGACCGGTAATGGTGAATACGTCCTCTACAGGCATCAGGAAAGGCTTATCGGTATCACGCTCGGGATCGGGAATATACTCATCAACGGTTGCCATGAGCTCCATGATCTTGTCTCCCCAAGGACCCATGGGATCATTCAGAGCCTGCAGAGCAGAACCCTTGATGATAGGACAATCTGTGAACTCGTACTCTTCCAGCTGCTCGGTGATTTCCATCTCAACCAGCTCTAACAGCTCTTCGTCGTCAACCATATCACACTTGTTCATGAATACAACAATGTAAGGAACGCCTACCTGACGGGACAGAAGGATGTGCTCCTTGGTCTGAGCCATAACACCGTCAGTAGCAGCAACTACAAGGATAGCGCCGTCCATCTGAGCAGCACCGGTAATCATGTTCTTAACGTAGTCAGCATGTCCCGGACAGTCAACGTGTGCATAGTGTCTGTTATCAGTCTGGTACTCTACGTGTGCGGTAGAAATGGTGATACCACGCTCT
Organism: Acetatifactor sp.; assembly: GCA_045659805.1. Classification (GTDB taxonomy): domain Bacteria; phylum Bacillota; class Clostridia; order Lachnospirales; family Lachnospiraceae; genus Acetatifactor. The sequence continues at coordinate 7,165 of JAZRCR010000075.1, forward strand.
CTCTCTTCGGGTGCCTTATCGATGTTCTCGAAATCCACCTTAGCGTTACCAGCTACTCTCTCAGCCAGAACCTTGGTGATAGCAGCGGTCAGAGTGGTCTTACCATGGTCAACGTGTCCGATGGTACCAATGTTACAATGGGGCTTGTTTCTTTCAAATTTAGCTTTAGCCATTATTGCAGTCCTCCTTAAAATATAAACTGTTTTTTCGCCGAAGTGCTTTCTCCCGCATTCGGCGTGATTAAACTCGGCTACTTTTGATTATATTAAATAATCAACTGTTTTTCAAGTTCTTTTTTTCAAAAACAGGCTTACTTTGCGGACTTTTTTCGCCCGCAAAGTGCTATCCTGTATTTTTTAAAATAAATTTAATTAGCGGCAATTATTTTGCTCAAAATTACTTTGCCTTTGCTGCAAGAACCTTCTCCTGAACGTTCTTGGGTACCTGCTCGTACTTCTCAAAGAACATGGAGTAGTTACCACGGCCCTGAGTTCTGGAACGCAGGTCGGTAGAATAACCGAACATCTCAGCAAGAGGTACATAAGCCCTAACCAGCTTACCGCCGCCGATGTCATCCATACCTTCGATACGGCCACGACGGGAGTTGATATCACCGATAACATCACCCATGTAGTCCTCAGGCATGGTTACTTCTACCTTCATGATAGGCTCCATCAGAACGGGAGCTGCCTTCTGCATAGCTTCCTTGAATGCAAGGCTACCTGCAATGTGGAATGCCATTTCAGAGGAGTCAACCTCATGATAGGAACCGTCGTATACGTTAGCGTATACACCTACTACAGGGAATCCGCCAAGGATACCTGCATGAGTAGCTTCTTCGATACCCTCTCCGACAGCGGGGATGTATTCCTTAGGAATAGCACCGCCGACAACAGAAGACTCGAACTTGAACAGCTGATCGCCGTTGGGATCCATGGGCTCAAATTTAACTTTACAGTGACCATACTGTCCACGACCACCGGACTGCTTAGCGTACTTAGAGTCAACTTCAACAGCCTTGGTAATAGCTTCCTTATAAGCAACCTGAGGAGCACCTACGTTAGCCTCTACCTTGAATTCACGAAGCAGACGGTCAACAATGATCTCCAGATGCAGCTCACCCATACCTGCGATGATGGTCTGACCTGTTTCCTGATTGGTATGAGCACGGAAAGTAGGATCTTCCTCAGCCAGTTTTGCAAGAGCTTCACCCATCTTGCCCTGACCTGCTTTGGTCTTAGGCTCGATAGCCAGCTCGATAACAGGCTCAGGGAATTCCATGGACTCAAGGATTACAGGGTGCTGATCGTCACAGATGGTGTCACCGGTTGTGGTGAACTTAAATCCAACTGCTGCTGCAATATCACCGGAGTAAACCTTATCCAGCTCTGCACGCTTGTTAGCATGCATCTGAAGGATACGTCCTACACGCTCCTTCTTATCCTTAGTGGAATTCAGTACATAAGAACCGGAGTTCATGGTACCGGAATACACACGGAAGTAAGCAAGCTTACCTACGAACGGGTCAGTCATAATCTTGAATGCCAGAGCAGAGAAGGGTTCGTCATCGGAAGAATGTCTCTCTACTTCGTTGCCATCCAGGTCAACACCCTTGATTGCAGGGATATCTAACGGTGAAGGCATAAACTCTACAACTGCATCAAGAAGCTTCTGAACACCCTTGTTTCTGTAAGCGGTACCGCAGCATACAGGGATTGCTGTACACTCGCAGGTAGCCCTTCTCAGAACTGCCTTCAACTCTTCGTTGCTGGGCTCTTCGCCCTCAAGATATGCCATCATCAGATCGTCATCCAACTCGCAGATCTTCTCTACCAGCTCAGAACGATACAGTTCAGCATCATCTTTCATATCTCCAAGGTCATCTGTTACTGTAATGTCATCACCCTTATCATCATTATAGATGTAGGCTTTCATTTCAAACAGGTCGATGATTCCTTTGAAGTTTTCCTCTTTACCGATCGGCAGCTGAATGCAGATAGCATTTTTGCCGAGTCTGGTCTTGATCTGTTCTACTGCACCGTAGAAGTTCGCACCCAGGATGTCCATCTTGTTGATAAAAGCCATACGGGGTACCTGATAGGTATCAGCCTGACGCCATACGTTCTCAGACTGAGGCTCTACGCCGCCTTTAGCACAGAAAACACCCACAGCACCGTCAAGAACACGCAGGGAACGCTCAACTTCTACAGTGAAGTCAACGTGACCCGGTGTATCAATGATGTTGATACGGTGCTCTAAAGCACCGTTCTTCGGCTTGCAGTTCTCCTGCAAAGTCCAGTGACAAGTGGTAGCTGCGGAAGTGATGGTAATACCTCTCTCCTGCTCCTGAGCCATCCAGTCCATGGTAGCAGTACCTTCGTGGGTATCACCAATCTTATAGTTTACACCAGTATAATAAAGGATACGCTCGGTTGTGGTAGTCTTACCCGCATCGATATGAGCCATAATACCAATATTTCTGGTTCTCTCTAATGGATATTCTCTTCCAGCCAAGATTTTGTCCTCCGATTAAAATCTGTAATGAGCAAAAGCCTTGTTTGCCTCTGCCATCTTGTGAACGTCTTCTTTCTTCTTCACTGCAGCACCGGTGTTGTTGGCTGCATCAAGAATCTCGTTAGCAAGTCTGTCTTCCATGGTCTTCTCGCCTCTCTTGCGGGAGTAAGCGGTCAGCCAGCGAAGACCCAGAGCCTGAGGTCTGTCAGCTCTAACCTCGATAGGTACCTGATAGGTAGCACCACCGATTCGTCTTGCTTTTACTTCCAGAACAGGCATGATATTGTTCATAGCCTCTTCAAATACTTCCAGAGCGGGCTTTCCAGCCTTCTCTTCTACCTTAGCAAATGCTCCGTATACAATCTTCTGAGCAACGCCCTTCTTACCATCCAACATGATGTTGTTGATAAGCTTGGTCACTACTTTGTTGTTGTATAAAGGATCAGCTAATACATCTCTCTTCTGAATATGTCCTTTACGTGGCACGGTTCTTCCCTCCTTAACCAAATTGAATTTTTGAAAAAAGCTCGCTTTGCAGATTTACTTTTTTCATCAGATAAGTTAATTCATCGGTACTCACATGTGTTTCCCCAAGTGTACGTGCTGTTATATCTGTATCACAGAAATCCAACACTTTTCTTAGTTACGTTTGAGTGGTACTCTCAACTGACCGACAGCTTATTTCTTAGCAGCCTTAGGTCTCTTAGCGCCGTATTTGGAACGGGCCTGCCTTCTGTTAGCAACACCTGCAGTATCAAGGGTACCACGAATGATGTGGTATCTGGTACCGGGCAAGTCTTTAACTCTTCCACCTCTGATCAGAACAACGCTGTGCTCCTGCAGATTGTGACCTTCACCGGGAATGTAGCTGGTAACTTCAATTCCGTTGGAAAGACGTACTCTGGCGATCTTTCTGAGTGCGGAGTTAGGCTTCTTAGGAGTTGTTGTCTTAACAGCGGTACATACACCTCTCTTCTGAGGAGCGGAAGCATCTGTAGACTTCTTGTGCAGGGAGTTGTAACCCTTCTGCAGAGCAGGTGCAGTAGACTTCTTAGCTGTTGTCTGACGTCCTTTTCTTACTAACTGGTTAAATGTTGGCATTCTGTTTCACCTCTTTCTTAGTATTAGTATTTTTTACCATTTTATTCACGGACGCAATATCCGCAAATGGCGGTGCAAACTTACGCATCAAAAAAGTGCGCATGCTGACACACTAGAATAGTATACTTGCTAACGCACAGATTGTCAATAGGTTTTCTTATTTTTCTCAAAAGACTCATTGTCGGTATAAAGGTATGTTTTTTACTGATCACACATAAAAATGCCGTGTCGAAAGCCGACACGACATCTGCCTCATTTACAATATATCCCACTAAACATCAGCAGATATACACACATTTACTGCTTCCCAGATCATCAGGATACAGCAAAGCAGGAATAATACTCCCAAAATAATGATGATTTTTCTCGAGTTCACTATATCCCTCCCCGTGAAAAACAGCTTTACGCAAATTATATTACTATAATAATATCACATTATCATTAACAAAACTTGGACTATCTTTGTCGCTTTTTGCACAATCCACCAAAATCCGACAAAACAAGTTTTGCTTTACTAAATCATGCACCTGCGGAGCGTTTTTGATGCAACAAATAATCCCCATTGGACCGGGCACTTTCCCTCCGGTCTGATGGGGACTCTCTGCTTCATTATTGATTTATGATCTCCAGATATCTCTTCAGAGCATCCTGCCATTCCGGCAATTTTTCAAAACCGTTCTCTGTCAGCTTCTCCTTGCTCATGCGGCTGTTGGAAGGACGCTTTGCCTTGGCGGGATAACGGTCCGAACTTACCGGTATCACCTTTGTATCAAACCCGGCCAGTCTGATGATCTCGCAGGCAAACTGATACCAGTTACAGATGCCTTCGTTGGTTGCATGATAGAAACCGTACCTGTCCGTCACGATCATATCAACCAAAAGTCTGGAAAGATCATAGGTATAGGTAGGAGAACCGAACTGGTCATTGACAACCGTCAGTGTATCTGTGGTTTTAGCCTTGTTCAGGATGGCCTTGATAAAGTTCTTGCCGTTCACGCCAAACACCCAGGCAATACGGACAATAAAATATTTTTCCAGCCTGTCGGTAACAGCCAGTTCTCCTTCGTACTTGGTCTGTCCGTACACATTCAGCGGCTGCCTCTCATCATCCGGCTCCCAGGGTCTGGTCCCTTGTCCGTCAAAGACATAATCGGTGCTGATATACATCATCCGGATATCCAGTGCTTTGCACACTTCCGCGATATTGGCAGTACCTTCGGCATTTACTTTCCGGCAAACCTCCTCATTATCCTCGGCAGCATCTACTGCCGTGTAGGCTGCGCAGTGAATCACTGCGTCAGGGGCTGTCTCCCGAATGACCTTATCCACACTCTCCGCATCCGTAATATCCATTTCATCAATATCCACACCAATAGCGGTCATGCCCCGCTTCTCAAGCTCCTTTACCACATCATAGCCAAGCTGCCCCTTGACACCCGTAACCAATACTTTCATAGCAATGCTCCTCTGTTCTTTTGCATATCAGGTTCTTTATCAACCTGTTTTCCTTATTATAACCCATTTCCCCGAAAAAGCATAGTAGCAATCTTATTTTAGAACAAAGAGTCCGCTTGCGGACTCTCGCGTCGAACGCGGTCGTGAAAGCGACATTTACCTTGTACGTGCGAGTGCACATCCTCACGGAGTGTTTTGATACAATAAGAAATCCGGAGAAATTTCTTATTGTACAAAATAAGTGCCGCAGTGTAACACTGCGGCACTTGGAATATCAGTGATTATTCTTCAAAGCTTTCGATCTCCTCGGCCTCTTCCGCCTCAAAATCGTCAAATTCAGCTTCGGCATCTTCATCAGCATAATCTTCTTCGATCAGAAGATCTTCCAGATCTTCCTCTGCTTCGTAATCGACCACTTCCTCAAAAGCATCTTCCTCAAAGGAGATCGGCATGATCTCATCTGTGCTCAGCTTGGTATCACGGTATCTCTTCATACCGGTACCTGCAGGAATCAGTTTACCGATGATTACGTTCTCCTTCAGACCGATCAGGGGATCCACTTTACCCTTGATGGCAGCTTCTGTCAGAACCTTGGTGGTCTCCTGGAAGGATGCTGCGGACAGGAAGGAGTTGGTTGCCAGAGCAGCCTTGGTAATACCGAGCATTACCTGCTTGCCCTCTGCGGGCTCCTTGCCCTCTGCGATCAGCTGCTCATTCATATCCTCAAAGTCAAGGATATCTACCAGCGTGCCGGGCAGGAATTCCGCATCACCGTTATTTTCGATACGGATCTTCTTCAGCATCTGGCGAACGATCACTTCAATATGCTTATCTGCAATATCTACACCCTGCAGACGGTATACTCTCTGAACTTCGCGGAGCATATAATCCTGTACGGCGCGGATACCTTTGATCTTCAACAGGTCATGAGGATTTACACTACCTTCGGTCAGCTCATCACCGGCCTCCAGCACCTGACCGTCCACAACTTTGATACGTGAACCGTAAGGAATCAGATATGCCTTGGATTCTCCGGTCTCGTCGTTGGTAATCACCACTTCACGCTTCTTCTTGGTGTCACGGATCTCTGCCTTGCCGGCAAACTCAGCAATGATCGCAAGTCCTTTAGGCTTTCTTGCCTCAAAAAGCTCTTCTACACGGGGAAGACCCTGTGTGATATCGTCACCTGCCACACCACCGGTATGGAAGGTTCTCATGGTCAGCTGGGTACCGGGCTCACCGATAGACTGTGCAGCAATGATACCTACTGCCTCACCTACCTGAACAGCTTCACCGGTTGCCATGTTTGCACCGTAACATTTTGCACAGATACCCACATGGGAACGGCAGGTCAGTATGGTACGGATCTTCACCGCCTCAACAGGTTCACCGTTGTCATCGACACCCACACTCAGAATCCTGGCTGCACGGCTGGGTGTGATCATGTGATTGCGCTTAACGATCACATTGCCGTCACGGTCCTTGATTTCCTCACAGGAGTATCTTCCGGTGATACGGTCCTTCAGGCTCTCAATGGTCTCTTTACCGTCCATGAATGCTTTTACAACCATTCCGGGAACTTCAGCCTTGCCTTCACAGCAGTCAACCTCACGGATGATCAGTTCCTGTGAAACGTCAACCATTCGTCTGGTCAGATAACCGGAGTCTGCAGTACGCAGAGCGGTATCGGACAGACCCTTACGGGCACCGTGAGCAGACATGAAGTACTCCAGTACATCCAGACCTTCACGGAAGTTGGACTTGATGGGCAACTCAATAGTTCTACCGGTTGTATCTGCCATCAGACCACGCATACCTGCAAGCTGCTTGATCTGCTGATTGGAACCACGGGCTCCGGAGTCAGCCATCATAAAGATGTTGTTGTACTTATCAAGTCCTGCAAGCAGTACGTCTGTCAGTTCCTTATCGGTCTCGTTCCAGGTCTCTACAACAGCACGGTATCTCTCCTCTTCCGTAATGAGACCACGGCGATAGTTGGCTGCGATCTTGTCTACTGTAGCCTGTGCGGCAGCCAGAAGTTCCGGCTTCTTCTCAGGCACGGTCATATCGGAAATGGATACGGTCATGGCAGCTCTGGTAGAATACTTGTAACCGATTGCCTTAACGTCATCCAGTACTTCAGCCGTCTTGGAAGCTCCATGAGTGTTGATAACCTTCTCCAGAATCTGCTTCAGACCCTTTTTGCCTACGTGGAAGTCGACTTCCAGCTTCAACAGGTTCTCGGGTACGCTTCTGTCGACAAATCCCAGATCCTGAGGCAGGATCTCGTTGAAGAGGAAACGTCCCAGAGTGGATTCTACGTTACCGCTCACAAGCTCGCCCTCTGCATTCTTCTTGGTCACACGCACGGTGATCCTGGAGTGCAGGGTACATGCCTTATTCTCATAAGCCAGAATGGCTTCGTTTACATTCTTGAAGAACTTACCTTCACCTACAGCTCCCGGTCTCTCCTGGGTCAGGTAGTAGATACCAAGTACCATATCCTGGGAAGGAACAGCCACAGGCCCACCGTCGGAAGGCTTAAGCAGGTTGTTGGGAGACAAAAGCAGGAAACGGCATTCTGCCTGTGCCTCTACGGACAGAGGAAGGTGTACAGCCATCTGGTCACCGTCGAAGTCCGCATTGAACGCGGTACATACCAGGGGATGCAGCTTGATTGCCTTACCTTCTACCAGAATAGGCTCGAAAGCCTGAATACCCAGTCTGTGCAGTGTAGGAGCACGGTTCAGCATAACAGGATGCTCTTTGATAACTTCTTCCAGCACATCCCATACCTGAGTGTCCAGTCTCTCCACCAGCTTCTTGGCATTCTTAATATTCTGACTGATACCCTTGGATACCAATTCCTTCATAACAAAAGGCTTGAACAGCTCGATCGCCATCTCTTTGGGCAGACCGCACTGATAAATCTTCAGTTCAGGTCCGACAACGATAACGGAACGTCCGGAGTAGTCTACACGCTTACCCAACAGGTTCTGACGGAAACGTCCTGATTTACCCTTCAGCATATCGGACAGAGACTTCGGCGCTCTGTTGCCGGGTCCGGTAACGGGACGTCCTCTTCTGCCGTTGTCGATCAGGGCATCTACAGCTTCCTGCAGCATTCTCTTCTCGTTGCGCACGATAATATCGGGAGCACCCAGCTCCAACAGTCTCTTCAGACGGTTATTTCTGTTGATGATTCTTCTGTACAGATCGTTAAGATCGGAGGTTGCAAAACGGCCGCCGTCCAGCTGAACCATAGGACGCAGATCGGGCGGAATCACAGGGATCACATCCATTACCATCCACTCAGGTCTGTTGCCGGATTCACGGAATGCTTCCACTACTTCCAGTCTCTTGATAATGCGGGCACGCTTCTGTCCGGAAGACTCCTTCAATCCGGTCTTTAATTCTACGGATTCCTTTTCCAGATCGATAGCACGCAGCAGTTCCTGGATCGCCTCGGCACCCATACCTACACGGAACTTATTGCCCCATGTCTCTCTTGCTTCCTGATACTCTCTCTCAGACAGGATCTGTTTCAATTCCAGATTGGTCTCGCCTGCATCCAGTACGATATAAGAAGCAAAATACAGCACCTTCTCCAGTACTCTGGGAGACAGATCCAGAATCAGACCCATACGGCTGGGGATTCCCTTAAAATACCAGATGTGGGAAACCGGAGCAGCCAGCTCGATATGTCCCATACGCTCTCTACGAACGCTTGCCTTGGTCACTTCTACGCCGCATCGGTCACAGACTACACCTTTATATCTGATTTTCTTGTATTTACCGCAATGACATTCCCAGTCCTTGCTGGGTCCGAAGATCTTTTCACAGTACAGACCCTCACGCTCAGGTTTAAGAGTTCTGTAGTTGATGGTCTCGGGCTTTAACACCTCGCCGTGAGACCAGTCACGGATTTTTTCCGGTGAAGCTAAACCGATCTTAATGGCATCAAATGTCATCGGCTGGTAGTTTTCACTCATTGTTTCTGACATATATGGCACTCCCTTCCATATTAGAATTCATCGTCTTCTCCATCGAAGGCATCATCGTCGTAATCATCCATGTCCAGATCATCATCTGCACTTACCAGTTCGCCGCTATCCTCGTCGAACTCCTGCTTCTGATAACCCATCTCTCCAAGTGACTCACTGTCCATATCGTTGTACTTGCGGTCGCCTTCCATCTCGTAACGGTAGTCGGTGTCGCCGTAATCGATAGTTTCCATGATCTCCACTTCTGTCTGGTCTTCGCGAAGCACCTTCACATCCAGGCCGAGCGCCTGCAGCTCTTTCAGCAATACCTTAAAGGACTCAGGGATGCCGGGAGCAGGAATGTTATCTCCCTTGATAATTGCTTCGTAAGTTTTCACACGTCCAACAACATCATCGGACTTCACTGTCAGGATCTCCTGCAGTGTGTAAGATGCACCGTATGCTTCCAGTGCCCAAACTTCCATTTCTCCGAAACGCTGTCCGCCGAACTGAGCCTTACCGCCCAGAGGCTGCTGGGTAACCAGGGAGTACGGTCCGGTAGAACGTGCATGGATCTTATCATCTACCAGATGATGCAGCTTCAGATAATGCATGTGTCCGATGGTAACAGGACTGTCAAAATATTCACCGGTACGTCCGTCGCGGAGACGCACTTTACCGTCGCGTGAAATGGGAACGCCCTTCCAGAGTTTTCTGTGTTCTCTGTTCTCGTACAGATATTCCATCACCTCAGGAAGCAGCTCTTCCTTGTGCTTAGCCTCAAACTCTTCCCATTCCAGATTAACATAATCGTTGGCCAGATCCAGGGTATCCATGATATCTTTCTCGTTGGCACCGTCAAATACGGGTGTTGCAACATTGAAGCCAAGGGCCTTTGCAGCAAGGGAAAGATGGATCTCCAGTACCTGTCCGATATTCATACGGGAAGGTACGCCCAGCGGATTCAGTACGATATCCAGGGGACGTCCGTTGGGCAGATAAGGCATATCCTCTACAGGTAACACGCGGGAAACAACACCCTTGTTACCGTGACGGCCTGCCATCTTATCACCTACGGAAATCTTTCTCTTCTGTGCAATATAGATACGAACTGCCTGGTTTACACCGGGAGACAATTCATCACAGTTCTCTCTGGTGAAGATCTTGGCATCTACTACGATACCGTACTCACCGTGAGGAACTTTCAGAGAGGTATCTCTTACTTCTCTTGCCTTCTCACCGAAGATCGCGCGAAGGAGTCTCTCTTCTGCGGTCAGCTCCGTTTCTCCCTTGGGAGTAACCTTGCCAACCAGGATATCGCCGGCACGAACCTCTGCACCGATACGGTTGATACCTCTGTCGTCCAGATCCTTCAGCGCATCATCACCCACACCGGGAACATCGCGGGTGATCTCCTCGGGTCCCAGCTTGGTGTCACGGGCTTCTGCCTCATATTCTTCAATGTGAACGGAAGTATAAACATCTTCCATTACCAGTCTTTCACTTAACAGTACCGCATCCTCGTAGTTGTAGCCTTCCCAGGTCATAAATCCGATCAGCGGGTTCTTGCCCAGTGCCAGCTCGCCGTCCCTGGTAGAAGGACCGTCTGCGATTACCTGTCCTGCAGCCACATGGTCACCCTTGAAAACAATGGGCTTCTGGTTGTAGCAGTTGGACTGGTTACTGCGGGCAAATTTGGTCAGATGGAACTCTTCCTTCTCACCGTCATCATAGGTGATCCTTACGGTATCGGAAGATACGTAAGTCACGGTTCCCGCTTTTCTTGCCACCTGACATACGCCGGAGTCAACTGCGGTCTTTACTTCCATACCGGTTCCGACAACGGGAGCTTCCGTGGTCAGAAGAGGAACTGCCTGACGCTGCATGTTGGAACCCATCAGCGCACGGTTCGCATCGTCGTTCTCCAGGAAAGGAATCAGCGCAGTTGCCACGGAGAATACCATCTTGGGAGATACGTCCATATAGTCGAACATTGCTCTGGGATACTCCTGAGTCTCCTCACGGTAACGGCCGGATACTGTCTTACGCACAAAATGTCCGTCCGCATCCAGGGCTTCGTTCGCCTGTGCTACATGGTAATTATCTTCCTCATCGGCTGTCATATATACTACTTCTTCCGTTACACGGGGGTTGGTCGGGTCAGCCTTATCGATCACACGGTAAGGAGCCTCTACAAAACCGTACTCGTTGATGCGGGCATAGCTTGCCAGAGAGTTGATCAGACCGATGTTGGGTCCTTCAGGAGTCTCGATAGGACACATTCTTCCGTAATGGGAGTAGTGTACGTCTCGAACCTCAAATCCCGCTCTGTCTCGTGACAGACCACCGGGACCCAATGCAGACAGACGTCTCTTGTGGGTCAGCTCACCTAAGGGATTGTTCTGATCCATGAACTGTGACAGCTGGGAGGAACCGAAGAATTCCTTCACTGCAGCCGTAACAGGCTTGATATTGATCAGGGACTGAGGAGAAATATCCTCAGCATCGTGAGTGGTCATACGCTCACGAACCACCCTCTCCATTCTGGAAAGACCGATACGGTACTGGTTCTGCAAAAGCTCACCTACCGCACGGATACGTCTGTTGCCGAGATGATCGATATCGTCATCATTGCCCAGACCGTATTCCAGATGAATATTATAGTTAATGGAAGCAATAATATCTTCCTTGGTAATATGCTTGGGTACCAGCTCATATACATTCTTCTTAAGAGCCTCAGCCAGCTTCTCCGGATCATCACTGTACTCTTCCAGGATTTGGGCAAGCACAGGGTAATATACCAGCTCACTGATGCCGAAATCCCTGGGATTGCAGTCCACGTAATGTGTCAGATCGACCATCATATTGGACAGCACCTTGATGTTCTTCTCTTCTGTCTCAATATATACAAAAGGAACAGCTGCATTCTGGATGGTGTCAGCCAGCTCTCTGGTTACAGTCGTGCCTGCTGCTGCCAGAATCTCTCCGGTAGAAGGATCTACAACATCAGCTGCCAGAACACGGTTCCGGATTCTGTTGCGCAGCATCAGCTTCTTATTAAATTTATATCTTCCGACTTTGGCCAAATCATATCTGCGGGGGTCAAAGAACATGGCATTGATCAGAGATTCTGCGCTCTCAACACTGAGAGGCTCACCGGGACGGATCTTTTTGTACAGCTCTAACAGACCCTCCTGATAATTCTCAGCAGTGTCCTTTGAAAAGCTGGCTTCGATCTTCGGCTCATCCCCGAAAAGCTCGCGGATCTCGTCGTTGGTACCAACGCCGAGTGCACGGATCAGCACAGTGATGGGAACCTTACGGGTTCTGTCCACACGCACATAAAATACGTCATTGGAATCTGTCTCATACTCCAGCCATGCACCACGGTTAGGGATTACGGTACTGGAGAACAGCTTCTTACCAATCTTGTCATGACCGATGCCGTAATAAATGCCGGGAGAACGAACCAACTGGCTTACGATAACTCGCTCAGCACCGTTGATCACAAAAGTTCCGGTCTCCGTCATCAGAGGCAGGTCACCCATGAAGATCTCATGCTCACTGATCTCTTCCTTCTCCTTATTGTACAGACGCACCTTTACCTTAAGGGGAGCTGCATAAGTGGCATCTCTCTCCTTACACTCTTCTATGGTATATTTTGCATCATTCCTACACAGCTCGAATCCCACAAAATCAAGACTCAAAGAGCCGCTGTAGTCAGCGATGGGAGAGATATCATCGAAAACTTCCTTCAAGCCTTCGTCTAAAAACCACTGATAAGAATCCTTCTGGACCTCAATCAGGTTGGGCATCTCTAAAACCTCTTTTTGTCGTGAATAACTCATACGCATATTCTTGCAGTTAGCAATTGGACGTATTCTGTTTTTTTCCATTGACATGTCACCCCGTTCTTTCAGATTTGACCTATGTGTGTCGGTATTTCACACGCTTGAAAGTGGCGAATAGCATACCTTGCCACAATAGTGCATTGTCAATAATACCACATAATTTATCCCCCGTCAAGGAAATTTTTCCAATAACTCGGAAAATTTATTTCACCAGTTCAGCTGGGAGCAGCCTTCTTATGAGCAAAGACAGTCGCGAAGCGACGAAAAAAGCCCGCAGGGCGACTTTGCGAATAGGCGCGGTCTGAACGTGCCGGAGCGGGCCGCGCGAATAGGCGCGGGCTGAACGTGCCGGAGCGGACCGCGTGAATAGGCGCGGTCTGAACGTAACAAGAGCCACCCGCCCTTTCAGCCGGATGACTCTTGATTTGTTTCTCATATATGATAATATTAATCTGCAAATTGGAATTGGCAGTTGACTATACCATGCGAATTCTTTCGTACATGGTTATGATTTCTTGCTTTGCTCCTGTGAAATGTGGCCATTCTCCGATTCCACCAAGACCATCGTTATAGCATCTAGGGATAATATGAATATGAAAATGCGGCAATGATTGACCAGCGGATTCATCATTTGCACTCATTATATCCACGCCATCATATCCACAATGCTCAACCAGATGATTTGAAACCAATTTAACCATATTGATAGTTGCTATTAGTGTCTCACAATCGCAATCGAGAATATTTTTGTAATGCATTTTGGGAATTACCAAAATATGTCCATCAACATCCTTTGCTATGTCCATAAAGGCTATTGTGTGTTCATCTTCGCAAACTTTTAGACACGGTTGCTCTCCACTTCCAATTCTACAAAAAATGCAGTCTTTCATTTCTCCTTTTCCTCCTTTTGAAGCTTGTTCAAGCAGTTCAACGAATTCCAATTTATCGCCTTGTACGTTTAATCAGAAGTAAATCTACAATTATACAAAACGCAAAATAAAATCCCCAACATAACGCATAAAAGCCAATAGAATTTCCAAGGCTGGGTATCGGTGCAAATGTCCACCAATGTCTGAATAAAATTCCTTGAAGGAAATTAAAGGCACAAGAAATTGGTATTAAAATGACAATCCATATATTAACAATCCAAAACCAAAATAAAGCTTTTTCTTTGTTCTTCCCTATAAATTGCCCTATTACAAATGTCATAATTCCTGCTCCCATTAAAATTAGTCCCACTGCGACAGAAACTGACGTTTGTTCTTCCTTCCATATCATAATTGCTGTTACCAAGCCAATAAAATTAAGCACACTACCCACCAATGAAAAAATACGGGCATCACTCTTTTCAGTAGTATTTTCCTGCACCGGTTCTGTTCCCTTCAACAAATAATCTGTTGACACATCGAATAAATCACTCAATAAGATGATCTTTTCAACATCCGGTGTACTTTGTTCCGACTCCCATTTAGAAACTGCTTGTCTGGACACACCAACCTTATCAGCAAGTTCTTCTTGCGAAATCCCCTTGCGCTTACGCAAATATTGTATTCTGTCTGCCATATTCATAGCAAAACACCGCCTTTCTTTTTTAATTAAGTCTAACAAAAACAGCGGTTGCAATGCCACCATCTTCTCACAGCACTTTGTCAACTGAGGGTTGCACAGGCGAAAATTCAAAGTTCCGATCTGTTCGACCTGGTCCAATTTATTGAAATTATAACACATCACTATCAGGGATACAACTTCTGAGAGAAATCTGATTTTTTCCCAACTCGGAACAAAGAGTCCGCAAGCGGACTCTCGCGCCGAGCGCGGTCGCGAGAGCGACATTTACCTTGTACGCGCGAGTGCGCATCCTCGCGGAGCGATTTTTGTGTAATAAGAAATTCGGAGAAATTTCTTATTACACAAAAAACCGCCGTGCATTGCACGGCGGCTCATCATTCTCAAGTCCTGTAAAAATTGACTTATTTAAGGGTAACCTTAGCGCCAACTTCTTCCAGTTTCTTCTTGATATCTTCAGCTTCGTCCTTAGAAGCAGCTTCCTTGATGGTCTTAGGAGCGTTATCAACAACGTCCTTAGCTTCCTTCAGGCCAAGACCGGTGATCTCACGAACAACCTTGATAACCTTAACCTTCTCAGCGCCAACCTCGGTCAGCTCTACGTCGAACTCGGTCTTCTCCTCAACCTCTGCTGCAGGGCCAGCTGCTGCTACAACAACACCTGCTGCTGCGGATACGCCGAACTCTTCTTCACAAGCTTTTACTAATTCGTTTAACTCTAATACGGATAACTCTTTGATAGCATCGATAAATTCCTGAGTGCTTAATTTAGCCATTTTAATTTTCCTCCATTTAAAATATGATTGTTATGTGTCGGATCCGTGATCCATATCGGGCTTTCAGCTTTGGCTTTTCACCTTGCTTAGGAAGCCCATCCCAATTTCATGTTGCTTATGCCTCTGCAGGTGCTTCTTCTGCTGCAGGAGCGCCGTCCTTCTCTGCGATCTGCTTCAGGACGCGAGCAAAGTTTGCGATAGGAGACTGCATGCTTCCCAGCAATCTTCCAAGCAGAACCTCTCTGGAAGGGATGTCTGCGATCTTAGCCATTCCGGCTGCATCGTAAACGGTACCTTCTACTACACCGGCCTTGATCTCAAGCTTGGGAGCCTTCTTAGCGAACTCAGCCAATACTCTTGCGGGTGCTGTAGCATCCTCGTTAGAATAAGCCATAGCACTGGGGCCGTTCAGATAAGGTGCGAGACCTTCAAACTGAGTTCCCTTGAACGCAAAGTTCATCATGGTGTTTTTGTAAACCTTGTAGGTAACTCCTGCTTCACGTAAGTTCTTACGCAGCTGGGTATCCTGCTCTACGGTAAGTCCACGGTAGTCAACCAGAACTACGGTCTGAGCGTCTTTGATACCTGCAGAAATCTCTTCTACAACCGGTTTCTTCAACTCGATTTTTGCCATCTTTCTACCTCCTTATAGATTTTCGTGCCGAAAGGAGTTCTTATATCAAAAAAATCCCTCTGAAGACACAGAGAGACCAAATCATTACATTGAACTCATCTCCTCGGTAGGATTTACCTTTGTACCTACTGTCTTCGGCGTGGTTTGTAACCTTGTTGATAATATCATAAGGGGCTGGCAGTTGTCAACCCCTTATGGATATATTTTTTCAGTAAGATACGGATGTTCAGCACGCGCCATTCACAAAGCCGCGCCTGCGACGCTCTCCGTCGCTTCGCGACTACCTTTGCTCATTGATTGGCGCTCCGCTTATAATCTTATATGTTCGCAAAATCATGCCAACATGATTTTTGCTCCCACATAAGCTTATGGCTGAACTGGTGCTAGAATTTTGCAACGCTTACCTTTACGCCAGGGCCCATGGTGCTGGTGATGGTAATGCTTCTTAAGTACTGTCCCTTAAGTGCGCTGGGTTTTGCTTTGATAATTGCTTCCATCAGAGCATTGAAGTTCTGCTGCAGTGCTTCCTCGGTGAAAGAAGCCTTTCCGAGAGGAACATGCACGATGTTGTTCTTGTCAAGTCTGTACTCGATCTTACCGGCTTTAATATCATTGATAGCCTTGGTAACATCCATGGTTACGGTACCGGCCTTAGGGTTAGGCATTAAGCCCTTAGGTCCCAGTACTTTACCGAGACGACCAACTACGCCCATCATATCGGGGGTAGCTACTACTACGTCAAAGTCAAGCCATCCATCTTTCTGGATTCTGGGAATCAGCTCCTCACCGCCAACATGATCTGCACCGGCTGCTTCTGCTTCTGTAAGCTTGTCACCCTTTGCGAAAACCAGAACTTTTACAGTCTTACCGGTTCCGTTGGGAAGAACAACTGCGCCACGGATCTGCTGCTCAGCATGACGTCCGTCACAACCTGTTCTGATGTGTGCTTCGATAGTCTCATCAAACTTTGCTACTGCGGTCTTCTTAGCCAGGGCAATTGCTTCTGCCGGCTCATACAGAGCTGCGCGGTCTACCAACTTTGCAGCTTCAACATATTTCTTACCATGTTTCATTATTATACCTCCTAGGTTCCAACGACAATAAAATATTGTCTCCCAATCATTTGATTAATTAGTCCTCTACAACAATACCCATACTTCTTGCAGTACCTGCAACCATGCTCATAGCTGCTTCCAGACTTGCTGCATTCAGATCCGGCATCTTCAGCTCTGCGATCTCCTGTACCTTAGCCTTGGAAATGGTAGCAACCTTGGTCTTGTTAGGTACTCCGGAACCGGATTTCAGATTACATGCTTTCTTTAACAGTACTGCTGCAGGCAGAGTCTTGGTAATGAAACTGAAAGATCTGTCTGCGTATACAGTAATTACTACGGGGATGATCAGATCACCCTTGTCTGCTGTTCTTGCGTTGAACTGCTTTGTAAATTCAACGATGTTGACACCGTGCTGTCCGAGTGCGGGACCAACCGGTGGAGCCGGTGTAGCTTTGCCGGCAGGAATCTGTAACTTGATATAACCTGTAACTTTCTTTGCCATTGTGGCACCTCCTATAATGTGGTAATTCGGCGCAGGTCCTGATGAAACCAACCTGCTCCCACTGGGATACTAACATGCATCCCTTTCTGTTGCCTATATTTAACCCTGACGGGATAAATACCTTAATTGATAAAAAAATATTAAAGCTTTCTCACTTCTGCAAAACTGATCTCAACAGGTGTCTCCCTGCCAAACAATTCTACATTGATGGTAGCTGTCTGCTTGCCATGATCGAGCTTGGTAACGACACCGACTGTGTCCTTCCATACTCCGGCAACAACGGCAATGCTGTCTCCCTCTGCAAAATCAATGGAAACATTGTCAGTTTTGATGCCCAAAGGCTTCATCTCTGCTTCTGTGAGAGGTACCGGTTTGCTTCCCGGTCCAACGAATCCGGTGACACCGCGGGTGTTGCGCACAACATACCATGTATCATCGTTCATCTCCATATTCAGGAGCACATATCCCGGAAACATTTTCTTCTGAACAGTTTTCCTCACGCCGTTCTTGATCTCCACCACATCCTGCAGCGGAACTCTCACCTCAAGGATCTGCTCTGCAAGGTGCTTGTTGTTCTCGATCGTCTTCTCGATATTGGCTTTGACCTTGTTCTCATATCCGGAATAAGTATGCACTACATACCATTTTGCCTCTGCCATACAATCAACCTCGCTCTAAATTGATGTCAGGAAATTTACACCGTACTGAATGACCATATCCAGCGCTGCAATGATAATTCCCAAAACAATCGTAATTGCCACAACCACAACAGCTTGCTTCGCAGTTGTCTTTCTGTCAGGCCATGAAATTTTCTTGAATTCAGCTTTGACACCTTTGAAAAAACCGGTCTTTGCCTTATTTTCTGCGGAATCTCCCATAGTTTACTCCTTCACTTTTAGAACGACAGATTATTTGGTTTCTTTGTGTGCAGTATGTCTCTTACAGAATCTGCAATACTTCTTGGTCTCCATTCTGTCCGGATGAACCTTCTTATCCTTAGTAGTATTGTAGTTACGCTGTTTGCATTCTGTGCAAGCTAATGTAATTCTTGTACGCATATTTCCACCTCCGTGCAATATCTGATCTTACTGATTTTAAGCATAAAAAAAAGACCTGAATCTTATCTCGCTTGTATAATATATCATATATATGCGCCGCCGTCAACATTTTTTTCAATTTCTTTTCATAATATGATATTCGCCGGTTACAAGAGCCGGCGAATACCTTACATTTCTTTTTCTGCCTCTGCCATGGAAAGGGCAGCTGCAATCACCTTGTCCATGTCGTAATACTTATATTGTCCCAGACGGCCGCCGAAAAGCACGTTCTTCTCCCCTGAGGCAAGCGCCTGATACTTTTCATAGAGCTCTGTATTGCGCCGGTCGTTCACGGGATAATACGGTTCGTCACCCTTTTGCCACTTAGCCGGGTACTCCCTGGTGATCACCGTCATCGGCTGGTCTCCAAACTCAAAGTGCTTATGCTCGATGATCCTGGTATAAGGAACCTCTCGCTCGGTATAATTCACCACGGCATTTCCCTGATAATTATCGCAGTCCGTCAGAAGCTCCTCCTCAAAGTGCAGGGATCTGTACTCCAGCTCACCCAGACAATAATCAAAATACTCGTCGATCATACCTGTGTATAGTACCTTGTCAAATATATCCGCATCCTGGCCTTTCGCAGCATTCTCTTTCAGATATTCCCTGTAAGAGATTCCTGTACGCACCTCAGTCCCTTCCAGCAATTTCTCCACAATGGGCGTATAACCGCCGATGGGAATGCCCTGATAACGGTCTGTGAAATAATTGTTGTCGTAGGTAAAGCGCACCGGCAACCTTTTAATAATGAAAGCCGGCAGCTCTTTGCAGTCTCTGCCCCACTGCTTCTCAGTGTAACCCTTTACCAGTTTCTCGTACACATCACGACCCACCAGAGAAAGGGCCTGCTCTTCCAGGTTTTCCGGCATCTCCACAGCACACTCCCGCTTTTGCCTTTCGATGATCTCTCTGGCCTGGGCAGGGGTGCGGATCCCCCACATTTTGCTGAAGGTGTTCATATTAAAAGGCATGTTGTAAAGCTCTTCACCGTACACAGCAACCGGGGAATTGACATAGTGGTTGAAATCAGCAAATTGATTCACATATTCCCAGATCTTCTTATCGGAAGTATGAAAAATATGGGCACCGTACTTGTGCACCCTTATTCCTTCCCTTTCTTCCGTATATACATTACCTGCAAGGTGTTCTCTCTTATCGATCACAAAACACTTCTTGCCGGCTTTTTTCATTTCATAAGCAAATACCGATCCAAACAGACCGGTACCTACTATCAGATAATCATATCTTCCCATTATTTACTTCTCTTGCCTTTTACTTTATACTTGTCGATCTGCACGAAATCGTCCATCAGCTCCAGTACCTTATCTCTTCCGGTCTGATTGAGCTTCACATAATACTGCATCACTCTGTTTTCCAGAAGCTGGGCACCCAGAGAAGCATCTCTCTCCAGCGAGGAGAAGTCTACAGGATTCAGGCTGAGCTTATCACACATCTTGATCACGGTGCCATAAGCCATTCCCTCGATGCCGCGCTCCAAAGCAGTCACCAATGTACTGTAAGGAATGTTCATCTCCATTGCAAACTGACGTACACTGCGGTACTGTCTCAATATTTCTTTCTTTAAAATTTCAGCTTTTGTCATGTTTCCTTCCTCCATCCCTGCCGGATATTTTGGTCTGTAGGAACAATATACGATATTCCGTGCAATATTTCAAGAGCTTTTTCTAAAATTTGATTCAAAAAGAATTCTGCTTCGCAAAATTGTCCGCCTGCAGCGGGTCTGTAAAGCAGACATTATCTGCTCACATGCCGAATTTCTGAATCATTATCAGATCCTCACTGCCCGCAATATCCTTTGGGGTCACCAGAAAGCCACCGTCGCTGTCCAGATCATATCCAAACCGTTGATAGGCATACCAAACCAAATGGGCGCACTGAGTCCCGGACGGCACTTCTCCCTCTCTGTCAAAGAATCCGGCAGTCAAACGGTAGGGAAGTCCTATCAGATTCGCCAAAGCATATTCTGCAATCTCCGCCCTTGCCTCCCGGTCTGCTCCTTTCAGACGCAGTACCAAAAAAGAAGGATACTCTTCCCAGCGATCCAGAGAGGTGATTACGGAAGGGCTCCCAAGCACCTGTGCCTCCAGCACCAGCCGGCGCTCCGCATCCACCACGATCCCGGCATGACCGTTCCGCCAGCCCAGGAAGTGGGAACAGCAGGTGATCAGAATATCTCCCTCTTCCACATAGGGAATTCTCATTCCTTTCACCGGATCGCCCTGTTCATTTGCCACATGTTCTTCATTGGACAGAATAGAATTGGGTTCACAGACGATCCTTATCGGGGTAAAATACAACTCCTGCAAATCATTGATTTCCTGCCTTCTTCCCTGCTCCTCCAAAAACCTGAGCGCTTCCTCTGACAGACCTGTCTGTTCAGACAATACCGGGTAATCCCCATCGGCAAGGCTTTCCTTTTTCAGAATCTCTTCTATGGAGATTCTTGCAACCTCCGGCTTTCGGTGAGCAGCTTCCTCCGCAGACAGAGTCCAGATCCACACCCCAACCAAAACAACCGCCGAAAAAACCAATGCAACCCACAGGGTTCTCCTTTTTCTTTTCTTTTTTGCCATACCCCTTCACTTTCACAATATTCCCTATTTTCCATAGTATGCCCTTCACCTCCTTTCACATACAAAAACGGCCATACTTTCAAAAAAAAGCATGACCGATCTCTGTTATTTCACTGTCAGTTTATGGAGTACCATTCCGGCTGCCGCACATACGGCAGTGTAGCCTGCAAGGCATAAATACATACCTCTGTCATACAAAGCCCTCAGATAATAAGTTGCCGGAAAAAGGTACGGTGCCCCAAACCGGAGGCCAAAGTCCAGAAACACCGGACACAACACCAGCATAAGGAGAGCAATAAGAGGAATACACCTACCCAGGTTCACCGTATTACGGCAGAGGACCATGACCAGATTGCAGAATGCCGTGCATGCTGCCACATACAAAAGCATCAGCAATATTTCTCTCCCCTCTACAGCTTTTCCCTGCAGCAGATACAGAGAAAGCAGTACCACGAAAGCCGCATCCGACATTGCAGTTATATGGTATCCCGCCGCAAAATAAATCCTCTTCTGAGGCGGTATCCAGGCAAAAATCCCTTTAGACTCATCCTGCAGATAATAAACAGACGATGCAAGTCCACAGATTGTTATCAGTATGAGCAGGATCCCTTTGATGGGCTGCAGCAGATAGGATTCCTGCCTCTGAATGGTATCACTGTAGATGATCTCATCCTGACTGATGTACACCGCCTGAAACAGTTTCTCCTCCACCGCCGTCTTATCAAAATCTGCCCTCAGTTCTTCCTCCGACACCGCACCGTCACTCACAAGCTCCCCGCGGATAAAGTTTTCACAGAGATAATAAGCATAGTGGTCGTAAAACACGCCATAAAGATAGGTTCTCATCAACTGCAATGCTACATTATCTTCAATAGCCACAATATAGATCAGAGGTCCCTTCTCCTTTTCAGTTCCGGAAGCATACCGGTCCAGCCGGTTCCGGAAATCATCCCTGAAGATCCAGGCACAGTCCGCTTTCCCCTGTTCCACAGCGTTACAGGCAGTTTCTTCGTCCGCTTCCACATAACGTACTACGCTTTCTGCCGTTTTCAGTTTTTCCACGATTTCTGCAGTCATCGGATCTTCCGGGTCCTCTGCGCACAGATAGACCGTCATGATACCGCTTTCTTCTTTGGAAATCATCTGCATCCCCCACACAAGGATCGGTATCAGGCACAAAAGAATGACGAATCCCCTTTTGCGGAACAGACGCTTATTTAACATATAATACCACAGCAGGACCTTCTTTATCTTCTTTATCTTCTTCATCATACCCTATCTCCCCGCGATCCTTCTCCTTCGCAGAAGCATCTGCAGGGCTGCAAAGGCCGCTGCATACAGGAGCAGCAGAAGCATTTCTCCTAATGCACTCTGAGTGGAAAGACTCTTTTGCAGGTACCTCAGCCCCGCCCCTGTGGGCAAAAAGTAAGCCACCTTCTGCACTGCTTCCGGAAAAAAAGTAATGGGATAAATACATCCGGATATATAGGCCAGACTGACGGCACACAAAAACTGGGCCAATACCCCATTTACCACGCCCGGTACGATCTCATACAGCAAGGCCTGCATGGCTGCAAGCATCAGTACAACAGGAAATAACTTCAGGACAAACCCAAGCCGTCCTGCTCCCAGAGCATCCCACTCCGGCAGGCTGACGCCGAATATGTTTTTCAAACACACGGCAGCCCCCAGGACACAGCAGGTACTGAAAAACAATAATACACTGTAAGAAAGAAGCTCGGACACCACCTGTGCCGGCGCCCCCAGTCCTTTCCTGTACAGAATCTGAAACAGAGAAGCATCCTCTCTGGCAAAAAGCGACACACTGTTGATTCCCCACAGCAGCAGAAAAATCAGGATCACGCCGCAGAAAAAGTATCCTTTCAGGGAAAGATTATTGGCAACTCCCATCTGTCTGATTTCGTAGATATCCGTTCTATTCAGAAACGCATCCAACAGTTCCACATTAAAATCGTCCGTGGCCGACCACAGCACTTCCTGCATCTCATGGTCGATCAGATATTCCTGCATGGCATATACCGAATTCTGGGACAGGGTAACCATATCAGAGATCACTGCTATGAGTTCACTCATCAGCGCACCGCCAAGTCCCTGAGCCTGCGCAGTAGTCACATAAGTGACGGTTCTGTTCTCACCCACCACCAGCGAATTGATAAACCCGTCCGGGATTACAACATAGGCAAATATTTCTCCCTCTGCCAACAGTTCTTTCGCTTCTTCCAGAGTCATGGACTCCACGTTCATCATACTTTTCACAGTGTCCATATTCTTCAATATATTGATACCGACTCCCAGATAAGTATCCGAGACATTTCCCACAACCCCAAGCTGCACGATCTGATTCTCTTCTTTTGACGCGTGATTCACAAAAACAATATGCAGCACAAGACACAGTCCCAACGTCAGCACCGCAGTAAACAGCAGCATTCCGGGAAAGGTCTTTATAATTCTTTTCATTTGTGCTTTACAATATCTCAACCACTTCTGCATCACAGCATCCCTACCAGACGGTGCACATTTCCTTCATATTCATAAGGATGAAGAACACCGTCCTTAAGAATATACCACTCGTCGCACACTTCTATTTCCTGCACATCATGTGTCGCCAGCAGGACAATGCCCCCACGGCTTTTAAAGTCTTGAATATAATTTACGATACGCTCCTTACACTCCAGATCCAGCGCTGCAGAAGGCTCATCCAGCAACAGGATCTTCGGATCTCCCGCAACGGCACAGCCGATGGCCAGGCGCTTCTTCATCCCACCTGACATCTTACACACCGGCACTTTCAAAAACTCTCTGATGCCAAGCATTGCCAGCACGCCTTCCTTAAGCTCAGTCTCCATCTTACCGCGGTCGTACCACAGCAAAAGATTATCTCTGGCAGACAGTTCCTCGAACAGCGGTGTCCCCTGAGGAACATACCCGATAAGTTCCGAACGCAAAGATGAGTTTTCCAGCAGGTTTTTACCCTGCCGGAGAAACTCACCACCATCAGCCTTCAATACACCCGCGAGAATCGATAACAGTGTGGATTTCCCGCTGCCGTTCCCGCCCAGGATACCAATGCATCGGCCTCCGGCGATATTCAGCGTGATATTTCTCAACACTTCTTTCTTTTTATAGTTCTTCTTCAGATGTACAATATTCAATTCTGATATCACTTTTTCTTCCATCACGTTACTCTTAATAGTATTCCAGCACTTCTTCCAGATCATGGCAGTAGGCCGCGATCATATCGACAAATTCGTCGGGCAGGTTTGTCTCTTCCATATGCTTAATGAATCCGTCAAAATCAACGGTGCCAAGCCAATCAATCAAATCCTCCTCATCCACCATCATAATGGCATCCAATGCTGCACCGGATTCATCCTTTGCCGCACTTGCGGATGTAGATACAGTGAGTTTGGCAAACACCTCGTTGCCATCCTCCACTGAGATTGCCACAGCGGAACTCTTCTCATCCGTATTCAATTTAATTACCAATTCAAAATTGGTGAGCATGGATGAGGGAACACCGAGATCCATTTCATCCCACATCTCTTCAGAAAGTTTCACGGAGAACTTACCGTTCAGATATCCCTGCTTTGCATTCTCGATACTGTAGTCCTGTACAGTCACCGTAAACAGCTGTCTGTCAGAGTATTCCGCCACAAATTCACCGTTCAGCGCAGAAGCAGTCTTCTTTCCTTCTCCTGTCAACAGGATTGTGTCGTAACCGTCGGTAAAGGAAAGCTCCATTGCAAAATCGTCGCCCTTCTGAGGCATATAATACCTGACCTCAGCGTCCTCAACCGTAAGATCTCTTCCCACAACATTGCCGTCGCTGTCAATCCACACCTGCATAACTATCTTGGCAGAAGTGTCCGCATATTTCTTGGCATCCTTCAGTTCATCGAGCAGATCTTCAATTCCTTCCTCAAACTCATCCTCGATGTCATCCGGATCAATGCCGTATCCGCCCGGTACAGCAGATGCGAGATCACAAATCAGATCCACCAGTACCTTATCATCCTTAGCTTCCTTCAGCACAGCTTCCAGAGCGTTAATCGCATCCTTCTGCGTTATTTTCACCTTGAGGACGGTGCACTTCTGCTCGACATCTCCCACTTCCAGCACATCAGAACTCTTCTTGACATTGTCAAAGCCGCTGACAGCAGTTGCAAGGTAACGGCCGATCAGATCCTCCACCACGTCCTTGTCCGGAAGTTCCTTATACAGATCCTCATAAAGACCCATAATCTCACTGTAATCCACAGAATCAAGGTAATATCCCAAATCCGTATCATACAGATCCACACCGAGATACTTTTTCGTCAGCTCAGGGATCTGAAGAAATACTGTTTTCGATCCCATATCCATCAGTGCGGTAGCAGAGAGCAGCTGATCGTCGCCCAAAAGGGCGCCCAGCGTTCCGCTGATAACATCATCCTTAACGGCTACATTAAGGTTCAGGCCAATTTTCTTAAGCCAGTCCGTATCATCCATATAAGCATAATTTCCGATGAGCGCTCTTGCACTCTCACCAAGCTCCAGGGTAATACCGGCGTCAATACCGGTATCGGTAAGACTTCCATTTCCCTTAAAAGAATTCTCATAGGAATCCGCGATCAGCGAAGCAAGTTCCTTTACTTCAGCCTCTTCCACCTTGCTGTAATACTTCTCGGCGGGCAGTATCGTCTTCTCCACAAAATTGGACACCTTACCGAAATTCAGCGCAACCAGGGCTCCAACCGCTGCCACTGCTGCCACGGGGATCAGGATCTTCCACATTCCACCCTTCTTTGCTTTCGCCTTCTTCGCTTTTGCCTTCTTGGCTCTTGCCTCTTCGGGAGCTGCCTTTACTTCAGGTGCTGCTTCGGTCCGGGATGCTGCAGTCTCAGCCGCCGTTGCTTCGGCTACCGCTTCGGTTGCCGTTGCTTCAGGTGCAGTTGATTCTGCTGCCGCCCGAACCTCCACCCGCTTTCCGCATTTGACACAGAACAGATCGCCTTCGTTTAACTGGGTTCCGCAATTACTACAAAACATTTTTCTCCTCCTCTATTTCAGTCAGGCAGCTTCTTTTGCCGCCTTCTTCTCTTTTACTTTTTTGATCTTCGTTTTGATGGCCGCCACAGTGATCATGATAAGACCCACTGCCACAAAGGCGCCACCCAGGATCAGCCCCTGATTTCTGACAGGATGCAATACTGCCTTATAAAAATCCGTGCCCAAAGCCACCGCCTTATCGAGCGCCGACGCTCCGAAAAATCCGAAGACTGCCATCGCCAGCGGAAGCATTGCCAGAACAAAGAAACTTACACTCACAGCATAAAAAGCACCGTTCGAAGCCTTGTTCACAGCAAGGATCGCCCAGATGAGCAAAATCATAATGACAGCCATCAATATGATCACAGGATATGAGAACAGGATCCTCACTGCCAGGAAGATACCGCCGAACTGCTCTTTGATCTCAGAGAGGTCTGAAGCTTTTTCCATACCGCTGCTCTCCACAAACTCTGCCAGATATCGGTACGCGGTATCAGACCAGTCCACTCCCAAAGTCTTGTTGATCGCCTCACTGTTGTCAAGCAGGAACTCCTCAACCTCTTCTGTCTCGATAATGCCTTCGCCCCTGTTGCGGAAAATATCATCCATATACTGGGACAGCTGCTCTGCCACAAATTCCTTGACAAAATCTCTGTTTACAAGCCTCTCAAGATCCCGCACCGAATAAAACTGCTGCTGCAGATGAGTACTTTCATTATAAAGCATCTCAGGCAGCGTCTCCTTCCTGCCGTTTCCGGTAAGAAAACCAGTCTTGATCTCCGTAAAATCAGCCTCCATGACCATTTCCGTCAAGCTCGACTCGGATGTGATGCGCCTCACTGAAAAAGTGACAGATGCTGTCAGCCCGATCACGAACAGCACAATACAGAGCAATGCTGTCAGCATCCCCCGGAGCACTCTGTGACCGCCCTTCTTTTCTTTCTTTGCTTTCTCAGAAACCTCTGCTGCAGGCTTATCTTCTTCCTGCTCAGCCGGTGCTTCTTCTGTAACCTGCGGCTCTTCTGCAGTCTGCACCTCTTCAGACACCTGAACAGCCGCTGCTTCTTCCTCTGAAGGCTGTACCTGTCTCTCTACAAATGTACCGCATTTTACACAGAATCTGGCCTCATCGGGCAGGACCGTACCGCAATTTCCACATACTTTACTCATTGGTAGCCCTCCTCTTACAGTAAGATGATCCACTATCCTTACCGTGACTTTTTCTCATTATAGCACTACATTTATCGACAGTCAATTGCAACGGCCGACAGCATTTTTATACAATATGATTTTTCTTGTTTCCATACATTCTCTTGCATTTTAACAATTTTTTTAGTATGCTGATAATAAGCGGCAACTAAAGCCACAATCTAACATCATTATGGAGGAAACAAATGTCTAGAAGTGTACAAGATGTAATGGATTTAATCAAAAATAACGATATCCAGATGGTCGATTTCAAGATCGTGGATATCAACGGTCAGTTCCGTCATGTTACCATTCCCGCGGAGCAGTTTACTGAAGAAACCTTAAAGGACGGAATCGGCTTTGACGCCTCCAACTACGGCTACGCAGTGGTTGAAAAAAGTGACATGGTATTTATCCCCGACTTGGATACTGCCATGGTAGACCCTTTCTGTTCCATCCCCACTTTATCGCTGACCGGTAATGCCATGGTCATCGATTATCCGGAGAACAGACCTTTAAGTCAGTATCCCCGCAATATTGTTCTGGCTGCTGAGCAGTATATGAAAGACACCGGCATCGCCGATACCATGCTGATCCTCCCGGAATTTGAATTCCATCTCTTTGACAATGTAGGCTGGTCTGTGAATCCCAACAATATCTCACTGAATTTAGATGCCGCACAGGCTTACTGGAACAGTGATATCGAAGGCAAGGGGACCATCGTGGCACATCAGAAAGCCTACCATGTAGCAAAGCCTCTGGATACCTCCTATGAGTGCCGTTCCGAGATGTGCCTGGAAATGCAGAAAGCCGGCATTCCCATCAAGTATCACCACCCCGAGGTAGGTGCTGCAGGGCAGTTCGAGATCGAGCCCATGCTGGGACAGATGTCCAAGATGGCAGACAACACCATGATGATCAAATATATCATCCACAACACCGCCTTAAAATACGGCAAGGTTGCAACCTTTATGCCTAAGCCTGTTTACGGCGAGGCCGGCAACGGCATGCACGTTCATATGCTGCTGTTAAAGGACGGCGAGCCCGTATTCTCTGATGATAATGGCTACTCCCACTTAAGCGAGACCGCACATTATTTCATGGGCGGACTGTTAAAGCACATCGCTTCTCTCTGTGCCCTGACCAATCCCAGCACCAACTCCTTTAAGCGTCTGGTGCCCGGCTTTGAGGCACCTGTGACCGTGGGATATGCCACCTCCAACCGCAGTGCCGTAATCCGTATCCCCGCATATGCCAAGACACCGGCTCTGAGACGTTTCGAACTTCGTAACCCCGATGCCACCTGCAACCCTTATCTGTGCTATGCAGCGATCCTGATGGCAGGTCTTGACGGCGTGAAGAACAAGATTGATCCTCATGCAAACGGCTGGGGCCCTTACGATATGAACCTCTACAACCTGCCCGAGGAAGAGAAGGCAAAGCTTTCCTCCCTGCCTACCCGCCTGGAGGATGCTCTGGACGCACTGGAGGCCGACCACGATTACCTGACTGCCGGCGGCGTATTCCCCGAGCACCTGATCAGGAACTTCATCGCTACCAAGAGAAAAGAGTGTCTTGAAATGGCGAAGATACCTCATCCGGCTGAGTTCCAGAGATACTTCAACCTGTAAGCCAGAGAATATAAGTCTTTAAAAAGGTGTCGCATCCTTGCGGCACCTTTTTACATCAGCCTTGTCAATCTCCCGGTTCTCCGTATTCTCTTCGCATAGCGTCCACAGATACAACCCATTGCTTCCCGAACTTACGCGCATCAACCCCTTCGATCAGCTTGCCGTAAGCGATTGCTTTTCTCAGTGTGCTTTCATTCAGTGCCCAGAGATCGGTAGCATCACTGAATGCCATAAGACCGTCAAAAGGCGTTTCCACTTCGACACCATTCTCCCAAAGTTCATCACAAGACAGATCCATATCATCGTTCCACAAAATACCGTGGCCCCCCACGTCAACATTCACCTTAGAAAACAAATTGATATCTTTTAATTCTTCAAAAACCGGCAATCAAAGCTTGCCTTCCGTCGCAGTGCGATCCCGCGGACTCTCGCGCCGATCGCGGTCGCAAAAGCGACATTTACCTTGTACGCGCGAGTGCGCATCCTCACGGAGTATTTTGATACAATAAGAAATTTCTTATTGTATCAAAAAGAGGTGTGCCGCCAAGCACACCTCCCTTTATGTTCACATCAAATACTACTCGGATATGATGTTTACTTCCGTATACTTCTTAGAAATTTACATTGGTAAACAGAGCACCGTCGTAAAGCGCATCCTCGATAAATTCAAAATAATCGTAATAATCACCAAAGTACAGATCGCCATCACTGATACCGTAGTAGGTCCAGTCGCCGTTCACTTTAAGCACGATGAATTTCACATACTCAGTCTTGAACTCATCATCAGCCTGGATCACGAATTTACCTTTCACTTCATAACCGGCACTAACCTTGAGATCTTCATAAGCCTGATAATATTTCTTCATAGCCTTAACAATTGATTTTGCCTGCTTCTCCTTGATGTCAAGAGAATCAGCGAAATCTTCCAGATAATCCTCATCTTCAAGAATCTCATCAAAATACTCAAGGGAGCCTTCCATGTAATTCTCGTAATAAGATTCACATTCTTCCTGATATTCTTCAATATCATCCTTATCCAGCTTCTTGGCAGACTTCTTCTCGAATGTCAGCTTCCACTTGCCGTACTCATCGGTAGCATCATCATAGTACTCTTCCAGTTCTTCCTTCAGATCATCCATTGAGTCCGCTGCGTCGTCAACAACCTTCAATACCTGCTTATAAACACTCTTAAACTGCTTTGCAGCAAAATCAGGCATCAGGGTTGTATAAATCTTCACAACATCAGTGCTCTTCTTGTTGATGGCAGACATAAAGTCCTCAACAGGGGACATATATCCCTTGCCACCGGTAAGTAAAGAGATCAAAAGAACAACCACGATCACTGCTGCCACAGCGATGAGGCCCTTTTTACCCTTGCCCTTAGCGGGAGCCTTGGGTGCCACGTTCTCAACGGGAGCCTTAGGTGCTGCTGCTTCACAAGTACATTTCTGACCGTCTTCCAATGGTTTTCCACATTTCTCACAAAAAGCCATAATATCATCCTCCGTATATGATAAGTTTTTCTTAATTATATAACAAGACACCGCTTTGTTCAAGACGTCATTCTATAATAATTTAAGAATTGTGCATCTTTACCAATAGGCTTTTGTTCCTTTCAGCAGACGCACCAAAGCCTCCATATAGTAGTAACAGCCCCAGATATTACATTCATCCACGCCATTATTCTGTGGCTTTCCATACACCGCATGTAGAAGCAGGCCGTTGGATTCCGGCGTATCCTTGGTGCTGTAATTCTCATAAAGAGAGTACATGATCTTGTCAGCCGCACCGGCATAAAGTCTGCGGGTCTCCTCATCCCGAATATGAGGCAGCATTTCCAGAAGTCCGCACACGGCAATGGACGCGGAAGAACTGTCCTTCGGTTCTCCGTCTCCGTCTGCAAAATCAAGATCCCAATAAGGTACCAGATCTTCGGGAAGACGGTTGATAAAGTAGTTGGCCACCTTTTCAAACAGCTCCGGCATATCCTCATTCTGTGTATACTTATAAGAAAGAGGCAGCCCGCTTATGATCCAGGCCTGTCCTCTTGCCCAGCAGGAATTGTCGTGGGCACCCTGGGCCGTGGTTCCTCTGTCGGGAGTACCATCGGGATTGAAATAAAAGGTGTGATACGTAGAGGCATCGCTTCTCACAATGTTATGAATGGTTGCCATGGCATGGTGATACGCCTTGTCATAGTATGTACGGTCACCGGTAACCTCTGCCGCCCAATAAAGGAGTGGGATATTATTCATACAGTCTATGATCAGCCTTGGCTGCTCTCCTACATTACCCCACGCCTGTATGTAGCCACCCTTTTCAATGTATCTTGTAAGTAGATGGTCAGCCGCCTTCAGGGCTGCCTGCTTGGCCTGCTCGTCACCGACAAGCTTATAGGCTGCCACACAGGAAGGAACGTATAAAAAACCCATGTCGTGATGGTTAACTCCCACCTTTTCATCAATCCTCTGATAAAAAGACGGAATATGGGAAAGTGCCCTCTCTTTGTACTTCTCATCACCGGTAGCCTCATATGCCAGCCACAGCATTCCCGTCCAAAAGCCGGTATTCCAGCCGCCGGTACCGTAATTCACGGTTTCCCCATACACATTATTCACGCTGGCATGTCCGGGAAAATTCCCATGCACATCCTCCCAGAGCTTGTCGATTTTCTTGAGAGCCACTGCAAGCGCTGCTTCCAGGACTTCTCTTGTCATTTTCGTATGCGCTGTAAACCTCTCCGGGTTCCTGATACTTTCTTTGTTGATCTCTTTCATGTCTGCCACCTCATTTATTGTAATCTTTTCACAATATCCATAAGAACCTCTTCTTTGCGGGCGATATCTTCCACCAGTTTAAACTGGTTTCTGGCGCGGTCCAGATTTTGATGTTCCCTGTGAATCTTAAAGTATGTATCGGCGTTCAGATAGTCTGTCAGGAATCTGATACCGCACTCATAAGTCATCAGCTTCACGGAAAGGGGCAAAAGCTCCCACTCCCGCTTAGTCAGAGACTCCTTCATCTCACTGAGATATCCCTCTGCAAAGGCTTCAAATGCCGTCTCATTAAACCATACTTTATCAAGATCGGTCTCATCCTCTGCGCCTGTGGAGCCCCCTATACGCAGAGCATCACCGAAATCGTACAGAATACTGCCGGGCATCACCGTATCCAGATCAATGACGCAGACTGCCTTTCCGGTCTCCTGATCAAACAGGATATTGTTGATCTTGGTATCATTGTGGGTAACACGCACCGGGATTTCCCCTTCTTCCATACCCTTGACCACAGCATCAGCCCAGAAAGCATTTTCCAGAGCAAATGCTATCTCCTCGCGCACGCTGTCCGCACGTCCCGCAAGATCCTTCTGCACCGCTTCCTTCAGTGCCTCCACACGCTTAGGTGTGTGATGAAAATCCTTTATGGTCTCAAAGAGATTTTCCACGGGATAATCTGCCAGAAGCTTCTGGAAATGTCCGAAGCCGATACCGGCCTCATACAGATCCTCCGCCGTCTTGCTGTCCTCAATGGTCTTTGTATCCGCAACGTACAGGTATAAGCGGAAGGAATTGTTTGCATCCAGCCGATAGAAGCGTTTACCCTCCTTTGTGGGGATCACCGTGAGCGTCTCTCTGTCCGGATTGCCGCCAGTTGCACTAATCTTTTGCCTGAGAAAAGAGGTAACATTAGAGATATTTTCCATCAACTCCTCGGGATTCTTAAAGATTGCCGTGTTGATCCGCTGCAGAATATATTTCTGCGGCGTCACCAGATAGGTGTCGTTGATATGACCGTTGCCGTAAGGCTGCACATCCACATGGATGTCAAACTGTCCCAAAACATATTCCAGCTGGTTTGTAACTTTTCCCATTTTTCTTTATCCTTTTCTTTTTGCAAGTATCTTACCTTTAACTATAATGCAACCAAAAGGGAATATCTATGGATAAACAGCTCTTATTTATGTAATTTCAGATCTATATATTCTTTGCCTCAGAAGGATTCCTTCCGGTCTCCCTCTTAAACGCCTTTGAAAAATAACTCTGTGTGGACACCGATACCCGCATATTTCCGAAAAATTCGTTTCAATCCTGCCACACTGACTCTGCAGAAACGGGCAATCTCCGATACCGCCGGCTGCCTGTCCAGATTACTGTTCAAACAACTGATTGCCCTGCCAAAAGTCAAAGCATCCGGCGCCGAAGATGCCACAGAAATAACCTCTTCCCCTGCCAGCATCAAAAACAGCTGATGATAATAGGTACCGATCATCTGCAGATAATTGGGGATGTGAGTGTAGGGAATCAGATACCTGTACTCCTTCTGCAATGTCTCTTCACCTGCATCCAGAGATTGAATGTAAGCAAGCATTGCATTCATAACTTCCTTCTGCGCTGCCGACAAAGCGAACACCTTGTCCCGGAGCCAAACGGTCAGCAGTCCCTGAGCAGAAAAAGAAAATACCAATAACCCGGCACCTGCTTCCCCTGTCACGAAAAACTTGTGAAGAGACATGGGTTTGTGAAATTTCAAAATACGAAAAGATCTCCCGGATACGGATCTGCTACTCCACCGGAAATGCCCGCCACACAGTCTCAGCCATCAGCCGGTTCTCCTTCTTCCGCAACACTTTTTATACGCCATAAACAATCCAAAAGAACATATTCTGTGGTCTTTTTCAAACAATTTTCCATTAACAACAATCATACCACCCATCCTCTCAAATGTAAAGAAGAGATTCCATTATCCTTCAAAGGCCAAATTCCACCAGCTTCCGGCGCCGTTTCTTCCTACAGATGCCAGATATCCCTGTTATACTCCGCGATGGTTCTGTCACTGGAGAAAAATCCCGCCTTGGCAATATTGGTCAGGCACATTTTCTGCCACTTTTCCGGACTCCTTGCATAATCGTTGACAGCCTGCTGTTTGCGGACCGCATAGGCGTTAAAGTCCGGCAGGGTCTGGAACCAGTCTTTGTGAATAAGCTCATTGTGCAGCCTCCATAGATTCTCCTCGCAGCCGTACCGGAGCATTTCCTCAGAAACCAGAAAATCCACAGCCCTGGCAATATTGGGATCCCCCTCATACCACTGCTTTGCGCTGTAATCGCCGTTTGCATAGCGCTTCATCACCTGATCGGAGGTCTGTCCGAAAATATAAATATTGTCCTTGCCAACCTGCTCACAGATCTCCACATTGGCTCCGTCCATGGTGCCCAGAGTCACCGCGCCGTTCAGCATAAATTTCATATTGCCGGTGCCGCTGGCCTCCTTGCTGGCCAGACTGATCTGTTCTGACAGGTCACAGGCAGGAATCATCTTTTCCGCAGCGGTCACGTTATAATTTTCCACAAACACAATCTGCAGCCACCGGGAAACCACCGGATCTTCCCTTATCACGCAGCTTAAGACGCGCAGTGCATGGATGATATCCTTGGCAATAGTATATGCAGGTGCGGCCTTTGCGCCAAAAATACTCAAAAGCGGCACCGCCGGCAGATTGCCGGATCTGATTTCAAAATACTGATGGATGAGATACAGCAGATTCAGCTGCTGACGCTTATACTCATGAAGTCGTTTGGATTGTATGGAAAACATGGCGCCGGGATTCACCGTAACATTCTGCGTCTTCTGCAGCCAGACAGCCAGCGCTCTCTTATTCTCCATCTTGATCTGTGCAAACCTTCTGCACACGTCTTTATCTTCCGCGAAAGGAAGCAGCTTACCAAGCTCCTCTGCATCCTTCTTAAAGCCACCGCCGATCAATGACTCTATCTGCTTTACCAGAGCCGGATTACAAGACAAAAGCCAGCGGCGGAAGGTGATTCCGTTTGTCTTGTTGTTGAATTTCTCCGGATACAACCGGTAGAAATTGGCAAGCTCGCTGTTTTTTAAGATCTCTGTATGCAGCGCAGCCACTCCATTGGTGGAATGGGTAAAATGAATATCCATATGGGCCATATGAATCCTGTTTTGTCCGTCAATAATTGCAGTGGTGGAATCCTCCGTGCGACTTCTTGCAAGCCTGTCCAGTGCCTCTATAATAGGTACCAGCTGTGGAACCACTGTCTCCAGATAATGTCTGGGCCATTTTTCCAGTGCCTCAGCCAGAATGGTATGATTTGTATAGGCACAGGTCTCTGTGACGATTTGGACTGCCTCGTCAAACCCGATGCCTCGCTCTGTCAGCAGACGGATCAGTTCCGGGATCACCATGCTGGGATGGGTATCATTGATCTGGACAGCCGCATAATCCGCCAGGTTGTGAAGATTACAGCCGCGGGCAATGCTCTCCTGCAGGATCAGCTGTGCACCGGCACTGACCATGAAATACTGCTGATACACCCGTAACAAGCGTCCCGCCTCATCGGAATCGTCCGGATACAGGAACAGGGTGAGATTTTTTTCAATATTATTTTTATCGAAGTTGATTCCCCCTCCGATCAGACCTTCATCGATGGTATCCAGATCAAAAAGATTCAAATGATTAGTGCGGCCATTGTAACCGGTAACCGCCAACTGATACAGCCGCGCCTGATAGGTTTTACCTGCCAGCACCACAGGAAAAACAGTATCTGTGGGCTTGACCCAACTGTTCGAAGGTAACCAGTAATCCGGCACTTCCCGCTGCAGCTCCCGATCAAAACGCTGGCGGAACAAACCGCAGTGATAGCGCAGGCCGATTCCGTCACCGGGTAAATTCAAGGTCGCAAGGGAATCCAGAAAACAGGCCGCCAGGCGTCCAAGACCGCCATTTCCCAGGCTCGCCTCCGCTTCCATTTCTTCCAGCTGTGCCAAAGATCTGCTGTTTCTCTCCAGGCATTCTTTTACCGCATCATACAGTCCCAGATTGATCAGATTATTGCCAAGCAGCTTACCGATCAGGAATTCCGCCGAAATATAATAAAGTTTACGGCCTTTTACGGTCTGTACCCTTTCTTCGGCCCTTGCCTGTACCAGCTGCAAAAGTCCCTGATACAGTTGAGACAGAGTTGCTTCCCTGATTTCCGCGCCGATGTATTGTGTCAATTCTCTTTCTATCATATTTGTCATGTAGTTCTTCCTCCTGTGTGCAGGAATATTTTCAGATATAGTATCCTTTGATAGAATAAAATTATTCTTTTAAAAAATCATCGCATTTTGTGTCAAAATCTGATACAATTCTATCATATCCTACACACCAAGGAGGTTCTTATGTATCAACCCGGATCACAGCATCTTCAGGAGACCAAGCTGCATGGCAGCGTATTGTTTCCCTTTACCATATATCCCTGCACTATCCCCCAGGATTTCCCTTCCGTGGCACTTCACTGGCATAAAAACATGGAGCTCATCTATGTCAAAAAGGGGAAAGGCCGGATACAGATGGGAAGCGAACACTTTACCGCAAATACAGGTGACATTTTCATCATCCCCCCAAACACACTCCATGCCATGCGTTATTTTGCCGGTCACTCTATGGAGTACGAAAACTTTATTTTTCAGACGGATATTCTGAGTTCTGGGCCCGCTGACACCTGCACCCGTGAATACCTGATCCCGCTGGAAAACGGTCAGCTTCTGCATCCCGTTCTCATAGGTCCCGGTCATCCCAAATATCCTGAGATCTCCGGGTGTCTGCAGCTTGCGGAGACACTCTGCGAGGAGAAGGCCATCGCCTACGAGATCGGCGTCAAGGCGTCCATGCTGCAGCTGCTCTTACATCTGATCCGACTGCAACCAACCCCTCCCGAGCGGGAATCCCGGGACACCTTGAGACTGAAGCAGGTACTTGAGCTGGTGCAGGATAATTTTTCCGGAAAGCTCACCGTGGCACAGGCTGCCGAAAGCTGTGGCTTCAGCACCAGCCATTTCATGCGCTGGTTCCGGGAACGGACCGGCACCGGTTTCGCAAGTTATGTAAATAAGTGCCGCCTGGATGCTGCTGCACAGATGTTGCGTTTCACCGGGGAAAAGATTCTTACCATAGCCGGTGAAACCGGTTTTGACTCTCTGGCCAACTTCAACCGCCAGTTTAAAGCCCGGTACGGAATCACGCCCCGGGAGTACAGAGCGGCCGCCGATCACACGGTTGGACATTAAGCTTCAATTGATGGCGAAACGGCTCCCCTGCAGAAAGTGTTGGTATAACGGCCACTCTCGCTCCGCGAAAAATCGTAGCGGACACAAAAAAAATCGTTCCGTTGCAGTTCATTCACAACCTTACGGAACGATTTTTTAATTTCACACTATATCAGATACATAGTTGCCAGCCAGGCGGCAAGGAGTGTTACGGGGTAGAACAGGTAGTTCACCACGCGGTTGTACTCTCCCCTTTCACCGCTGTAACGGTGGAGGACAAGGAAACTCATAGGTGCAAACAGGTAGAATAAGGATCCCAACGTACACACAGCTGCCGCTGCCGCACCCGCAAAACTCTGCGTCGTGCGGTTCTTCCGAAAGAACCACAGTACAATGATCAGCAGAATCATGGGAATTCCGTGTTCAACTTTTAACATGAGTATCCATATAAATGCTGCCAGAGATGCAATGATACAGGCAATTTTCTTTTCACCCAGCAAGCGGTACAGGTACAGCATGACCAATCCAATCGCCAGTCCGAATACCGGATTGCGGGAATTATAGTCAAACAGCTGATTGCTCATAGCCAGATTGTAAGGGATCTCGCTAAGCAATGCCAGCGCGCCGAGACGCATCAGATATCCCATACAGTCTGCCGTATGAAGGAAACCTTCCACCAGTGCAAAAGCAAAGATAGGAACCGCACAGGTTTCCAGTGCCTCCAACACCAGTGCTACCGTCGCAATGATCATGACACTCGAAGACTCCTGCATATTCTGCATCAGTTCCGTACCGCTCACGGTACCTATCCCCAACAATCCGTTCTGTAAAACACTCCGGCCCACGATACCGGCCGCCACAAACACCATACCCCAGTTTTTCAGCCTCTTTGAATTCATCTCATTTCTCCTTATTCTGCGGGCAAAAGAACCGCCACGCCCCACGCAGGTAATTTCAAAACATCTTTTTTGACTGTGATCTTCTCATCGTTTGCAGACAAACTTGCAGCCAACTCCCATTCCTGATAGTTTGACAAGTCCACTTCTGCAGGATTTCCGTCAATATTCATAAGAATAATGCATTTTTGGTCGTTCCAGGTCTTACGGTATGCGGATACACAACCTGTGTTCAGCCCAGTCTCCGCAGTAGGCACACCGTGAGAGATCACCGGCAACGCATTGCGGATAGCAATGGCCTGGCGGTAATAGTTGTAGACAGAGGAATCGTCATCCCGCTGTTCTTCCACGCTGCCAAGGGGATAGTTCTCCGGGAGTTTGCACTCCGGGGGCAGATCAGTGGTCCCCTCATTCCGCTCTGCATTCCAATACATGGGCGCCCGCTTGGAGGGATCGTTGCCGCTTCCCGGCATACCGATTTCTTCACCGTAATAAATGAAAGCACTTCCGCTCATAAACAGATTCATGGCGCCTGCCAGCTTGATCTTATTCTCATCTCTGCTGACAAATCCTGCTATCCTTCCCACATCGTGATTGCTTAAGAAAGGAGCATCAATATAATCCGGATTGCCTGCTCTGTACGCATTGTCTGCCTTCTCCAAAGCTGTGGCATAAGTGTTCACCACGGAAGCGTTGCCGGCTCCCTGCAATACTTTCACGATCTTGCCGTCACTGTTGCCGAAGGCAAAATTAAAAATACTGGTAATGTCACTCTCATAGTAAGACGCTATCTGTGAAAATGTCTCCCATACCTCCGCCACCAGATAACAGTCAGGTTTTAACGACATAGCTGTCTGTTGGATCCAGTTCAGGACTTCCACATTTTTGCTGATCTGACCGGAATAAAACTCCTTTGCCGCATCCAGACGGAAACCTGCAACACCCTTGTCCAGCCAGAATTTCATGATATCCGTGATCTCTGCCCTGACCGCTTCGTTCCCCAGATTCAGATCCGGCATGGCATAGTCAAACATGCCTTCATAATACCAATCCGTTCCTTCTACCGTACGGGAACCGTTTCCGGCAGATTCTTTGGAAAAGAAATAATAGTCAAGATATTTGCACTCTTCGGCGCTGGGCTCTGTATCTTCCGGCAAATCTCTCAGATAGTCTGTGGCTTCCTTGAACCACATATGTTCGGAACCGGTGTGATTGACCACAAGATCAATGATCACACGGATATCCCTGGAATTACACTCTGCAATCAATGCCTCAAAATCTTCCATGGTTCCGTAGTCCGGATCAATGGCATAATAATCTGAAACATTGTATTTGTGATATGTGGTGCTGGGATGGATAGGCATCAGCCAGATTCCGTTAATTCCCAACTCCTCAAGATAATCCAGTTTAGAGATCACACCCTTCAGATCACCGATCCCATCCCCGTCAGAATCACAAAAGGAATAAACGAAAATCTCATAAAAAGTGCGATAGTTGTCATCGGGACTCTCACCCAATGCTTTGATTTCAGCAAGCACCTGCTCTGTTTCTACTGCTTTTGTCGCCAAAACCGCTCCTGACGTATCAGGAGCGGAATCAGAAGCACAACCAACAAAAAGCAGAACTGACAGCAGCAGACATATGATCCGCGCTCTGTTCTTCATAATATTAACCTTTCACACTGCCGCTCATGGCTTCCTGATAGAATCTCTGGGTGTAAATAAACAGCAGCGCGATAGGGATGGAAACCAGTACAGCACCTGCGCAGAATCTGGTGAACCAGTCATATACATACTCTTTCTCCAGCATGTTGAACAAACCAATGGACACCGTAAAATACTTTGACTGTGCACCTACAATGGTCTTTGCAAAAACAAAGTCTACCCAGGGTCCCATGAAGGAAGTAATGATCTGATACACAATGATGGGCTTACACAGCGGGATCGTGATCCTGGTAAACGTCTGCCATCTGGTAGCACCGTCCAGATACGCCGCTTCATCAAGTGCCTTCGGAATCGTATCCATATAGCCCTTCATTACAAAGAAGCCCGTGCCGGCACCGGCGGAGAAACAGATGATCAGTGCAAGATATACCTTGTCACCTTCAGTCATACCCAGCGCTTTCAGCAGGAAGTACACAGCCACCATGGACATGAAACCGGGGAACAGATTGATGATCATAGCCAGGTTCATATAGGGTCTGCGCATTTTCCACTTCACACGGCTGGTACAGTAGGAAACACTCAGCACAAAGAAAGTACTGATCACACAGGTACAAATCGCAACAAACAGCGTGTTCATAAACATACGTGGAAAGTCGATGATCGTCTTATCCGTAAACAGCTTTGCGTAGTTATCAAAGGTATATGCCGTAGGGAAGAACGTTGAGATGTACTGTCCCTTATCCGCGCGGAAGCTCTGTGCAAGCAGCCAGACAAAGGGAATGATCCATACCAGACACATTACCGTGAGGAACACATGAGTAGCAGTATCTGCCACAAAACGGCGGCTTCTCAGGGGAGCAGTTTTCTTTTTCATTATTTAAAGCCCTCCTCATTCTTATAAGATCCGGAGCTTCGATACGTCACAAGCGAGACGATACTCAGCACGATAAATGTAAAGATACCTATGACGGCAGCCATATTGTACTCCTGCTTATCTACCGACAGCTTATACAGCCAGGTAACCAGAAGGTCCGTAGCACCGGCCGTGTCACCTACACCGATGGGATAACCGCGGGTGGTCAGATAGATTACATTGAAGTTATTGATGTTACCGGTAAACTGAGTGATCAGGTACGGTGTCATAACAAACAGCATGTAGGGGAGCGTAATACTTTTAAACTGCTGATATGCATTGGCGCCGTCAAGACTGGCTGCCTCATACTGCTCAGCAGGAATATTCTTCAGAATACCGGTCACCTGCATGATGGTATAAGGAATACCTACCCACAGATTGACAACGATAACAGTAACCCTGGCCCAGGTTGCATTGGTCAGGAACGGAAGCCTCGTACCTTCCGCCAAAATATCCCAGTTCCATAACATACGGTTGATGATACCGTCCGGCTGCAGCATGGAGTTGATGACCATCAGGGAAACAAACTGAGGAACTGCGATTGTCAGGGACAGAAGTCCTCTCCAGAGTCCTTTCAGCTTTGTACCCTTGCGGTTGATCAGGATCGCCACAATGGTACCCATAAAGAAGTTCAGGAAGGTTGCAAACACCGCCCAGACAAGAGTCCAGATCAGAACCTCCAAAAACTGCTTACCTACAGAAGAATTGGGGTTAAACAAACTGATAAAATTATCAAAACCTACCCAGTCAAACAGGATCAGATGATCTCCTGTTTTGGAGTAGTTGGTGAACGCCATACACATCATGTAGATCAAAGGAATGATAGTGAAGACGCCCAGGAAAAGTACAGGCATGCTCATGAGAGTTTTGTGGATGTTCTCGTTGAACAGACCGTTGACATCATCTTTAAAAGCAGGAACGCGCTTGCCGCTGTTCTTCACACACAGTGCCTTGTAGCCGCTTCGCACGGAAGCTCTCCACACAAAAACAAGCACCAGAATGATACACAGGGTGGCAACGCCATACAAAAGGATCAGCTGGGAATTATCTCCCATCACGTATTCATATACACCTTTTTCATCATTCCACTCTTCCGTCATCACCTTGTCACCCAGGCTGGGAAGCATGGAAATCCAGTATAAGCCACCCTTGGGGATGACCAAAAAAACAATGCCGATGATCTCAATAGCAAGGAACAGTAGTCCCTTGATCATCTGGCCTGACATCATATTGGCAAGACCCATGACAAGGCAGGAAAGCCATACAATGGAACCGCCGTTTTTCAAAGCGCCGAACAGGGTGTCGGATTCAGCCATCATTCGCTGTGCCGGCGCAGTTTTTTTAATTTTCTTTGTTGACACTTTACCTAACCCCTTCCAATAAATCAATAAATATCCGATGCATATACTTTATGTTCTGTTGAAAAAGGCGGAGGCCATTACATTCAGGCCTCCGCCCATATTCTTTCAGTTCAGTAAAATCGAAAGATTACAGACCCTTGTCATTCAATGAAACATTGAAATCAGCAGTTTTCTGTTCAGCGTTGTCATGAGTTACTTCGCCATTGTAGATAGCGTTACCCATAGCTTCAGCAGCGCCCCAGAAAGCACCCATCTCAGGAATGGAAGGCTGTGCGATAGAAGCAGTACCTACGGTATCAACAGCTGCCTTGAAGGAAGGGTTGGAAGAGATCTCAGCATTCTCGGTCATCAGCTCTACAGAAACAGGAGCGGTACCGTTGAACTCGTAGTGAGCCAGCTGTGCTTCAGAAGAACCAAGCCATGCAGCCAGCGCTGCAGCAGCCTTGGGATTCTCGCAGTTAGGGTTAACGCCGATAGCCTTGGAACCACCGAAGGACATCAGCTGCTTGGCTTCGCCATTGATGGTGATGGTGGGAGGAACGGTAGCTGCCCAGTTGTCACCGAGAGCATCCTTAACCTTGGAAGCATCCCATGTGCCGGAGAAGTAACATGCAAC
Organism: Acetatifactor sp.; assembly: GCA_045659805.1. GTDB lineage: Bacteria > Bacillota > Clostridia > Lachnospirales > Lachnospiraceae > Acetatifactor. Next base: position 49,671 of record JAZRCR010000075.1, read on the forward strand.
AGTGCCGTCGCCGAGACCGGAGAGACCTGCACCACCTGCATCGTTCATGAAGTTCTTGTTGGCAACCAGATCAACAAGGTAGTTGGTAACTTCTACACCACCGTTGTCCTTACCGAACTGGATACCTGCAGCACCGTTGGTGCCGTCTTCGAACATGGTACCGCCGTTAGCAACGTACCAGGAAGCGAAATACCAACCGGTGGTCAGAGGGAAGGAAACCTTCTTGCCCTTCTGGCCTGCAACTTCGAGCATCTTGTCGAGAGACTTAACATCTTCCTCAGAGAAGACAGATTTATCATAATACATAAACCAGGTGTTGGTGGTGAAAGGAACACCGTAAACACCTTCGCCGGATGTAACGGAAGCTACCATCTCAGCAGTGTTATCAGCCTTGATCTGCTCAAGAACGTCGCCGCCCAGACGAGCGATGGCATTTGCCTGCAGCAGGGTTCCCAGCTGGTCGTTTGCGTAGAAATAAACATCACCTGCAGCGGAAGGATCCTTGGTTACGTTGGTACCGGCATCGCCTTCGCCACATACTTCATAAGTAAATTCAATATCCCACTCGTCATGAGCTTCATCGAAAGCTTCACACCAGGTAGGAAGCCAGCCGTCGTTGTTCTCGCCCAGCTCAGCCTGAGGTCCCCATACAGTCAGGGAAATCTTTTCTGTTTTCTTGCTTCCGCAAGCAGTCAGCATGCCAACAGTCATTACGCATACCAACAGCAATGCAATAACTTTTTTCATGTTTGTTTCCTCCTGAAATAATAATAAATAGTTTTATGCAACACAGTGTTTACACCTGTTTTTGCCATTGTTGTCATCTGCCAAAGACTACAAATCTTGGCATTTTTCTACGAAACATTGCGAAACCCTATAAGCGCAACTTGAACAGTTTTCTCGCAAGTCCTTTTTAAGTATACCACCACTGTGCACCTTACGTCAACAAGCTATTTCAGATAAAAAAAGCCCGTTTTTTTGTGTATTTTGTACAATAATACTGTTTTTTCACAGCAGGCAGAACCAAATCCGGCTTTCTCCTTTTTATACTTCTTCCAGATAGTGGATGGCTTTCCAGTTGACGCGTCCATAACGTTTCGTAATGGTGAGAACTTCCTCTGCCTTTTCTCCGGTAAGCTGACCGTGTACAAGACGCCAGCTCCAGTTATCCTCCACCGTACCAGGCGTATTCATGCGGCTGCTGTTGTCAAGCCCCAGCCAATCCTGCACGGGAACGATACATGTCTGCGCGGCGCTCATCATGGCAAGCGCGATCAGTTTCTGATACATACGCTTATTAGCCGTATCATGATCTGCAAGATAATCCCTGATCTGTTCTCTCTGTTCTTTGGTCAGACCGGCAAACCATCCGTAAAGAGTCTCGTTGTCATGCGTACCGGTATATACAACACAATTGCTATTGTAATTATGAGGAAGATATTCGTTGGCCCCTCCGATATCATTGATATCAAAAGCAAACTGGATTACTTTCATGTTGGGGAAACCGCTTTCCGCCACCAGCTGCCGGACACTGTCCGTCATCATTCCCAGATCTTCTGCGATCACTCCGCGCTCACCAAGATGTGCTTTTAATGTGTGGAACAGCTCAATGCCGGGACCTTTCTCCCAGTAACCGTCCTGCGCCTTTCCGGTAGCCGCTGAAATGGAATAATAAGCGTCAAAACCGCGGAAATGATCGATGCGCACAACGTCATAGAGCTTATAACTGTACCACATCCTGGTAATCCACCACTGATATCCCGTATCTCTGTGATGATCCCAGCGGTAAAGCGGATTGCCCCACAGCTGTCCCTCGGCGCTGAAGTTGTCAGGGGGACAGCCTGCCACCCTGACCGGCACATTGTTTTCATCCAGCTGGAACATTTCGGGATGCGCCCAGACATCGGAACCGTCAGGGGATACGTAAATGGGCATATCACCTACGAGCTGAATGCCTCTATCGTTTGCGTACTGTTTCAGTCCGCTCCACTGCTCATAGAATTTAAACTGCAGATACTTCTGAAATTCTACATCAAAATAAAGCTTCTCACGATAGTGATCCAGGGCAAACCCGTAATGCATCCGGATATCTTCCGGCCACTGATAAAAAGGCAGATTGGAAAAGAACTCCCGAACCGCCATAAACAGAGCATAATCATCCAGCCACCAGGCATTTTCATCGATAAACTGGCGATAGTCTTCACTCTCATAAATCTCACTGCGCTCATAAGCCTTCCTCAGCAGAGGCATACGGTTCTTATACAGCAATTCATAATCGACCCTTGCAGGATCCGCCCCCAACTCTGCACTCTCGCACTCTTCTTTCGTGAGAACGCCCTCTTTGACCAATTGATCAAGGCTGATAAAATACGGATTTCCCGCAAAAGCGGAATATGCCTGATAAGGGGAGTCGCAGGCTCCTTCATGACTTGTCGCACCCAAGGGAAGTATCTGCCAATAGCTCTGACCGGCACTTACCAGCCAGTCCACAAAATCATAAGCCGCCTGATCAAAACAGCCGATACCGTACTTGGAAGGCAAGCTGGTGACAGACAGTAAAACACCGGAATTTCTTTTCATTGTATATTGCTCCTTATATTATTATGAATATTGATCAATCATATATTTCGAAATGTTTTGTTTGCATTAGTATAGTACTTTTTCGGATACCCGTCAATAACCAAAGTATTTTTTCGATAAATTGTACAATTTATTTGTTTTTTCCCATAAATCCACTGCGTATTTAATATTTTCAGCACGAATCGAAACGTGCCGAAACATTTTTTGTCGATTTGCCAAGTATTTTATTTACTTTTGTCATAAGTATGTGATATAATACTTTTAATTTAACCACACAGGGGAGATGATTTATTTGGCTACATTAGATGATATCGCCCGCGAATTGGGCATTTCCAAGAGCACAGCATCCAAGGCACTCAGCGGTGCCAAAGATGTGAGCCGGACGATGCGGCAGACTGTCCTGGAAAAGGCTGTAGAAATGGGATATTCCCGGAATGCCCGCAGCTCACATATGCCTAAAATCGCTATTTTTGTTACGAATATGGAATACACCAAGCCGGAGGACTTCGGCTATGATCTGGTGGTAGGCTTCCGCAAGGTTGCCGAACCGGCAGGTTTTCAGGTTGAGACCATTCCCTTGAATCATCAGATGCAGCTGGATGATCATTATGACACCTATATGGTGCAGAATAATTACTGCGGTGGGCTGTTTTTGGGATTGGCGATGTACGATCCCTGGATGCAGGACTTTGAAACCTGCAAAACACCTGCCGTCCTCTACGATAATCATATCAGCGCCAACCCCAAGGTAACACATGTGGGTGTTGACAACGCGGAAGGTATGGAACTGGCTGTCCATTATCTGAAAAGTCTCGGTCATACCAGGATAGGATATTTGAGCAGCGCGCTGCACGCCTATGTATACCGCCAGCGCCACCAGGCTTTTTTAAAGGCCATGCATTCCAACGGACTATACATCGACGACTCTGTCTGCGGCAGTGCGGATTTTATCAATGAATGTCTTTCCCTGCACTTACCCAGGATCCTTGGCGCAGGATGCACTGCCATCGTCTGCAGTCACGACCTGCTGGCACACAGTGTCATGATCCACTGCCTGGAGCTGGGTCTCAAAGTCCCCGAGGATATCAGCATTCTGGGATTTGACGACATTCCCATGTGCCGCTACACGCTGCCCCCTCTGTCTACCATCCGCCAGGATCGCACCAACATCGGCAAAAGCGCTTTCTTTGCCATGCTGAATCAGGTCAATAACGTGTGTCTCAGTTCTCTGCTGCTCCACCCGGAGCTGGTACAGCGCGCCTCCTGCGCAGAGGTCACCTCCAAAAAATAGGGAACTGTTCGCTTATTTACTTTGCGCCCAGTATAAGAGCGCTGAAGGGGTCTGCCTGTACTGTTTCTGCAATAAATTGTTCTTCCTGCCAGCAGAATGTGGAGTCTGCATCTGCAAGGATCTGCCAGTTACCTTCCGGCAAGGCAATCTCAGTTGCGACCCGGTTGCAATTAAAGATCAGCAGCAGCAAGGACCACCGGCTTCCCTCTCCGGCATTATCAAGGCAAACTGTAACGCAGTCCGGCGCCGGCTCCTGTGCCCATAATATCCTCTTTTCTGCACCAAAATCCTTATCCTGCAGGCCCGGCAGCTGCATACGCAGAGCAATCAGCCCCCTGTAATAATCTACCAGCTCCCGGTTTTTCCAAGCCCTGTTCCAATCCATCTGATTGATCTCACTGCCGGAGCGGAAGCTGTTTTTGATACCTGCCTTGGTCCTGGCAAACTCTTCTCCTGCCAGAAAGAACGGCCGACCCTGGCAGCAGAAATTGATGGCCGCAGCCAGACGATTGGCTCTAAAGAGTTCCGGCATAATTCCCTGGAAATTCTTGTCCACATCCATTGTGTAAACCAGTTTATCCCAGAGCGTCCAGTCATCGTGGCAGGACAGATAAGTGATGGTCTGGTCCGGTGTCTGCGCCGCCCCGTGGCTTCCCGCCCAGCCGGCAATACAGTGGCAGAGTTCCTCCCTGTCCATACCGCCGCCGTTCACAAATCCCCTGGCCTGCAGATCCATCAGACTTCCCTTCACCGCATCTCTGGTATCGTCGCAGAAGGCGCCGATCCTTCCGTCTATCTTCTTCAGACTGCTCTTATCGCACAAAACTGCCGGTTTTGACAGCCAGGTGTCGTCCGCCCTCCAAGGCTCTCCGTACACCAGCTTTTCACCGGGACCAAACTCTTCATCCAAAGCATTTTGTATGGATTCCATCAGTTCCTGATCCAGAAGTCCCATAAGATCAAACCGAAAGCCGTCTATATGGTATTCTCTCACCCAATAAAGGGCAGATTCCCGGATGTATCTTGCACACATGCTCCGCTCGGAAGCCACATCATTTCCGCATCCGGAACCGTTGGAGGATGACCCGTCCGGCTTCTGCCGGTAATAATATCCGGGCACGGTTCTCCACAGCCAGGAATCATTTACATACGTATGATTATAGACCACATCCATGATCACCCGGAATCCTTCCCTGTGCAGAGATGCGATCATTTCCTTGAGTTCTCTCACCCGCACTTCCCCGCGGTAAGGATCCGAGGCATAGCTTCCCTCCGGAACATTATAGTTTACCGGATCATATCCCCAGTTATATCCTTCTTCCCAATTCTCCTCATCCACAGAACCGTAATCATAGATGGGCATCAGCTGAATGTGAGTCACACCAAGCCGCTTTAGATAATCCAGACCGGTGGAATGCACTCCATCTCCCCGAAGTGTAGTTCCCTTTTTGCTAAGAGCGCTGTATTTGCCACGATCCTTCGGTTCAAAGCCGCCTGCCGGATCCCAGGAAAAATCCTTGATATGTAATTCGTAGATCACCTGCTCCGGAGTCTTTTCGGGTGTGCTGTCTTCTTCCCATCCTTCCGGATCGGTGGTCTCAAGATCAAGCACCATGCTTCGGTAACCGTTGACGCCGCAGGCCACAGCATAGGGATCTGCCGTGCGGCAAATCTCTCCCGCTACTGTCACGTCAAAATCATAATACACCCCATTCAGATCCTCAGCAGTCTCATAGTGCCAGACGCCCTTGTCACCCTTTTCCATGGAGATACTCTCCCGGGCTTCACACCCGTGTCCCGCCGGATACAGATACAGCTCCACCGCATCTGCAGTGGGCGCCCACAGACAAATCCTGCTGCCCTCAGGGCTGCAAAAAGCCCCCAGCGCACCATTATAATGATATTCCCGTTCAAATTCTTCAGAAGCAAACCATTGTGCCTGATTCCTGTCTTTATTCAAAATACTTCTATCCTTTCCTTCGCATCCTTTTATGTGCAAATCTTTCCTGGTACTAAATTATACATCATACAAAATCAAAAAATCAATACTGTGTGATATGCTTTACTGTCCCTTAGTTACCATTCGTGTCCCAATTTGCATTTCCAAATTATCTTCCTATGCGAACCAACAGTAACTTCCGTTGGCTTCAATGTATTCTTACCTGACCATTCTTTTACAAGTTCTGGTTTTAAGGTTGCTAAATCATTGATACCCGTGGCAACTCTTTTCCCTGAATATACAGGACAGTTTTCTCCAGACGAGCGACTTTTCACGCTGGCTTGCCATTCGTGACCACACAAACCTTTCCACCATACTATTTTATTTGAGCCAAATGTAATATTGTCCGGTGTAAGAGGATAGTTCCTATCCGACCATTCCGAGATAAGTTCCGGATGTACTTTTGATAAACTGTTACTCATAGCAAATCCACTCCTTCCTTTGCGATTTCTTTATAGTTGGGAAAGAGTTTTCTTTGAAGTTTGCGATTCGTTAAGAAGCTTGTCTTTTTCCCATCTCGCACCAACTCAGATAACCATAAATATCATTTGCAAGAAAAGCTATAAAACACACTACAACCGACACATACGCCATATTTTCAAAAGAAGCTAATACCCATAAAACAATTAACACAATATCATTGGCTGCATATCCGATTGCATAATATGGACTTCTTCTAAAAGTTAAATAAACAGCCAAGAAACTTGTTGTTACTGATATGGTGCTTGGTATGATATTGGCTGTGTCAAAATACTCTAAAACAAAATAGAAGATAATTGTTACGATGACAGTTATAAACCACATAAAGATATACTCATTCTTCTTTATACGATTAACCTTTGCTTCTGCTTTGTTTCCCTGATAAGGATTTCTCAGCCACGAGATTAACGCAACAACAGCCATTGGTGCTGTCATTCCAAGATAGGTTATCATCTCGCCATAATACAAAAAAGTAAATGAAATAATTCCATATAACACACAAAAAATAACCATTAGAAATTGCCCAAAAGGATTACCTTTTGCATTGAAAATCAGCGATGTAACTCCTATCAATGAAGCTACAAGCGTTAAGAAGTTTTCTCTATCGAATATACCAAACGAAACCAATATCAGAATTACAGAAGAACTCCATAATATAATTTCTTCTTTCTTAAAGTAGCTTAATAATAAATTTGTTTTTTTCATCATTTCCTCCAAAAAATAAGCATCCGACTATACATCTTCTAAGACCTAACGATGTATAATCGAATGCTTAACATTCACTACCCGGTGGCAGTATTTTTATTTAATTTGCGATTTTTCCACCTCTGCACAAACTTCTGCACCAATTGGTATAAGTGTGATGTGAAGTGCAAGTTTTTTAGGTTTTCAAAACCCCCTAAAACCCGCATAAATACTGGCTTTTTTGCCAAATTACTTATCGATGCTCTTCATCGTGGGGAACAGCAATACATCCCTGATCGCCGGTGAGTTGGTCAGCAGCATTACCAATCTGTCAATGCCGTATCCGATACCGCCTGTAGGAGGCATACCGATCTCCAGTGCATTCATGAAGTCTTCGTCAGTGGTGTTGGCTTCCTCATCGCCTGCTGCAAGTGCAGCTTCCTGCGCCTTAAATCTCTCTCTCTGATCGATGGGATCGTTCAGCTCGGAGTAGGCATTGCACATCTCGCGGCCGTAGATGAACAGCTCAAAGCGCTCTACATAGTCGGGCTTGTCCGGCTTTCTCTTGGTCAGCGGAGAGATCTCTACGGGGTGATCCATGATAAATACCGGTTGGATCAGATGCTCTTCTACAAATTCCTCAAAGAACAGGTTCAGGATATCGCCCTTGGTATGGCGCTTCTCGTAGTGAACCCCCTTCTCGTCTGCGATCTTCTTGGCTGCCTCGGTGTCGGGGATCTCGTCAAAGTCAACACCTGCATATTTTTTTACTGCATCGATCATGGTCAGACGCTCAAAGGGCTTTCCAAGATCGATCATCTCTTCTGCATAGGGAATCAGAGTGGTACCGCACACTTCCTGCGCCACATAACGGAACATGTTCTCAGTCAGATCCATCATGCCGTTGTAGTCGGTGTAAGCCTGGTACAGCTCCATCAGGGTAAATTCAGGATTGTGTCTGGTGTCCAGACCTTCGTTACGGAATACGCGGCCGATCTCATACACTCTCTCCAGACCGCCTACGATCAGTCTCTTCAGATACAGTTCCAGAGAGATACGCAGCTTAACGTCCTCATCCAGCGCATTGTAATGGGTCTCAAAAGGTCTGGCAGCAGCGCCGCCTGCGTTGGAAACCAGCATAGGAGTCTCCACCTCAAGGAAGCCTTCGCCCTCCAGGTAACGGCGGATAGCGCTGATGATCTTAGATCTCTTTACAAAGGTATCTTTTACATCCGCGTTCATAATCAAGTCAGTATAACGCTGACGGTAACGGATGTCCGTATTGGTGAGACCGTGGAATTTTTCAGGCAGAATCTGCAGACTCTTGGCGAGAAGAGTCACAGTCTGGGCATGGATGGAAATCTCGCCGGTCTTGGTCTTAAACACTTCACCTTCGATACCTACGATATCGCCCACATCATATTTCTTGAATTCAGCGTAAGGTTCCTCTCCCACACTGTCTCGTGCCACATAAGACTGGATGTTGCCGGGAAGGTCCTGGATATTGCAGAAAGATGCCTTACCCATGATACGCTTGGACATAACACGGCCTGCCACCCTGACAGCCTGACCCTCCAGGGTCTCAAAGTTATCTTTGATCTCGGTGCTGTGATGGGTCACATCGTATTTTGTGATCTGAAAGGGATCCTTGCCCGCTTCCTGCAAAACGGCCAGCTTCTCTCTTCTTACCTTTAACAGCTGATTAATATCCTGTTCCTGAACGTTCTGATTCTGTGCTCCTGCCACTGTCTACACTCCTTTATCTGATTAGTTGCTTCTCTGGATCTCCAGTACCTTATAAGAAAAAGTACCTGCCTGGGTCTCAACCGTAACGGTATCTCCCACCTTGCTTCCCATCAGAGCCTTGCCCACGGGACTCTCATTGGAGATCTTGCCCTTCAGGCTGTTAGCCTCTGTAGAACCAACGATTTTGTAATCCAGCTCTTCGTCAAATTCAATATCAAGGATCTTTACCTTACAACCGATGTTGATCTTGTCAAGATCCACTTCGTCCTCTACCACTACTTCCGCATTCTTCAGGATCTTCTCCAGCTCTTCGATTCTCGCCTCGATATCACGCTGTTCATCCTTTGCTGCATCGTACTCAGCATTCTCAGACAGGTCTCCCTGCTCTCTTGCTTCCTTAATCTTCTGCGCCACTTCCTGGCGTCTGATCACCTTCAGCTCATGAAGCTCATCTTCATATTTTCTGAGACCTTCATAAGTCAAAATGTTCTTCTTCTCCTGCATTACCGTACCCTTCCGTTTCACATTATTTTGCAACCGCACATTAGGTTAAATGGCATCACGTCCATTCACCTGTGTCCAATACCCTAATTAACTTAGGTATTATACCTATTTTTACCGACAGTGTCAAGCCTTCCCCACTCCTCTTTCATGGAAAAATAAGCAGTTTCGACAGATTTTGTTATTATTTTTTGTTTTTTTATCTCCGAGGAGTCCAAATCGATCCAGATGATGCCCGCAGTCCCTGCTGCAGGCACAAGCCTTTCTTCCCCCGAAAAATCCAGGATTACCGACTGCGGTTCGCATTCCGGCCTGAGCCTCCGGTATCCGATTTCTGCCTCCAGCACCCGCAGATCGGCAACAAGCCCTTCCTCCTGTGACAATTCCCGAAGGTATTCTTCCAACAGTTCCGGCACCCTGCCGACCACAAAAAAAGTCAGCTTTTTGATCTTCTTCAGGTGGGGCGCCAGAATCCGGGGAACAAACTGTTCATATCCGAACACGCAAAAAGGCACCCGGAGAGCCGTCACCCGCTCCAACCCTTTCTGCAAAAGCAGATCCGCATACATCCTGCGGTGACAATCAGTATATTCCGGGAATGGCCATATATCTTCCCAGCGAGTTCCGCCGCCTTTCTCTTTCATCCACCGCTCCACTGTGACATGGCAAACCGTTTCCACACAGGAGCTGTATCCGAAAAAAGGGATCAGATAGCGGGACAGTTCTGCAGGCCAGCAGCTGTAACATGTGTCAATGTCCCAGGGCACCGTCACAAGGAGCAGTCTGATACTCTCCCAGTCATCGTCCGGTTTCCCCCGCATCTTCTGTACAAGATCTTCCCCCTGCAACGGGGTGATATGGAAGGATGGCGGGATCTGTGTCCTTACCATGTTCTTTCGGTCCATTTTGAGATATATGATCGTGTCCATGATATCAGTATATGAACATCAGGTAACATTGTATGATTCCCTGCACAAATTATGCATCATCACTCTGATCACTGCCCAAATATCAGATCTACCGCCTGCACCAGCTCATCCATGCTCTCAATGGTATTGATTGTCTGACGGAATCTGGCGGAATGGGGCATTCCCACCGTATACCAGGAAAGGTGCTTCCTCATCTCCCTTACCGCCGTATATTCACCTTTTACCGCCAGCTGAAGAGAAGCATGCCGAAGGATCAATTCTTTTTTCTCTGCCAAAGACGGTCTGTCAAGATACTCCCCGGTTTCCAGAAAATGCACCACTTCCCGAAAGATCCAGGGATTTCCCTGAGCTGCTCTTCCGATCATGACACCATCACAGCCGGTCTCACGGATCATTCTTGCTGCCGCATCGGGGCCGTCCACATCGCCGTTACCGATCACAGGTATCCTGACAGCATCCTTTACTGCCCGGATAATATCCCAGTCTGCCTGCCCGCTGTAATACTGCTGCCTTGTCCTTCCATGGACAGCTATCGCCGCCACGCCGCAGCTTTCAGCAATCCGGGCGATCTCCACCGCGTTGACACGCTCCTCATCAAAGCCTTTTCGGATCTTCACCGTCACAGGCTTCCTGATGGCTTTTACAAGTCCGGAAAGAATCTGCTCCACCAGCTTCGGTTCTTTCATCAGTGCGGAACCTTCCCCGTTATTTACCACCTTTGGCACAGGGCAGCCCATGTTCAGATCCAGGATATCAAAGGGTCTTTCCTCGATCTTTTTTGCCATCTCACTTAAAATTTCCGGTTCCGAACCGAACAGCTGCAGAGACACCGGTTTCTCCTCAGGATGGATCTCCATCAGTTCCTCAGTGTTTTTATTATTATAATAGATTGCTTTGGCGCTGACCATTTCCATGCAGATCAGGCCGGCCCCCTGCTCCCTGCATAACAGACGAAATGGCAGGTCTGTTACACCTGCCATGGGAGCCAATATTACATTGTTGTCTAACGTAACTGAACCAATCGTCAACTTACTCATATTTTCTTCCTATTTGCGGTTTTTCTCATAAATGATCCGCAGTCCGTCCAGGGTCAGGGCGCTGTCATACACGTCGATGTCTGACGTCTCATCCGATATCAGCCTGCCCAAGCCTCCGGTTGCAACCACTTTCAGGTCTGCCAGTCCGCTCTCCTCTTTCACCTTGCGGATAATATACTCTGTCTGACCAATCTGCCCGTATACCAGACCCGCCTGCATACTGGTGATGGTCTCCTGAGCCAGAATGGACTTAGGCTTCTTAATCTCGATCTTAGGCAGCTTTGCCGCCTGAGACCACAATGCTTCAGAGCTGATTCGGATGCCGGGCGCCGTAATGCCCGCCGCAAAATGTCCTTCTGCCGTCACAAGATCATAGGTGGTCGCTGTTCCGAAATCAATGACCAGCACCGGTCCGCCGTATTTCTCATAAGCTGCCACAGCGTCCACGATCCTGTCTGCGCCAATGGCTCTGGGATTCTCTGTGACAACTTTGATGCCCGTCCTGAGTCCGGGGCCCACTGTCATCACTTTCGCGCCCAAATACCGCTGGATACCGCCTGTGAGAGAATGCATCACATCGGGCACTACGCTTGCCACGATACATCCCTCGATCATATCGGTGGTGATCCCCTTGGTAGTCAAAAGTGTGGTCAGCATGACTCCATACTCATCCGATGTCCTGGGTGTCTTGGTCATCATCCGGAAAGTCGCTTTCAGCTCCTTGCCATCATATACACCCAGTGTCAGATTGGTATTGCCTACATCGATCACAAAAATCATTTTTCTTCCTCCAAAAGCTCCGAAACATCCTCTTTCAAGATAAACACGCGATAATAGAGGCTTAAAGACTCCAGAAGCTCCTGCCTCTTTCTGCGGATCTCTCCCACAAGAAGACCGCTGGAGATCTCATCGTAATAGATGTCATCCTCCTCTGCATCCGTCTCCAGGGAAAGTGTCCCGTCCTCTTCAAATACTATGGTAAAGATACCGCCTACCTCTTCCGTGAAAAGCACGCATATGATGCGAAGCTCATCCTTGATGGAATCCGGTATCCCCCTAAAATCTTCATTAAAATAATACTTCTGCTCGTAGGCGTTGGCTCCGCAGAGCACCACTCTGTTATCCGCCATAATAAATCCTCACTTTTGCATGATTTTAAACATAACCGCAGATTCCCCGCACGGATACTTCTCCGGCGTACACCTGCTCGACACCTGCATCTGTCTCCACAAGTAGCTCTCCCGTCTCAGTTATGCCCCGGGCGATTCCTTCATATTCTCCCTTCGGGTCAAGCACCCTAACCGGAACATCTTTATTGATCAGCAGCTGCTGATAGCTGTCCAGAAGGCCCTTCAGGCTCTCCTTCGTCATAAAGACGTCGTAATCCTCCGAAAAATCTTTTATCACCTCAGCAAGCAGCTGCGCTCTGGATATAAAAACTCCCCCAAACTCCTGAAGACTTGCCGCCTTGTCCAGAAGCTCTGCCGGAAATTCCTGCAAGCCCACATTGATCCCTACGCCCACGATCACACAATAGCTCCCATCACTTTCAAAATTCATTTCCGTCAGGATGCCGCAGACCTTCCTGCCGTCAGCCACGATATCATTGGGCCATTTGATGCGGCAATCAACCCCTGTCACACGCCGTATGGCCCTTGCCACGGAATTTGCCATAACCAGAGTCAGCATATGGGCCTTATCCGCTGCAAGCTCCGGTCTCAGGACCAGGGAAAAATAAATATTGCCATTGGCCGGGCTCTCCCAGCTTCTGCCACGCCGGCCACGCCCTGCAGTCTGCCTGTCGGCAACAACCAAGGTACCGTGGACTCCGCCGTTTTGCGCTTCTAACTTCGCCTGCTCGTTGGTAGAGTCTGTCGTCTCATAAAAACAGACACGGCTCCCGATCCGGCAGCCGCAAAGCAGGCTTTTGACAGCGGACTGACTGTACTCTCGGATCACTTCCACAAACATTCTCCTTCCGGTCCCCGCCGGTATTTACAGGGTAGCAGCCATCACAGCCTTGATGGTATGCATACGGTTTTCAGCCTCCTCGAATACCAGAGACTGAGGAGATTCAAACACCTCGTGAGTAACCTCCATCTCACTGATACCGAACTTCTCTGCAATCTGTACACCAATCTTCGTATTCAGATCATGGAATGCCGGCAGACAGTGCATGAAAACTGCACTTTCTCCCGCATTTTTCATAGCCGCCATATTTACCTGATAAGGTTTCAGTTCCGCGATACGCTCTGTCCAGACCTCATCCGGTTCACCCATGGATACCCACACATCTGTGTAAATAACATCCGCTCCATTGGTTCCCTCCGTAACGTCCTCCGTAAGCGTAATGGTGGCACCGGTCTCAGCAGCGATCCTGCGGCATTCCTCCACCAGGGCAGCTTCAGGGAAATACTTCTCTGCGGTACATGCCGTAAAATGCATACCCATCTTGGCGCATGCCACCATCAGGGAATTACCCATATTGTATCTGGCATCTCCCATATAAGTGAGCTTAATGCCCTTCACATATCCGAAGTGCTCCCGGATTGTCAACAAATCTGCCAGCATCTGGGTAGGATGGAACTCATTGGTCAGACCGTTCCATACCGGAACTTTGGCATATTTTGCCAGTTCCTCAACCAGTTCCTGTCCGTATCCTCTGTATTCGATACCCTCAAACATGCCGCCAAGCACTCTTGCAGTATCGGCAATACTCTCCTTCTTGCCAATCTGAGAACTGGAGGGATCCAGATAAGTGGTTCCCATTCCAAGATCGTGGGCAGCCACCTCAAACGCACACCTGGTGCGGGTACTGGTCTTCTCAAAAATCAATGCCACATTCTTGCCCCTCAAAGTATCCACAGGAATTCCCTGTTTCTTCTTCGCCTTCAGATCAGCTGCAAGATCCAGCAAATATGTAATCTCTTCCGATGTAAAATCAAGCAATTTCAAAAAGTCGCGTCCTTTTAAATTCATATCAGACACCTCCTAATGTAGATGTTAATAATATACTTCATTCACCCCATAATTTCAAGAGGGATTTTTCCGCCGGATGTTGACGCGTAGGGAGGATGGGTGATGGCGGGGACAGGGCTGAAATGGTTTTGCGTTTTCGGGATGTAAGAATTACTAAGGATCCGATATTTTTGTTAAGGGCAATACCGAGAACACCAAACTCGCTGCTCCGCAGCTCGGACAGGTGGTGTTTTCGGTATTAACACAAAAATATCGGACCCAAGTAATTCTAACATCCCTTCAAAGAGCAAAACATTCCCGCCCTGTCCCCGCCACCACCTCACTCTCTCCGCACTGTCCCCCGGCTATGTTAATAATTTTATCTGCGATGGGGGATCTATATATGGGAAAATATAAGAATAAAGTAATAGTAAGATGATAGGAAAAGATACCCTGAAACGGCCTGCGTACGATGTAGAAAGAACAGGACCGAGGAAGTATGACTGCACTCGTTTTGCTCTTTGAGAGGATGTTAGAATTACTTGAATTGAATATTTTTGTATTAATGCCGAAAACACCACCTGTCCGAGCTGCAAAGCAGCGAGTCTGGTG
>JAZRCR010000076.1:0-59410 GCA_045659805.1 Acetatifactor sp.
AACCATTGGCTGCATCACTTCGCTTTTTTTGTCTATAAAACATAGTGTGGGAGAGTAGGATATAGATATCAGAGGCTTCCTGGATTGAAAAGAAGATATATCATAAAGAAATAGTAAAAAAATTATAAAAATAAGCAAAGGTTTTTCTTAGAAAAGTGTGATATTTTAGAGGTGGAAGGTAAAGATTATATTGTATTACTGCCTCTGGATGAAGATGGCAACAATGATGATGGAGAGGTATGGTTCTACGGTTACAGCGAGAATCCTGACGACCCCAACGAAGAGCCTGTACTTGATTATATTGCAGATGACGAGGAATACGAGCGTGTGGCAGATGCTTTTGATGAGTATCTGGATAACTGCGAATTTGATGAAATCGTTGAAGATCAGGAATAATCCAAGGTACTGCCTACAGTTTTGACAAGTCTGTTCAAAAATCCTGACATGAGTCTGGGACGTTCTTTCGTGCCTGTCACGAAGGTAATGCCCAGACTTTTTTTTGCCCGTGTCATTGCCACATACAATAATCTGCGCTCCTCTTCTACAGCCTCTTTTGCCAACATATGACCATAGGGATACATTCCCTCATTCACATCAGGAATCCATACCGTATCAAACTCAAGGCCTTTAGAGGCATGCACGGTCATCAGATTTACCCCTTCCTGCGTCTTCTCCGTGTCCCTTTTCTGTATTTCTTGCCGAAAAGCATCCTGATGTTGAAACCAGCTCTCTGCATCATTGAAGCGAGACGCATCATCAGTCAGAAAAGACAGTACCTCCATCCACTGTTCCAACTTCCCATAATCGGTTCCTGCTTTCTTTCTCAGATAGGAATCATATCTCATTTTATGCCGAATGTATTGCACACTGAGGAATGGTGTCATGCCGGAAATCTTATTCAGCCCTTCTTCCAACTCACCAAGCTCAAACAAAGATTTTGCGTGTTCCTCTCGTGGCGCATATCGCAAATAATATTGCCTTACCTTTTCAAATGAAACCTCATCCTCCTCCAAAGCCTCTCTCTGAAGATTTCTATACGGTTTGTTCATGAACTTTAACAGTAAACTTCTTGTTTTCCTTCCAACCGCAAATTGAAGATAGCTTCTGATATCCCGTGCGACAAAGTGATCGTAAATACATTTCCCCTTCTCTTTCATGTTATATGGGATCTTCTCTTTTCTGAGCACAGTGGAAAAAGATTGCATCTGTGCATTGGTCCGAAACAGGACAGCCGAGCTCTTGCATTCTTCTCTGTTCATGGAACGAATCTTTTGTGCAAGGAATTGATACTGCATCTGCTTATCAGCAAAGTTCTGTATAATAACTCCAATATCTTCCTCTTTACTGTATGCTTCAGATTTCTTGTCAAACCGTTCCGTATTGTCACGGATCACAATGGAAGCACCCTTGACAATGGAGGGCGTACTCCTATAGTTCAAATTTAATACCACAAGCTTTGAATCATTATATTCGGATAAAAAACGATGCATAATTCCAGGGTCAGCCCCTCTGAATCCATAGATGGACTGGTCGTCATCACCAACAGCAAAGATATTACATTTTTCGCCAGCCAGTAATTTGACAATCTCATACTGTCTGGGATTGATATCCTGAAATTCATCTATCATAATATAGTGGAATTTTCCCTGCCAAAACCTGCGTGCACAGTCATCTTCTTCCAAAAGCTGCTGACACTGATATAACATATCATCAAAATCTAATCTCTTACATTTACAGCGTTTCTGCTCATATGCCACCAAAATCGGTTCAAAACCCATGCGTAACGTT
The DNA here is from genome assembly GCA_045659805.1 of Acetatifactor sp. Taxonomy (GTDB): domain Bacteria; phylum Bacillota; class Clostridia; order Lachnospirales; family Lachnospiraceae; genus Acetatifactor. Next base: position 1,789 of record JAZRCR010000076.1, read on the forward strand.
GTTTCGAGCAAACTCTCTGCACGTTCCCTGTCACCGGTATTTTTGTAACAACTGATGGCAGCAAGAAATCTCACTGCTTCCTCTTCCAAATTATCACCGTAAGAGGGATACAGCTGCTGTTCTCTGATATAATCTTTTAAAATTGGGATAATATAGCGTTTCTTTTCAGAATCTGTTAAGACAGCATCCGTCTGACGATAGCCGGAGCTTTTGAGTATTTGATAAAAGACTGCATGAAAAGTTCCGAAATTGACCGGTTGTGAAACAGTGTGAGAGGAAAGGAATCTGTTTTTCATATTTACAGCAGCATCTTTTGTAAAAGTAATGACCAGGATATTGGTTGGATCCACACCATAATGCCCGATCAGATAGGCGATACGGTTTGTGATCACAAAGGTCTTGCCGGAGCCGGGACCTGCCAATACAAGCATAGGTCCCTCTCCGTGCATCACAGCTTTGCGCTGAGCATGATTCAACAGATCAGACAGCTTCAAGCAATTCAATTCCTTTGCGGATTCTCTTAAGACTCTCTTCTTTTCCAAGGATCTCCATAATCTCAGTGGCACCTGCCGGTGTCATCTGTTTACCGGACACGGCAGTTCTGATCGGCCACATCACAAAACCGTTTTTACAGCCCTTCTGTTCCACATAAGCGGACAGTGCCTGATAAAGAGCATCGTTGCTGTAATCCTCCTGCGCCTCCAGAATAGGAAGAACTTCCTTGAGAACCTCCAGGGAAGTCTCAACTGTGGTCTTCATTTTCTTGTGAGTATACATGGCAGAATCATACTCCGGAAGCTCCTCAAAGAAATCCACCTGACCCGCAATATCCGGGAATACTTCAATACGGGTCTTTACCATGCCGGCGATCTTTTTAAGATCAAAGTCCTTGGTCAGAACCTCTTTCAAATAAGGCTCTGCCATCTCATAGAAGGTGTCGGCATCCATGGCTTTCATGTATTCACTGTTCATCCAGCGAAGCTTTACAATATCAAAAACAGCAGGGGATTTGCTGATTCTCTTATAATCAAACTCTTTGATCAGTTCATCCAATGTGAAGATTTCTCTGTTATCCTCAGGGCTCCAGCCAAGAAGAGCAATATAATTGACAATGGCCTCTGTCAGAAAGCCCTGCTCTACAAGGTCCTCAAAGGAAGAGTGACCGCTTCTCTTGGAAAGCTTCTTATGATTCTCGTCTGTGATCAGCGGCAGATGTACATAAACGGGAACCTGCCAGCCAAACGCTTCATACAGTCTCACATATTTGGGCGAGGAAGACAGGTATTCATTACCTCTCACCACGTGAGTGATGTTCATGGTGTGGTCATCAACAACATTGGCAAAATTATAAGTGGGATATCCGTCAGACTTGATCAGGATCATATCATCCAGCTCACTGTTATTCACGGTGATGTCGCCGTAAAGTTCATCCTGAAAGGTAGTGGTACCCTCAGAAGGATTATTCTGACGGATGACAAAAGGTTTGCCTGCGGCGAGATTTGCCTCGACCTCTTCCCTCGAAAGCTTCAGACAATGCTTGTCATAGATCATAATCTCCTTGCCTTCCACGATTTCAGTCTTCAGACCGGCAAGTCTCTCCTTATCACAGAAGCAGTAATATGCCTCACCTTTCTCCACAAGCTCTTTGGCATACTTCATATAGATGCCTGTCTTCATTCTCTCACTCTGCACATAGGGACCGTAACCGCCGTCCTTGTCAGGGCCTTCGTCGTGGATCAGTCCCGTTTTCTCCATTGTGCGGTAAATAATCTCCGTAGCTCCCTCCACAAAACGTTCCTGGTCTGTATCCTCAATACGGAGCATAAAATCTCCGCCGTCATGCTTTGCGATCAAGAATTCATACAGCGCCGAACGCAGATTTCCTACATGCATTCTTCCCGTAGGACTGGGGGCATATCTTGTTCTGATCTTAGTCATTTTTCCTCCGTTCCAAAGCGCATCACATACGCTTTTGTCAATCTGATATACTTTGTCTATTGTAAACTTTTTTCCAAAAAACTGCAACTGGTTTTTGCTATTCATATATGCGGCAAAGTCACCCGACAATTAACATCCCATTTGCACCTGCTATCATTATACTGATATGTTCTCAGGAACCTCTTTCTGTGCAGCGCTTTTGAAGCGTGCTACTTCTTTCATCGCCTGAGGTATCGCAATATTGGTACCGGCTCCGGCCACACAGCCGCCCGGGCAGGCCATACCTTCGATCAGGCATCCGTTTTTCTTCCCGGCCTTAGCCAACAGAAGCATCTTCTTACATTCGCCAAGACTCTCCGCATGCTCAATCTTTACTTCCGTTCCAGGATAATATTTCCTGATACATTCCTCGATGGCACTTGCCACACCGCCAGCCACGCCGTAACCGCGGCCTGCGCCGGTGGCATCCTGCATTTCATCCATGGCCTTGATCTCATCCAAAAGAATTCCCTTTGCTTCAAACATTCCGGTCAATTCTTCAAACGTGATTACAAAATCCACATCGGACCGCACTGTTCTCCGGCTCGCTTCCAGTTTTTTGGATGCACAGGGACCGATAAATACCACGGAAGCATCGGGATGCTCCGCTTTGATGATCCTGGCAGTGGCAACCATAGGGGTCAACTCATTGCTGATCTTATCTATGGTCTCCGGAAAAAGATTCTTGGCCATCACAGACCAGGAAGGACAACACGAGGTCAGGGCAAAGGCCTGCTTTCCGGTAGCAACTTCCTTCACATAATGCTCTGCTTCTGCCATACAGCCAAGATCGGCACCTATGGCAGTCTCATACACATCTGCAAATCCGAGCTCCTTCAGTGCTGTCTTAAACATCTCAGGTGTCACTCTGGGACCAAACTGACCAACAAATGCCGGTGCAACCTGTGCTATGATCTTTTTACCGGTCTGCATGGAACGAATCAGCTGAAAGATCTGGGATTTGTCAGCTATTGCTCCAAAGGGACAGCTCACCATACACTGCCCACAGGAGACGCAGATATCATTGTCAATGACAGCCCTTGCTCTGGAATCACTCTTGATGGCATTGACACCGCATGCCTTTTTACAGGGTCTTTCCTTATGACAGATGGCGTCATAAGGGCATACGTCCTTACATTTACCGCATTTGATACATTTATCCTGATCGATCACGGAACGCCCTTTTACCATGGAAATAGCGCCTCTGGGACATACAGCCTGACAAGGATGTGCCTCACAGCCCATACAGGAGTCTGTGATCTCATATCGATTCTCAGGACAGGCATTGCATGCAGAGGGAATCACCTGCATCAGGGGCGGCTCGTAATATTTTTCATCAATATTACTCTCCTCAAGACCCTCGGTCAGGTGACCGGGTCTGTTACGGTTCTCCTGGCGGAGACTCATGCCCATTGCCAGACGGATCATTTCTCTGATAATTGCCCGGTCTCTGTATACATAAACACTCTCATTAAATTCAGATTCTTCATAATCTACGATCTCATAGGGCAAAGCTTCCATATCATCCTTCAGATTCTCAGAATGAAATGCCAGATTCGCCACTTCCTTAAACACACGGCGTCTTCTTTTTCTAACCGGTGTGTCAATTCCTCTCATATTACTCACGTTTTCTTCTCCCGCCACACCATATTTTAACGCCTGATCTGTCCGTTACCGCGAACTGCATACTTATAAGAAGTCAGCTCTTTAAGGCCCATAGGTCCTCTTGCATGAAGCTTCTGTGTACTGATACCGATCTCGGCACCAAAGCCAAATTCAAATCCGTCGGTAAATCTGGTAGAAGCATTCACATAAACACAAGCAGCATCCACGCCGTTTAAAAACTGCTCAGCCGATTGGGGATCATTGGTGATAATGGATTCCGAGTGCTTCGTATTGTATCGATTGATATGGGAAATTGCTTCCTCAACGCTGCTCACAGTCTTCACGGAAACGATATAATCCAGATATTCTTTTCCGAAATCTTCCTCAGCAGCCGGCACACAATCAGTCAAAAACTCTCTGGTTCCCTTATCTCCACGGATCTCTACATTTTGTGAAGTCAAAGCATCCTTCAGCATGGGAAGGAGCTTTTCTCTCACAGATTCATGGATGACGAGAGATTCACAGGCATTGCATACACCAATCCTCTGGGTCTTGGCATTCATGATAATGTTGACCGCCATATTTAAGTCTGCCGCTTTATCCACATAAATATGACAGTTACCGGTTCCTGTCTCAATCACAGGAATCGTACTGTTTTCTACCACGGCACGGATAAGTCCTGCTCCTCCGCGAGGTATCAGGACATCCACGTATTCATTCAGCTTCATAAATGCACTTGTCACGCTTCTGTGTGTTTCCGTGATCAGCTGAATAGCGTCAGGTGTGACGCCGCTCATAGCCAGGCTCTCTCTGATCACCTGGGTGATGGCAATATTGGAATGGATGGCATCACTTCCGCCCTTCAGGATCACCGCATTACCCGTCTTAAAGCAAAGACCGAACGCATCAGCGGTCACATTGGGGCGGGATTCATAAATAATGCCTATTACACCCATGGGAACCCTGATCTTTTCAATCAGTAATCCGTTAGGCCGTTCCATACGCTCTAACACCTCACCAATCGGATCCTGAAGCTCTGCAATCTGGCGCAAACCTTCTGCCATAGCTTTAATGCGCGCATCTGTAAGACGCAGACGATCTATCATGCCGGGATGCATCCCGTTTGCCTCACCTGCTTGAATATCAAGAGCATTCGCCTTTAAGATACTTTCCGTATTGTCGCAAAGGGCCTTTGCCGCAGTCAAAAGTGCCGCATTCTTAGCCTCTGTTGTTTCCTTCTGCAACTGATATTTTGCTTCACAGGCGCGTTTACCCATGTCCTGCAGATATTCCATATCACACCTCCGTCATCTTATACCAAAATCACCTGATAAGGTTTTACGTCATGTACCTTTGCCGGAATAGTTTCCACAGCCTGACACTGAAAACCAACGGCAATGGTGCGCAGTGCAAGCCCCTCCTTATCAGACAAATATCTGTCATAATACCCTTTTCCGTATCCAATCCGGTTCCTGTAAGGATCAAATGCCACTCCGGGCATGATCATCAATGTATGCTCCATCTCCTCAGGTACATACTCATATCTCTCCAACGCATACTCCGAACCGACATAAGAATCCGGCTCCGGTATCCCTTTAAAACCGGGAGAAAGATCATCGAGAGACCGGATCCTGTAAAAGTCCATCTGCTCCCCTTCCACCTTTGGAAGATATACTTTCTTACCCGTTCTGATCGCTTCTTCAATGATCTCTGTGGTATCGATCTCACTTCCATAACCTGCAAAGACAAGTATCGTATCAGACCTGTAAAACCACTGGTGTCCGATCAGTCGGTCTGCCAGTTTGAGCGCAGCTATTCTTCTGAATTCATCACTCAGTTCATTCCTTCGTTTCAGTACTTCCCTGCGGATCTCCGACCGTTCCATTCAGTGTGTACCTTTACCGGAAAACTTATCACCCAGGTTCTCGATAGTGCCGTCCTCTTTCCGGATACTGATATTGTTCAACTGTCCTCTCAGATTGGCTCTGACATTTGCCACATACTCACTGCGAAGCGCTGCCTGCTCTGCTTTCTCCTCCTCAGTTAGACCTTTTGCTTTTGATTTATGATATAACTCATTGATCCGTTTGATCTTGTCTTCAAAATTCATGATAATCTTTGCTCCCGTCAATTTTTATGTAATGTCTGTACAAACAGAGGAAGGTCAAAACTGTTATCCTTGTGGGCAAGGAAAAGAGTTCCTTCATTCTCACCTTCCGCAAGTCTGTGTATGATGCCTACATCCTTACTGTTAGCAATGATCATGTCTACATTACTGCTGGTCGCTATCTTTGCGGCGATCATTTTGGTGTTCATGCCGCCTGTCCCAACATTACTGCCGGTGCTGGCCTTCCCCATCCCCATCAGTTCCTCAGTCAGGACATCCACCTGCTCGATAAATTCGGCATCCAGATTCTTGCGGGGATCATCTGTGTACAATCCGTCAATATCAGAAAGGAGGATCAAAAGATCAGCATCAATCAGGGCTGCTACAATGGCAGAAAGGGTATCATTGTCACCAATTTCAATCTCATAAGTGGCAACGGTATCATTTTCATTGACCACAGGGATCACGCCCATTTTCAAAAGCTGAGAAAAGGTATTATGGGCATTATATCTGTTCAGATTATCCACAATGGTATTCTTGGACATCAAAATCTGAGCTGCCACCTGATTGTACTCCGCAAACAACTTCTCATATATCATCATCAGCTTTGCCTGTCCGATGGCTGAGCAGGCCTGCTTGACTGCAATCGCAGAAACCGGATCATTGCCGGAGATTTCTTTTAAATGAACTGCTTTCTTGCCGACAGCAATGGCACCGGACGTTACAAGCACCACATCCTTTCCCTGGTTGCGCAGATCACACAGTTCTCTCACCAGCCTCTCCAGTTTAATATAATCAAGATCACCTGTCAGGTGATGCTGCAGGGATGAAGATCCTATCTTAACAACAATTCTCTTCTTATCTTTTAACATTTCACGGTAACGGTTCATGTCGTTTTCCTCCAATCAATGGTAATAATTTTACTGCATTTCCCCGTATCCGTCAACAAGGGATTTGGCCACAGCCTCTGCAACTCTGATGCCGTCCATGGCTGCTGAAGTGATTCCTCCGGCATATCCGGCACCTTCTCCGCAGGGATATAAGCCTTTGACGCAGCACTGAAGTGTTTCATCTCTGTGAATCCTCACAGGTGACGATGTGCGACTCTCTACGCCTGACAACACTGCATCAGACCTGTCGAATCCCGGGATCATACGACCGAAACAGGCCATTCCTTCCACAAACGCACGGTTGCATTCATCGGGAAGGATCCTGCTCACATCAGCCCAGACATATCCGCCCTTGTTCTGCGGTACGGTTAGCTGCGAATTACATTCACTCTCCTTCTGAACCGTGACATCACATTTACCGGCCGTATAGGACACATCAACACACTTTTTGAAGTCACCGTACCGCTGCACGGGAATCTTACCGTTGCCCAGCTGAAAGGCCCTCTCCTCCAGACGCCTCTGAAACCGGATCCCGGCAAGCGGATGATCCTCACCGTAATCCGCAGGCGTCACTGACACAATCACGGCGCTGTTGGCATTTACTCCGTCACGGCCGCTATAGCTCATGCCGTTTACCGCCAGACGCCCCTCCTCGGAAGATGCATTGACCACATATCCTCCCGGACACATGCAGAAGGAGTACACTCCTCTTCCCACACTCGTCTGAGCAGTTACCTTATATGGAGCAGCTCCAAGAATTCCGGAATCTTTTCTTCCATACTGACTTTCATTGATCATTTCCTGAGGATGTTCTACACGAAGACCCACAGCAAACGCTTTGGCTTCCATGGGAATCTGATTTTCATACAGCATTTCAAAGGTATCTCTGGCACTGTGGCCTATAGCCAGCACAACCGTTTTGCAGGAAATCTCTTCCTTTCCATTGATCAGCAACCCGCTGATATGGCCATTCTCCTGTCTGATACCGGTCATCTGACAGTCAAAACGCACCTCTCCGCCAAGTCGGATGATCTCATTACGTATATTTTTTACGACATCGCACAGCACATCCGTGCCGATATGGGGCTTCGCCTCATACAATATGGATTCCTTGGCCCCCATCTCCACAAATGTCCGAAGAACAGTCATATTGCGACCGCCTTTATCTTTCACAAGAGTGTTCAGCTTGCCGTCAGAAAAGGTGCCTGCACCACCCTCTCCGAACTGCACGTTGGATCCCGGATCTAGGTTTCCTTCCCGCCAAAATGCTTCCACATCGCGGATGCGCCGGTCCACATCTTTTCCCCGTTCCAGAAGAATCGGTGAAAAACCTGCTTTCGCCAGAAAATATCCGCAAAACAGACCTGCAGGTCCTGTCCCTATGATCACAGGACGATCTGAAAGGGCACCGGCACCGGACGGCAATGAAAACGGAAACACATATTCATGCCTTTCCGCCAGACTCACTTGGGGATTTTTTATTTTTTTGTAGATCTTTTCTTCCTGAGCAACTTCCAAATCAACAGTGTAACTGAAAAACAACTCCGGCTTTTTGCGTGCATCCACCGACTGTCTTATGATATCCAGCCTGTTTATGCGATTCTCTGGAATCCGCAGACAGTCTGCAGCCTTTCTCCTGAGAATCGATGCGGTATCGGTCCGATCCACGCTTACTTTTATCTGATTAATCCTGATCATATCTGTCTAAGCCTTCCTGTCTGAACTCATGGCTGCGGCACGTCCTGCGATAACCCCGCTTGTCCACGCCCACTGCAGATTATATCCACCGCATCTGCCGTCCACATGAAGCAATTCACCGGCAAGATACAACCCTTTCCTGTTCAACGCTTCCAATGTGAAAGAAACGTCCTTCATACTGACGCCGCCGGCACAGACCTGTGCACTGTCGTAGGAATTACTTCCCGATATGTGGAGCACAAAGTGCCTGCACAGCTCAAATATTTCCAACAGCTGTTCTCTTGCGGCTTCTGCCACAAGTGTATTGGTCTTGAGACCAACCATTTTAATAAACAATGTCATCAGCTTCTTATGGAGCATTCCAGCAAAAAATGTTTCCACTGTCTCATTACTTCTTCCGCATATTTCCTGCATTCTGGACTCCGCAAAGAGGCTCCAATCTTCTTGAGAAAATTCCGGCAGGAAATCAATCTGTGCAATCAATTCTCTTCCCCGGTTCTCACGGAGTATCTGATTCACCCGCCCACTCAGCTGAAATACCGGTATGCCGGAAATTCCGTATTCCGTAAGCTGCAGTTCTCCCTGTTCAACCGCTACTGTTTTACGACCGTCCAGAATATGTATCACGGCATCTGCCCTTACACCGGCAATGGCCTTCAGGAAATCTTCTCTGCAGTGAAGCTGCACCAGAGAAGGCACGACATCCGTTACCGTAAGTCCCATCTGTCTGGCCAGCTTGTAACCGCTTCCGTCAGAACCGGTCTTCGGCGACGCTTTACTACCGCAAGCTAAGATCACACTGTTAAAGAATGGTATCGTTTCATCATTTTTACCGTTCCAGTCAACCGCATACTTCCCATTCTTACATACCTTAATACTATTGACCTTAGCTTCATAGACCACACGGATACCATATCGCTCCACACCGGATCGCAGTACATCCAGAACCGATGCGGCCTGTTCACTTCTGGGATAAAGGTAACCGCTTTTTGACTTCAACATCAAACCCAGGCTCTGAAAAAAAGAAACCGTCTCATTCACTCCAAATTCAGCAAGACAATGCTCCACCAAAGAAAGATTATCGCTGTGATAATCACTGACAGACAGATTTCCATTGGAAAGATTACATTTGCCATTGCCTGTAGCCAGCAACTTCTTTCCCAATCTGTCGTTTCTCTCAAATATAGTAACGCAGGCACCCATTCTTGCTGCACTGATCGCTGCAGCCATTCCACAGGCGCCTCCTCCGATAATAGCAACGTTATTTTTCATCATATTATTTCCTCTGTACCTGTTAACTTGAATAGTTCTCTAAAAAACCAAACAGGCTTTCCTCATCCGGCACATACATCATACCAATGATCTCCTGCTGAAGCTCCTCGGGCAGATCCTTCAGGCAGATATCCGTATCCATATACAGTGTGATCATATCATCCAGATACACGGACACATAGTTATTCTCCACCTTGAGATAATAACTCTTGACAGGTTCTGCATACTCATAATTCATCTGCACCACAACCTTTTGCGGAGAAAAGGACAATACCTCAAGGCTGACAAATCCCCTCTGCAGCTGGTCAAGAGGCGGCGAAGCTTCATATATCTCCATGGCCTCCACAAACTGCTCTCTGTCCATGCCGATGTACATTGAAGGCAGCTTCCAGGTAGTCTCCACAACGGTATCTGTCCTGAGATCGGTCTCCTCCAGAACATAAGAGGTACCGGCATTCAGCCTTTGAGGCATTGCCGCCGCCTCTTTATCTTCTTCAGGTTCAGCTTCGTTCTCTTCCTCAGATATGTCTACATTTTCCTCTGTGTACTCAACACTTTCTGCACCTGTCATATCATACGTTTCTGACTGCGGGAGCATCTCTTCCTCTGTGCTAATGAAGCTTCCCGGATAAAAATAGCGCATACCTGTAATCCCGACCAAAAAGCCGATCATAATAAAAGTTACAGGATAAATAATAAACAATGATATATTCTTTAAAACCTTCATAGCCCACCTCGCTGATATGTTATTATCAGTATCGGCGGTTCTTTAGGTTTTATTCCACTATTTCCTTCGTGAACCGTAAAACAGCGTGGAAAATCTTTCGATCACAAAACCTCCGGGTATAACATCCAACTCCTGTCTTCGAAAATCTCTTAACAGGATCAAAAGGCTCCAATACACAATTAGCCCTAAGACAAAGCTGACCAAAACGGTAATAAGATATCCCATATAAGGTGTCATAAATCTAGCCAACAGATAACAAAGAAGCCCTGAGGCCGCTGCAGCCCCGGCAGGTATTCCCAGCCAGTACAGATAATCCGGTCTGATCCGGAGTATCCTGAAAAGATAAGCACCGGCACAAAGGCACAAAACAAACAGAGAAATCAGTCCGGCACCGATCAGTACATCTGTTCCGGCATCTATGCCGAAGAGAACCAAAACAACTCCAAATACCGCTGCATATAACAACAGTAAGAGCAATGCCAGCTTCATTCTGTCCATATATATGATCGTCCTTAGAAAAAACTGAGCAAGCACTGCAAACAGTATCACCGCTGAACCGATAAGAAACATCCTGCCAAGCTCTCCTGCAGATCCTTTAGTCCCCTCTGTAAGATGACTGACCTGTGTGGAAAGCACGGTAAAAAACACAACCGGAAACAGAGCCACTACGATTCCCATATGAAATCCGGTCCCGAAAAGCGCCTTCGTGTACTGCTGTTCACCTTTTCTGGCAGCTCTGGCGGTCCTTACACTGAGACTGTGCAGAAAACAGCCACAGATCAGTACCGGTACCATACAGATGATCAGAAACTTGCCGTAATACTTTCCGTAAGTTACAGCAGCACCGGCCAGATCTTCCGTTCTTCTCAGAAATAACATCGTTCCCAGCCATATAGGAAGACGTGACAGTACATCCGCCAGAAGATAAGGCGCCATGCCGCCGTACAGACTGCCCACGGCAGACGAAAAACTCTCTGTATTGCGCAGACCGTCCTGTCTTCTTCCCTGTGCTTTTCGCATGAGAAAATAGAGAAACAGTACGAGCAAAAGAAGCAATAATTCCGACACAGCGACTGCAATGGCCATTCCTGCAGCACCATACATAGAAGGAAGGCATTCATTGCGAAGGAGCAGCTTTACCTTATCTCCATATGCATACATCAGTTTTACAAACAGAAATGCAAATACGAAATAGAGTATCTGCCTTAAAACCTGGATAACTGTCCCCGGAACCACTGTGCCACTGCCAAGAAAATAGCCCAGAAAAATCTGACTCACCACTCTTACTGCAAGCGCAGGTGCCAGGATACGAAGTGCAAGCGTTGCATAAGGAACACAGAACACCTTTTCAGCAAAGACCGGCGCAAGGAAGAACAGCAAAACAGCACCCAAAATCCCAAGAACCGACTGGAAGATCAGTATGTTGCTTTTTACTCTGTCAGCATTTTTAAACTGATCTTTCATATACCTGCTCCTGAGAATTCTGCCAAGCGACTCTGAAAGTCTTCCTCCCACCAAATTAAAGAGTAACAGAAAACTCTCTGCCGCCACAGCAAAATATGTGATACCGTTATCACCGATCATCTTACCCAGGGTCAGCCATGTAACCGCAGAAAGCACATAAGACAATGCCTGGATCTGTCTGTTTTTTACTTCAATCTGACTCATTAGCAGCTCCTTAATCCTCTCTTGTAATCCCTAAACTCTGAAGTGCCTCTTCCTGCCTTTCTTCCATGACAGCCGCCTCTTGCGGTTCCATATGGTCATATCCGCATAAGTGGAGCATACTGTGTGCCACCAGAAAAGCAAATTCCCGTCTCTGACTGTGACCGTAGCATTCCGCCTGCTCAGACACCTTGTCCAAAGAAATTATGATATCCCCAAGGATCAGTTCACCGGTATCCGGATCAAAGTAATCTGCCTCCCGGTCAGGATCAATTTCAAAATCCCCCGGACACTCAAAGTCCAGATTGGGGAAGGAAAGCACATCTGTAGCTCTGTCGATCTGTCTGTAATCTCTGTTATAGCTCCGTATCCCCTCATTATCTGTCAAAAGCACATTTAAGGTCACTTCGTATGGGCACTGTTCCGTTGCAAGCACCTGCTCCGCCACCTGTTCCACCAGTTCTTCTGGTTCAAAAGTCATCACGGTATCTGTCTCATTCTCCACATAAAATGTCATCTTTTGTTCTCCCTGTTATGATCTCCCTCGGCCGCTTTTCTCATGACTGCGGCTCTTTTCCTTTGCTTCATAAGCATCATACGCTTTAACGATCTTCTGTACCAGCGGGTGTCTTACCACGTCCTTGCTGGTCAGATTACAAAATGCAATATCATCAATCCGGGAAAGTACCTTGGTGGCAATGTCAAGACCGGATTTGGTCCCTGCAGGAAGATCCTTCTGGGAGGAATCTCCGGTAACAACCACCTTGGACCCGAAACCGATACGTGTCAGAAACATCTTCATCTGTGCGGGCGTGGTATTTTGCGCCTCATCCAGAATAATATAAGCATTGTCAAGGGTCCGTCCCCTCATGTAAGCAAGGGGTGCAACTTCGATCAATCCCTTTTCCATATTCTTTGCAAAGCTCTCAGCACCCATGATCTGATACAATGCATCATACAGAGGCCGCAAATAAGGATCCACCTTACTCTGCAGATCTCCCGGCAGGAATCCAAGCTTCTCACCTGCTTCAATGGCAGGTCTGGTGAGGATGATCCTGCTGACCTCCTCGTTTTTAAAAGCCGTGATGGCCATTGCCATGGCAAGATAAGTCTTACCCGTACCTGCCGGTCCAAGACCGAAAACGATCATATTCTTCCGTATGGCATCCACATACTGCTTCTGCCCTAGGGTTTTGGGTTTGATCGGCTTACCGCTTATGGTATGGCAGATAACATCGCTGTCAATCTGCGTCAACACATCTTCCTGTTCTTCCATCCCCATTGTAATTGCGTAATTCACACTTTGCTCCTCAATCTCATTCCCTCTGCGGGATATCTCTGTCAGCTGTTCCAAAATACTTCTTACTTTTCTGACATTTCGTTCCTCCCCGGAAATGCTGACACTCCCGTTTCGGTCTACCACCATCACCTGAAAATCTCTTTCCAGCTTCTTCAGATAAGCATCCTGCATACCGAATATCTTCTGCATATGCTCACCGGCCATTTCCATTCTTTCTGTGTAAACACTCATAAATATTTACTCCAAAACATCTTCCGCTGCGGGCTGATCATTTTCGATAGGGGTATCTGTCTGCACACCTGCCAACTCCTCTACTGTCAAATCTGCATACAAAACCCATTTTCCACTATCTGTTTCTATTCTAACATTTTTTTCAATAATGTGTACCCCTTTTTCCTCTAAACTTTGAAAAAATATAGAAATTTTTTCTGTCAGCAGTTCTTTTGCCTGTTCGCTGCTGTACCGATGTTCTGCATTGTAGTATTCTCTGTAGGTAATCTGCCCGAAATACAGTGGAATATCCAGCTTTTCCATGAGTTGAAATGTCTGTTCCCTAATAAGACTGTCATTAATCAAAAAAGGCTGCTCTCCGGTAAATTTCAGTTGCTTTTCTCCCCACCTGATGTAATAACCCCTTTTTACTCTGCCGGTGTACTCCTTTTCAATATAGGTAAAGGGCAATTCCTCTGTATGAGTCAGACAATGTCGTATCACAATATCCGCATCGGATGCAACATACCGGTATTCACGCACGGTGGTATCTTCATTATAGATTGGAACTTTCCCTTCCACAAGCACAGTACCGGCTGTGATTTCATCCCCGATGGCAACCTTTGGAACTCCGTTTCGCACGATCATTGACACTAACGTGCCATCATACTGTGAGATCAGATCCATTCCGCCTTGCTCTTCTCTGACAGCAGGCGTGATAGGAACATCATTTTCCTTGATATCTATGATCAGTTTCGTTCCGTCAAGTCTGGCTGATGTCCATGTGACCTGCTGAAAGTTTCTTCTGATTTCTTTTTCAAGATCCTCAATATCCAAACGTCCCTGCAGCATACCCGCCTTGATATTTTTTTCCTTCAAAAAACTCATCAACACATCGTCTGTAATCTGATAATTTCCGCTGCACTCAATATCCCAGACAAAATATGAGGAAGCAATCCAAAATCCCAGGCAAAGGATCAGTCCCAGACAAAACACTTTCCTTGCCCATATGACCGGTACAAAAAAAGGCAGTCCCACTCTTTGCAGAATGACCACCCTTGTCCCTGTCTTACGTGCGATCGGTCTCAACTGATAAAATGCCTTCAGACTGATGCACATGGTATAAACTTCTCCGTTCTTCTCTATATCCCAAAGAAGGATATCTCTGTTGCCGCACAGATTCATAAATCGTTCTGGAGACAATCCCCATACACGAATCCGCACATAACCCTTCAAATACTTCAACAATGCTACCATCCAATCTCCTTTCAAATCTATTGGTATCTGACACAGGTGATGCAGCCGCTGATCTTCATGTCTTCATTGGTATAGTAATCAATGGACAGGCGCGAACCTTCAAAGCAGACCTGGCATTTTTTTCCCTGAAGCAGTATCATACTGTCTGAATACTCAAGAATTCCCCTATAATTCTCGATCCATGCTTCCCCGTTTCCTGTCAGGGTTACACGCAAGGCTCCCAAACATACATCCTTTGGGAGCCTCAATGTTTCTATTATTTTTTGTTTATTTTTACTTTGTGCCGTCTTTTTCATACTTCAGTATATGACGGAATCAAATCATATATGAAGAAAAATTCAATACTATTCCAATATGGTTTTGATCAACCGGCTCCGCTGTACCTTGGTATCAGAAATGTGATATGCCGAAAGGAAGCGTTCTGCAGCAGCTTGGGCCTTTCTCACATCATTGGCATGAAGATACGCCAGCGGTTCATCTTTCTTCACATGATCACCGACTTTAGCGGTCAATACAAGGCCAACAGACAGATCGATCTCCGATTCTTTGGTCTCCCGCCCGCCGCCGAGCATCAGTGAGGCAACACCAACCTCATCACAAACAATCTTGGAAATATAGCCATCACAAGGAGCGTTTACGGGAATCACCATAGATGCCCCGGGCAAACGGTCCGTATCATATACAGCTAACGCATCACCGCCCTGCGCAGCCACAAATTCAGCCAGCTTTTGCAAGGCACTGCCATCTTCGATCACTGAAAGCAGCATTTCTCTCGCCTGCATATGATCTGATGCCTTTCCTCCTGCCATCAACATACAGCTTCCCAACGTCAGACAAAGCTCCGTAAAATCCTCAGGACCTTTTCCACGCAGCGTGTCAATGGCCTCCTTCACCTCAAGAGCATTGCCCACAGCATAACCAAGGGGCTGATCCATATCTGACACCACGGCTATGGTACGTCTGCCGGCATGGTTTCCGATGCGTACCATTTCTTCAGCAAGAAGCACCGCATCAGCTTCCTCTTTCATAAAGGCCCCACTTCCGGTTTTTACATCCAAAACAATGGCATCTGCACCGGCTGCCAGCTTTTTACTCATGATAGAGCTTGCAATCAGGGAAAGGTTGTCTACCGTGGCTGTCACATCCCTGAGTGCATATAAAAACTTATCCGCAGGTGCGAGATCGGCAGTCTGACCCATGATGGCAATGCCGATACGGTTCACATTTTCAACAAATTGGCTGCCGGTCAGCTCTGTACTGAAGCCGGAGAAGCTTTCAAGCTTATCTATGGTCCCGCCGGTATGTCCGAGTCCTCTTCCGCTCATCTTGGCAACCGGAATACCACATGCCGCTACCATGGGAGTCAGAGCAAGCGAAGTTTTATCTCCCACACCGCCTGTGCTGTGTTTATCCACCTTGATTCCTGAAATATCAGAAAGATCCAGCACATCTCCGCTGTGAGTCATGGCCATGGTAAGGTATGCCGTCTCCTCTCTGGTCATTTTTTGAAAATAGATAGCCATCATCAATGCAGAAACCTGATAATCCGGAATTTCACCCTTGGTATATCCGTTGACAAAAAAGTCAATCTCTTCTTTTGTCAATTCACCGCCGTTTCGTTTCTTCAGGATAATATCATACATTCTCATAGTCCGGGCCTGCCTGTCTTTGTTATTCTACTGTTATCGTTTCACCAGATCTGATCACATATGGCACTTTGTCGATCTCCATCCAGAAATCATAGACCGTAGTGTTAAAGATCTTTCTGCCGTCAGCACTGTAAATAAGAGACTGATATGCGGTACATATGTGTATATCTCCATATTTGCGGCATACCAGACATCATCTTTTCCTGAAAGTATTGTACAAATCTTATCAAGATGCTCCCAGTTGTCATCATGGTCAAATTCATAGCTGTGTCCCCAAAGGTAGAAAAGTCTGGGCTATCTCCTTGAGATATAGAGGTTATCGGCGTTATAAACAAAACTCACAAACTCCTCAGCATATTCCAGAATCTGAGGATTATTGTGGTGAGCAGTGGGCATCCAGGCATGCCAGTCCACCGGAAGCTCAAACAGATTATTTATGATAGGGTTCCTTGTGGATGATTCGATATGCGCGATATACCTGCTCACAAAGGATCACTCTCATCAGTTGGTGCGGAAACGTCATATCGGAAAAACTAATGCCCTGATCTGACCTTTTCAGTACTGAGCCGTGAAGCCCCAAGGACCCGCCGATCACAAATGTAACATGGCTTTTGCCGCTAATTGCAGTCTTTTCAATCATCTGTGCAAAGCTTTCGGATGTGTATTTCCTGCCCAGGATCTCAAGGGTACAGACATAAGAATCGTCTCTTATCTTTGACAGGATCCTCCTGGCTTCCTTAGCCTTAATCTGCTCTTCCTCCGCTGCTGAAGCATTATCCGGCGTCTTCTCATCTGCCACTTCGATCAGTTCCAGATTACAATATCTGCTGAGACGCTTTGCATATTCCTCAATGGCATCCCTATAAAACTTCTCCTTGATCTTACCCACACATACAATTGAAATTCTCATAGTTATTTATTTCTCAGATATTCATCAATTCCTTTGGCAGCAGCTTTTCCGGCTCCCATGGCAAGAATAACTGTCGCAGCACCGGTCACAGCGTCGCCACCCGCATAGACACCTTCCTTGGATGTCTTACCGTTCACTTCATCTGCCACGATACATTTCCACTTATTTACCTCAAGGCCTTCTGTGGTGGAAGAAATCAACGGATTGGGGGAGGTTCCGAGTGACATGATTACTGTGTCAAGCTCCATAACAAATTCAGAATCGGGGATGACAACAGGACGTCTTCTTCCGGAGGCATCCGGCTCACCAAGCTCCATCCTGATGCATTTCATTCCGGCCACCCAGCCATTCTCATCCGCAAGGATCTCTGTGGGATTGGTGAGAAGGTCAAAAATAATACCCTCCTCCTTGGCATGATGTACTTCTTCCACTCGCGCAGGAAGCTCTTCCTCACTTCTGCGGTATACAATGTGTACCTCAGCTCCCAGTCTCAGAGCAGTTCTTGCAGCGTCCATCGCCACATTACCTCCGCCCACTACGGCAACCTTTTTGCCATGCATAATGGGCGTATGCGAATGAGAATCAAAGGATTTCATCAGGTTGCTTCTGGTCAGGTACTCATTGGCAGAAAATACACCGTTGGAGTTCTCTCCCGGGATTCCCATAAACTTGGGCAGACCTGCACCGGAACCGATAAACACAGCTTCATATCCCTCATCCTCAATCAGCTGATCAATGGTTACGGATTTTCCGACTACAACATTGGTCTCGATCGTAACACCGAGTGCTTTGACATTTTCAATCTCTTTGGCAACCACCGCCTTTTTGGGCAGACGAAACTCGGGAATTCCATAGACAAGCACACCACCGGCCTCATGAAGCGCCTCAAATATCGTTACATCATATCCCATTTTGGCAAGGTCACCCGCACAGGTAAGTCCTGCAGGACCGGAGCCGATCACAGCAACCTTTTTGCCGTTCTTCTCAATCGCTCCCTTGGGTACAATACCGTTCTCTCTTGCCCAGTCAGCAACAAAACGCTCCAGCTTGCCAATAGAAACAGGGTCTCCTTTAAAACCGCGTATACACTTCCCCTCACACTGGGTCTCCTGAGGGCATACACGCCCGCAGACAGCCGGAAGTGCGCTGGATTCACTGATGATCTGATATGCAGCCTCAATATCCCCTTCTTTTACTTTTGCAATAAAAGCCGGAATATCAATGGCTACGGGACATCCCTTTACACACTGCGCATTTTTACATCCGATACATCTGGAAGCCTCACACATGGCATCCTCGAGATTATATCCATAACATACTTCTTCAAAGTTCTTACTACGGATCACGGGATCCTGCTCGCGAACCGGTACTTTCTTCAATACGTCCATATTTTCCTCCTAATGACAAACACCGCAGCCGCCATGATGAGTGTTCCCCTCTTCAAGTTCGAGGATCGCTCTTCCCTCATCTGACTTGTACATCTGCTGACGTCTCATAGCTTCATCAAAATTAACTTTGTGGCCGTCAAACTCCGGTCCGTCCACACAGGCAAACTTCACTTCTTCGCCCACAGTCACACGACAGGCACCGCACATACCCGTTCCGTCAACCATAATAGGATTGAGACTTACGATAGTGGGTATATTCAGTTCTTTCGTCAGAAGGCACACAAATTTCATCATGATCATGGGCCCGATGGCAACACAAAGATCGTACTGTTTTCCTTCTGCAACCAGGTCTTTGATCACCTGGGTAACCAATCCTTTTCTTCCATAAGAGCCGTCATCAGTGGTGATGTACAAATTACCCGCTACCGCCTTCATTTCTTCTTCCAGAATCAAAAGATCCTTTGTTTTGCTTCCCACGATAACATCAGCACTGATTCCATGTTCATGAAGCCACTTTACCTGGGGATACACAGGTGCTGCACCCACTCCTCCGGCTACGAACAGGATTCTTTTCTGCTGCAGTATCTCGGAAGATTCCTTCACAAGCTCAGATGCACATCCCAAAGGACCTGCAAAGTCAAGAAAACTGTCTCCCTCCTTCAGCTGTGCCATGATAAGAGTACCGGCTCCCACTGTCTGAAAAACAACAGTTACCGATCCCGCTTCTCTGTCATAGTCACAGATAGTCAGGGGTATTCTTTCTCCCTCTTCATGTGTCCTTACAATCACAAACTGTCCAGGTTCGCAATGCTTTGCAACTCTGGGAGCTTCCACTTCCATAAGATAAATATTGGAAGTCAGCTCTTTTGATTTTAAGATTTTGTACATATTAATACCTCACTTTATCCCTATTCAAGGGAATTTATAATAATATCAACCAATGAATAGTTGCTATTTTCATCCTGCAAAAACTTATAGCATTCTTTATTGTGGATGTTAACTGCATAATAACTTCCGGTTTTACTCAGCACGTTACTTTCATCCTTATAAATCTCGGCAACAACATAAAAGTCACCCCGTTCGTCGATATGGACCACATACTGATACTGATATAAGTACCTTGCAGACGTGTCATCCCGGAAGGTGCCATCTTCCTTAAAAATTTTCTTCAAAATCAACATATATTCTACTACAAGTGATTCAGCTTCTGCAACAGTAATTTCTGCCTGCAGTTCAAGCTTGTAGTTTCGCCCGGTGATTTCTCCGCAGGTACCATCCTCCGTAATATACGCAAAGTTGTACGTGCTTTCTCCCATAGGCATTGGGATTGGACCTGTATACCGTCTTGACTGTATAGTGGGTGCCGTTCCGTCCGTTGTATAATATATTTCTTTTCCGCTGATCACCTGGACTTCGATCCATGTGGGCACATGATAGGTACCGCTTACTGTCCCGACAACAGGCGCCTCCTCCAACGGCATCTGTATCAGATATTCCTTGGAAACCACTGTACTTGATACACCGAATTGATTCACAACAATAGCCTTGATCACCACATCTTCATTCAAAAGAACCGGCGAGGTGTATAAAATGCTGTTTTCGTCAGGCTCTGTTCCATCCACGGTATAATAAATACTTCCCGTTGTAGGAGAGGTAAGCTTCAGAGGAATGCTTCTTTGATACTTTCCTGCTTCATAATTAAATTCCGGAGGAGATGCCAGATAAACCTGATAGGCGTTTTTGATTTTATCATTTTCACAGACAGACAAAATCTCATTAATGATATCATATTCCTCACGTTCACGATAAATGCCGATCAGCTTGCCATATGCATATTCAAGCTGCTCCCGGGAACAGGAGGGATTGCGGATAATATTCCTGAGCAGGTATTCATACTCTATCTTATTGCCCTTTTGCAGGCATGTGTCAGCCAGCGCAAAATACACACTTATATCTGAATCATCCAGTTCAAGTGCACGCCTGTAGCAGCTTTCAGCCGTCTGGTAATCACTCTTCTGAAAACAGGCTGCTGCCTTTTTTAACTGATAACTGTATGAATAATGCTGACTTATCCGCAAGACGAAGCCTAGGAGAATCACGGTTAATACCGTACATACGCATAACAAAAACACCGACCGAACCGTCAACTTTCTGTTCTTCTCTCTATGATGGCGTTCCACACCGGCAGCATCCTCTGCATCTTTTTCCTCAACTTTCACCTCTGCAGCAAGATTGCTGATAGACTCTGACAGATTAAAATCAAGCTCCGGTTCAAAATCAGGAACAATATGGACATCACCGCCGCATTTCTCACAATAGAGAGACCCTTCAGGTATCTCTGTTCCACAAGTCGAACACTTCATAGATACTCCTTAGCCTTGTAAAGAAACACTTTCCACACAGTTATACATCAGCATGGCAATAGTCATGGGACCAACACCTCCGGGTACCGGTGTGATGGCACTGCATTTGGGTGCAACAGATTCATAATCCACGTCGCCGCAAAGCTTGTTGTCTGCATTTCGATGGATGCCGACATCAATCACCACGGCACCTTCTTTCACATAGTCAGCCGTGATCATCCGGGGTCTCCCTACTGCAGCCACTAAAATATCTGCTTTCTTCGTCACTTCCTTTAAATCGGCGGTCTTACTGTGTGCAATGGTAACGGTACCATTTTCCCGCAGAAGCAAAAGTGCCATAGGCTTACCTACGATATTGCTCCGTCCCACTACAACACACTCTTTTCCGGCAATCTCAATACCGGAACGCTTTAACAACTGGATGATACCTGCAGGTGTGCAGGATACAAATCCGGGCTTACCAATGCAAAGTGCACCGACGTTCATGGGGTGGAATCCATCCACATCCTTTAAAGGGCTGATACTGTCAAGCACCTTATCTTCGCTGATATGCCCCGGCAACGGAAGCTGCACAAGGATACCGTTGACATCTTCTCTTCCGTTCAGTTCCCCGATCAAAGAGAGCAGTTCTTCTTCTGTAGTCTCATCCGAAAGGTGATAGCTCAGTGAACGGATTCCGATATATTCACAGGCCTTCTTTTTGTTTCCCACATATACGCTGGAAGCAGGGTCATTTCCCACCTGGATCACTGCAAGTGAAACCGTGATCCCCTGTTCCTTCATCAGTGCTACCTTTTCTTTTAATTCCTCTTTGATCCCTGCTGATATTTTTTTACCGTCGATTATCTGTGTCATCTTCCATCTCCTTAAAACAATCCTACAATCTTTCCATCAGTATCTACATCAATACCGTACGCAGCCGGCTGTTTGGAAAGACCGGGCATTGTCATCACTGCACCGGTAAGTACCACCACAAATCCGGCACCTGCAGATACATAAACCTCTCTCACATTCAGTTCAAAACCTTCCGGCTTGCCCAAAAGAGCCGGATCATCCGACAGAGAATACTGGGTCTTTGCCATACATACCGGGAAGCTTCCAAAACCCATTTTTTCGATCTGCGCGATCTGCTTAGAAGCTGCAGGCGCAAAGCTCACACCGGATGCACCATAGATCTCTTTTGCCACCTTCGTGATCTTTTCTTTTATGCCAAGCCCGTCCTCATAAAGCACACGGAAGTTGCTTTCTTTCTTTTCAATAGTCTCAAGCACCTTCCTTGCAAGCTCGATTCCGCCTTCGCCGCCTTTTTCCCAAACCTCAGACAATGCAAACTCACAATTTCTGTCCTTACAGAACTGTCTCACAAACGCCACTTCTTCTTCCGAATCTGTCACAAAGGAGTTCAGTGTGACAACAACAGGTACGCCGTATTTCTGGAGATTTTCAATATGCTTCTCTAGATTGACAATTCCCTTCTTCAGCGCGTCAAGATTTGGTGTGGAGAGCTCTGCCTTGGACACCCCGCCATTATATTTCAGTGCCCTTATCGTCGCAACCAATACGGCGGCTGCCGGCTTCAGTCCGGCCATTCTGCACTTAATATCGTAAAACTTCTCTGCACCAAGATCAGCGCCGAAGCCAGCCTCAGTGATGCAGTAATCTGCCATTTTCAGGGCTGTCTTTGTGGCACGCACAGAGTTACAGCCATGAGCGATATTGGCAAAGGGACCTCCGTGAACAAGCGCAGGGGTATGTTCCAGCGTCTGGATCAGATTCGGCTTCAAGGCATCCTTCAAAAGGGCGGCCATGGAACCAACCGCCTGCAGATCACCTGCTGTCACAGGCTCACCTGCATAGTTGTAAGCCACAACAATCCTGGAAAGTCTTGCTTTCAGATCCTGCATATCATCTGCGAGACACAGGATCGCCATGATCTCGCTGGCAACGGTGATCACAAAATGATCCTCTCTCACCACGCCGTCCAGCTTGTTTCCCAGACCAACCACGATGTTGCGCAGTACTCTGTCGTTCATGTCCATACATCTCTTCCAAACAATCTGTCTGGTATCAATATTCAATTCATTCCCCTGCTGGATATGGTTGTCAAGCAGCGCCGCCAACAGATTGTTCGCAGAAGTAATGGCATGAAAATCACCTGTAAAGTGAAGGTTCAGATCCTCCATGGGAACCACCTGGGCATAACCGCCTCCTGCAGCACCGCCCTTGATGCCGAAGCAGGGACCTAAAGAAGGCTCGCGCAAGGCGATCACAGCCTTCTTGCCAAGCTTGCCGAACGCCTGTCCCAGTCCTACACTGGTAGTAGTCTTTCCCTCTCCTGCGGGTGTGGGATTGATCGCGGTCACAAGGATCAGCTTTCCGTCAGGATTATCCTTGATCTTATTCATATATTCATCGGAAATCTTCGCCTTATATTTTCCGTAAAGCTCCAACTCATCAGGTGTGATACCAAGCTTTTCAGCCACATTAACAATGGGCTCCATCACCGCTTCCTGTGCGATCTGTATATCTGTTTTCATCTTCTCTCCTCCTGCTATATCTCTTCTAACAGCTGTTCAAACTGTTCCATTGTCATCAGTACCTTACGTGGCTTGGTTCCTTCTTCCTCTCCAACCACACCGTATTCAGCCAACTGGTCCATGATCCTTGCCGCTCTGTTGAATCCGATTTTAAATACGCGCTGCAGCATACCAATGGATGCCTTATCCTTATCAATGATAAACTTGCCTGCTTCCGCAAAATATTCATCCCTGTCATCTGCCTGGGCACTTGCACCGGAAGAAGAGCTTCCGCTTCCGATATTGCGGATCTTTTCCTCCACATCTTCGGCATAAACGTTACCTATGGACTGATTTTTGAGGAAATCAACCACGTCAGCAACTTCCCTGTCAGAGACAAATGCACCCTGCACACGGGCCGGCTTGGAATATCCCTGTGGATAAAACAGCATATCTCCCTTACCCAGAAGCTTCTCTGCACCGTTCATATCCAGGATCGTCCTGGAGTCAACGCCGCTGGATACGGAAAATGCCACACGGCTTGGCGTATTCGCCGTAATCAGACCGGTAATGACATCCACACTGGGTCTCTGCGTAGCGATGATCAGGTGGATACCGGCTGCTCTCGCAAGCTGTGCCAGACGACAGATCGACTCTTCCACTTCTCCGGGAGAAACCATCATCAAATCAGCAAGCTCGTCTACAATGATTACAATCTGCGGCAGCTTAGGCGGTACGTCATCCTGTCCCTGCTCCCGCATTTCCTCTACTCTTGCATTATAACTCTTGAGATCACGGACATTAAAATCAGCAAACTTTTTATATCTGTCTGTCATCTCGGAAACACCCCAGTGAAGCGCTGCCGAAGCCTTCTTGGGGTCAGTCACCACCGGGATCAGAAGATGAGGAATTCCATTATAGACGCTGAGTTCCACCACCTTGGGATCAACCATGATAAGCTTTACATCATCGGGATGCGCCTTATACAGAATACTCATGATCAGTGTGTTAATGCAGACGGATTTACCGGATCCTGTTGCTCCGGCAATCAGCATATGAGGCATCTTGGCAATATCCGCCACAATCACCTTGCCGGAAATATCCTTGCCTACAGCAAAAGCAAGATTGGAAGGAAAATCTTTGAATTGGTTGCTCTCAAGCAGGTCTCTTAATGCAACCGATGCATTTTCTTTGTTGGGAACTTCAATACCGATGGCTGCTTTACCGGGAATGGGAGCCTCTATTCTGATATCCGTGGCCGCCAGATTCAGCTTGATATCATCTGCAAGATTTACAATCTTGCTTACCTTTACGCCCTGTTCTGGCTGAAGTTCATATCTTGTCACGCTGGGGCCCTGACTGATATCCGTAATCGTCACATTGACTCCAAAGGTATGGAGCGTCTGCTGTAATCTGAGGGCAGTCTCTCTCAGCTCTCTTGTGGAATCTGCTGTAACGGGATTGCCTCGCTGAAGCCTTGACAGCGGAGGAAACATATATTTTTTAGGAATTTTATTCTGAATCTGGTTTTTGATTTCCATATCTCCGGAATTTGCATTTCCATCCTGCTCCTTCGGCAGTCTGGCAACCGGCCGCTCCTTTGCGGTAGCCTCACTATGTACCCGGATGTTTTCAGCCTGTGCATTGTCGAATGCCGGCTCCGGCACTTTCTTCTTCCGGCTGTCCTGAATTTTTATCTCCTCGTAAACCGGCTCGTCCTGCAAAACAGGCTGCTCTTGACCAATACCAATAGAATCCTTCAGGGCAACACCGCCAAAGGCAAATTCCGGAAGATTACTGCTCTCTGTATTCACCTCAAGGTCGTCCAACGTAATCTCATGAATGTCATCTCTTCTCTGGGCAACCGGTTTTTCAAGAGCAGTGTCGATCATCACACCGGAAACCTTCCTAGTCATTCTCAGGACCTTTTCATCCTCACGCTCCTCGTCCTTAAGGCGCCGTTCTTCTCTGCGCTGCCGGTCGCGCTCCTCCAGCTCCTCACGGCGCTGCCTGTAGCGTTCTCTGGATTCTTCCCGTCTGATCTGGGCAGCTTCCTTGCGATACTGCGCGTCTTCTTTGATCCTGGATCCGCTTTCTTTCACACTTTTGAGAAAAGACCGCTCTGTCAGAAGGATCATACTGATCACAGCACACAGAACTACTACAAGGATCGTTCCGATTGTTTCAAGATACATCTGAAGAAGGTAACTCAAACTGCCGGCGATACATCCCCCTCCGTTTCGCTCCGCAGAACACCCCTGATATAAAGCCCTCAGATCATAATGCTCCAACTTGGCAGCACTGCCTGATATCAGATCGCAGACTACCGCAAGCATCAAAAACAATACTGTACCTGCAACCATCTTGCGGATGACCGTAGGACTTTCTTCATTGGCAAACCAAAAAGAAACCGCAATAAACAGCAGCACCGGCACGATATAGGCAGTAAAACCAAACAACCCAAACAAGATCCCGCTTATTGTATCTCCAACGGGACCTATCAATCTGAAATTACACAAAAAAAGAAAAACCATAGCTACAAACAGTACGATCAGCCCAATCTCGCGGAATAATTCGCTATCCTTGGACGCCTGTTTTATCCTTACATTTCTGGCTGCGGTGCTTCTCTTATTAGTAGCACTCTTCGCGGTTCTCTTTGATGTACTCTTGGAAGTACTTTTGCCGGAAGAATTCTTCCTGCCAGATGTTGATGCCATATCATCTCACTCCTTGTCAATTCATATTACTCCATTGAATAGTATATCATTTTTTGTCCGTCTTGTCATCACTCTTTTTATCTCTCCGGCAGGATGTTTTTACATGTTTCACCAATCGGTCAACGACCGTCTATCATCTGATGCAGCTTATCGATGGCCTTGTCTATACCGCCAACTTCATCTATGATTCCCTGCTCAACCGTTTGGCCGCCTACCAGAATCGTGCCAATATCTTTCGTAAGAAATCCCGTCTCCATCATAAGCGATTCCAGCTTCTCCTGTGTAATATTGCAATGACTGCATACAAAACCGGTGATACGGTCCTGAATCTGCTTAAAATAGTCGAAGGTCTGCGGTACACCGATGACCATACCGTTCATACGCACAGGATGAATGACCATTGTGCCGGTAGGTACGATAAATGAATAATCCGTGCTGACTGCAATGGGTACACCAATAGAGTGACTGCCTCCCAGGACCAGGGAAACCGTTGGTTTACTCAACGAAGCAAGCATTTCCGCAATGGCAAGACCGGCTTCCACATCACCGCCCATGGTATTTAACAGAACCAAAACTCCCTGAATCTCACAGCTGTCTTCTATCGCTGCCAATTGAGGCAGTATATGCTCATATTTTGTGGTTTTGGAGTTATTTGACAGGTTTTCATGTCCTTCCACCTCGCCGATTATGGTCAAAAGATGAATATTGTGTTTTTTATCATTTTTATCCAAAGTCACCTGTCCGTTTCTTTCAATCCTCTCGTCTACATGGTCCTCTCTTTCCATTTTTTGCTGGCTTTTATCTTTATCCGACATATCTGACACTCCTTCCAATAATAAAAAAGAATTTCGCCCCGCGAAATTTTCCTCCGCAGTGAAAAAAAAGACCTGCAATGCAGGTCTTAATATTATTGCCGGATTACGGCTGATTTATAGATCAAAATCATCATCTTCTGAAATTTCAAAATCGAAATACATTGTGTCTTCATCAGGCTGGATGCTGTAATCCTGCACTTTTCTCACATGCTTTTTCGGCACCGGCAAAGGATTCTGTATCATCACAGGTGTTCTCAGGTGAATTTCCGGGGCCGGAATCTCTTCCCGGATCAATTCCCCTGCAGAAGATGCTCCATCCGTTACATAAGCCAAATCTACTGACAGCTCATCCGATAAATCCCGTGACATTTCATACCCCTCACAGCCCGAAACAAAGAAACTGCACATTCCCTCGGAGATACCAACACCGATCAACGTATAACATACCGTAAACAAAAGTGTCATGGTATCCATATTCTGTACATCCATATGTAAATATCCGATCAAAAATACAGAACCAAGCAAAAGGATCCACGGGGTAAAGCGTTGTAATCTTCCGGATACCCAAAATCCAATGGAGCCAAAGATCAGGAAACCCAGGATTGCAATCCACATCACAAAGTCATCTTTAACATACCAGAACCACATATTGTGAGACTTCACACGATATATTTCCATCCAAGCATTCAGAATGTCAGCAAAGTCTTTACCGCAGGAAAATGCATCCAACCAAACAAAACCAAAGAAGCTGATCACAGCCACCATTACCAGAGATGTCACATAAATCAGAGACTTTCCAAGCCGGGAACCATGAACACCCAAAGCACAGAACGCAACCACACAAAGAGTCAGACCGGTTACATCCAGATAGCCCAAAAAACCAGTCCAGACTCCTGTTATCAAAAGCAGAACTACACGAACCCATGATTTTTCGTCGAGTGTCAGACGATTCACCAATGAAGCCAGTAAAAGCAGTCCTACAGCATAAAGACACAGATACAGCATATCCGGAGAATACCGGAGCCCTCTCATGACTTCTCCCTGGAGAAGCATCATTAAAGAAAGAGAAATAATTCCGGCAACCGCACCGCTCAGTTTTCTGATGGCAAAATAAAGCAGGACAGCCGATAATATCTGCAAAACTATCTGAAGCCATATCCCGGCAATCCAATGATTGCCTGCCACCAAAAACAGAATGCGAAGCAGTAAAGTGTAAAAAAAGGTAGCACCGTGGGCAATCTGGGGAATGGAACTATTCTCTGTCACTTTGGCAATTTCGAAATAAGCCGTATTCTCAGACGCAAAATTAAGATTCCAGATCCGCAGTGCAAGACCTGCAGTGATCATGGCAACAAAGAGAACTCCTTCCACCACATATGGAACTTCCTTTTTGCCAAATAACCGTCTGAGAGGCAACCTTGCAACGATCAGCCGAAATAGGAAAAACAGCAGAAATACACCGACGATCATTCCTGTCGGCAGGCCCATAGCGATCACATGTGCTTCAGGATCTTTCTCCATGACAGCACTGTAGATCATAAATATCAAAGCTGCACTGATCATCATAAAAAAGACAACCCACAGCATTACATTCACAAAACTCTTTTTCCACATCATGTCAACCACCTGCTTCAGCCGTCAGGTACGGGTACTTACAGAACTTTTTCAATATTGTAACGTGGTCTCTGTTTCACTTCGATATAAACCTTACCGATGTATTGTCCCACAAGTCCAACTGCCAAAAGCTGGATACCTCCAAGAAACCAGATGGACAGGATCAAAGAGGTCCATCCGGGAACCACATGGCCCGTAAAGAAAGAAATCAGCGCATACAGGGCAGCGAGTAAAGAACAGATAATGATCACAACACCCAATCCAAGGATCAGACTGATCGGCTTGATGCTGAAGGATGAGATCCCGTTAAACGCAAGGGCCAGCATCTTTTTCAGGGGATACTTGGACTCACCGGCAACTCTCTCTTTGCGGTCATAATAAACACAGTCTGTCTGATAACCGATCATAGGCATCATCCCGCGCAGGAACAGATTTGTCTCTTTAAATTTTGAAAACTGCTCCACAGCTCTCTGAGACATCAGCCTGAAATCCGCATGGTTATATACTGTTTTGACACCCATCATAGCCATCAGCTTATAAAACCCCTGTGCTGTAGTCCTCTTAAAGAAAGTATCAGTCTTACGTTCCTTGCGTACACCGTATACAATGTCATTTCCGGCATGATATTTATCGATCATTTCTTCAATGACAGCAACATCATCCTGCAGATCAGCATCTATGGACACCGTCACATCACACATATCCTTAGCAGTGATCAGACCGGCAGTCAGTGCAAACTGATGTCCCACATTACCTGCAAGCTTTACACCTCTGACCTGTATGGGATGCTTTTCATGCTCCTTTTCGATCAGCTCCCAGGTGCGATCCTTACTGCCGTCATTGACAAACAGGATAAAGCTGTCCTCAGCGATCTTACCCTTACCGATCAGATCGTCCAGCACCTCTCTCAGAGCCTTTGATGCGATCTCCAATACTTCTTCTTCGTTATAACAGGGAACTACGATTGCAAGTTTATCCATGTATTCCTCCCAAGTAAAAGTTAAATAATGGTTACACGTTAACAGTTTCAGATATCAGAAAGTGCATTCTCAAGATCTGCGATGATATCATCCACATGTTCAATGCCAACACTGAATCGGATCAGGTCCGGAGCAACGCCAGCTTCCACCAACTGCTCATCTGTCATTTGTCTGTGAGTATGACTGGCAGGATGCAGCACACAGGTCCTGGCATCGGCCACATGGGTCACGATAGCTGCAAGAGAAAGCTTGTCCATCATCACCTCTGCGGCAGCTCTTCCGCCCTTCAATCCGAAGGAAATCACACCGCACGTTCCGTCAGGCATATATTTCTGAGCAAGCTCATAATACTTATTGCCCTTAAGACCAGGATAGTTCACCCAAGCCACCTTTTCATGTGCCTCAAGGAATTCAGCCACCTTCTGGGCATTTGCACAGTGTCTCTCCATACGAAGAGGCAGTGTCTCAAGACCAACGTTCAGAAGAAATGCATTCTGAGGAGACTGAATGGATCCAAGATCTCTCATAAGCTGTACAGTAGCCTTGGTAATATAGGCTCCCTTGCCAAATTTCTTTGTGTAGGTTACACCGTGGTAGGAATCATCCGGAGTGGTCAGACCAGGGAATTTGTCAGGATATTGATCCCAGTCAAAATTACCGGAGTCTACAATGGCACCGCCCACACACATAGCGTGGCCATCCATATATTTCGTGGTAGAATGGGTTACAATATCCGCTCCCCACTCAAAAGGTCTGCAGTTAATGGGAGTTGCAAAGGTATTATCTACAATGAGTGGAACCTGATGTGCATGTGCCACCTTTGCAAACTTCTCGATATCAAGAACCACAAGTGCAGGATTAGCAATGGTCTCTGCCAACACACACTTGGTGTTCGGACGAAATGCTTTTACCAGTTCCTCTTCGCTGGCGTCAGGATCAACAACGGTACATTCGATGCCCATCTTCTTCATGGTAACCGTCAACAGGTTAAAAGTACCGCCATATACGGTAGAAGACATTACCGCATGGTCACCGGCTTCACAAATGTTAAAAACCGCATAATAGTTGGCTGCCTGACCTGAACTTGTGAGCATGGCGGCAACACCGCCCTCCAGCTCACAGATCTTCTGTGCCACATAGTCATTGGTAGGGTTTTGAAGTCTGGTATAAAAATATCCGCTTTCTTCCAGATCAAACAATTTTCCCATCTGCTCAGAAGTGTCATATTTAAAAGTTGTGCTCTGCACGATAGGAAGCACTCTGGGCTGACCCTTGGTGGGCTTCCAGCCGCTCTGCACACAAACAGTCTCTCTTTTCCACTGATTTGCCATGGTAATCATCTCCTTATCATTCATCCCAGTTGTGGTATACTGCCTGCACATCGTCGTCATCCTCCAGAAGATCCAGGGTCTTCTGCAGATTCTTGATGGCAATTTCATCTGTCAGCTCTACATAAGTCTGAGGAAGCATGGTGACCTCTGCACTCATCATAGGGATACCTTCTTTCTCAAGTGCCTCTCTGACCATATCAAAGCTGTCAGGATCAGTAAGAACCTCAAAGCTTTCCTCTTCCTCCGAGAAATCCTCGGCACCTGCATCCAACGCAATCATCATCAGATCGTCAGCTTCCATATCACACTCTTCTTTGTCAATGATGATCTGTCCCTTTTTATCAAACATAAAAGATACACATCCCGGGGTTCCGATATTGCCCTGTCCTTTGGTGAACGCACTTCTCACATTTGCCGCTGTTCTGTTCTTATTGTCAGTGAGTGCATCAACGATAATGGCAATTCCGTTTGGACCGTAGCCTTCATAGGTGACATACTCATAGTTTACATTACCCACATCTCCGGCAGCTTTTTTAATACCGCGCTCAATGGTATCATTGGGCATATTGTTCGCCTTTGCTTTGGCAATAACGGTAGCAAGCTTAAAGTTATTGTTGGGATCGGGACCGCCCTCTTTTACCGCTACTGCGATCTCACGGCCGATAATGGTAAAAATCTTACCCTTCGCGGCATCGTTCTTCTCCTTCTTATGTTTTATGTTCGCAAATTTTGAATGTCCTGACATATTTCTACTCCTTTATTTTATATTATCTTGTGTCTCGTCGCTAATATCCTCCGGGAGTCTGGTCACCAGCACACTGGCAATCATCTTATTCTCCACCTTCAGAATCTTAAAATTATACCCCTGCACATCCACATCGAACTGCTCATCTTCCTCCGGAATTCTGTCCAGTCTGGATATCAGCAGCCCGTTGAGCGTCTCAAACTCCTCGTCTTCAAAAGAAATATCAAAACGTTCTTCCAGTTCTTCCAGCGGTGTCTTGCCTTCGATAATGAATTCGTTCTCGCTTTTCTCTTCGATATATTCCGTATCCTCGTCGTACTCATCCATGATATTTCCAACGATTTCCTCCAAAATATCCTCCATGGCCACCAGACCGTCAGTCTGACCGTATTCATCAATGACAATGACCATCTGCAGCTTCTTTGACTGCATCTCCTTAAAAAGCTCATCTATATTCTTGGTCTGCGGAACAAAGTGTGCCTCTCTCAGAAGGCCGACCACTTCCCTGATGGGTTTGTCCGCGTTACCCTCAATCTGCTGATATCTTATGGCGTCCTTCAAATGCAGGATACCTATGACATGATCGATATTTTCCTCATACACGGGATACCTGCTGTTGTTCTCAGTCAAAATATAAGAAACAACCTCATTAAGCGGCATACTGCCGTCAACGGCAACTATCTTATTGCGATGGGTCATAATATCCTGAGCTTCTTTATCCCTATACTCGAAAATATTGGTGATCATCTCCACTTCACTGGCCTGAATCACGCCCTGCTCATGTCCCTCGTTCACGATGCTTATGATCTCTTCTTCCGTCACATCGTTCTCATTCTCTCTACCGTATGCACCAAAGAGCTTTAGCAGCAGATTTACGGAAAAGCTCACAGGTTTTGAAAACGGCTTCAGAAGTGCCATCAAAGCACAGACAGGATTCACAAAAGCGTACGCCCATTTTTCGGGTATCCGCGCTGCGATTTTTTTCGGAAGCAAAATACCAAAAATCAATAATATGTACAGAAGCAGCATCAGGGAAAGTACCGCAGATACTCCTACTGTCACTTCCGAAGGTATGCTGATCTGATGCAGACTGTCCTTTGCCAGATCCCTCAAATAGCCGCTGGTTGTTCCCGGCCAGCTCTTCAAATATACCGCACCCATGACCACATGGATCAGGGTAACAACCAACTGTAACGTATTGACATATTCAGCCGGATTGCCCATTATTTTCAAAAGCTTCCTGGATCGCCTGTCATGATCCTCCTCCGCCCTCTTCTCCACATCTTTAGTATTCAGCAAAGTGACTGCAGCGCCGAATCCGTAGAAAAGCATATCCATCATTACCAATGCGATAAAGAAAATAATACTGGCAGTAGGCCCACTGTCGTCGTCCATTGTTATCCTCCGTTCCGCTGTCAAAAACAGCCTATTATAACCAAATAACATATTTATTCTATATAATATAGCATTTCATCAGGCAAACGTCAAGAACTGCAACACTATGTATCCAGTTCCAGACTGATTTTTAATGCCTTATTCACTCTCTCCATGATCTCTCCGTCCAAATGACAGACTTTATCCTTCAGGCGCTTTTTATCTATGGTACGCAGCTGTTCCAAAAGCACCACGGAGTCTTTATCCATATCATAAAGCATCGCGTTTAATTCTATATGTGTAGGCAACTTCGCCTTGTTCATCTTAGAGGTAATTGCTGCGCAGATCACGGTAGGACTGTGCCTGTTGCCCACATCATTCTGAATGATCAGCACAGGTCTGATGCCTCCCTGCTCCGATCCCACCACAGGGCGAAGATCTGCATAATAAACATCTCCTCTTTTCATGACTGTCTCCTTCTTCAAAATCTGGTAGTATTATTTCCAGTTTATCTGAAGGTATTCACATCATCCGGGATTTCTTTCAGCAATCGGTCAGAACTGATAAGGTGCCCGTACGGATTCTATCTTGCCGCCTCTCAGGTACACCCTGGGAATCCGCGCTCCAAGGTCACACACCAGCTCATAGTTAAAACGACCGGATAGTTCTCCCAAATCTTCTGCAGTGATCTGCATCTCGCCTTCTTTGCCGATCAGTGTAACATGATCCCCCTCAGAAGCACCGGCAATCCCTGTCACATCCACCATGAATTGATCCATGCAGACTCTGCCCAGTATGGGCGCCTTCTGCCCCCTGATCAGCACATATCCCTTTCCGGAAAGCATCCTGGGATAGCCGTCACCGTAGCCCACGGGTATTGTAGCCACACGCATATCTTTATCAGCCGTAAAAGTACCTCCATAGCTTACACTCTGTCCTTTGCGGAGAGTCTTTACATATACCACTTTACTGTGAAGAGACAGGGCAGGCTTTAATTCCACAATATTCCGGTCCATCTCGTCAGAAGGCCAGAGACCGTAAAGTATGATACCGGGACGTACAATGTCCATATTGGCTGAAGGAATCTCGACAATACTTGCACTGTTGGAGCAGTGTTTGAAGGGGATGCTGATCCCAAGTTCCTCTTCCGCCCTCTGAACAAACCCCTGAAACGTCTTTATCTGCTGATAAGAACAGGTTTTGTCTTCCTCTCCTGCATGGGCAAAATGGGTAAAGATACCTTCTAACTCTATGCCAGGCATCAGATTTGCTTTCTTCATCCACTCAAGACCTTCTTCATCAGGAAAGATCCCGATCCTTCCCATTCCGGTATCAACCTTCACATGGATCTTAGCTGTCTTTCCGGTCTTAAGGGCGGCTTCTGACAACTGCAAAAGTGTATCCTCTCTGAAAACAGTCATACGGATATCATCCCTGATCAATTGTTCATAACTGTACGGAAAGGTATAACCAAGAATCAGAATGGGCTTGCATATTCCCTCTCTTCTTAAAATTTCAGCCTCTTCTACAGTAGCCACCGCATATCCGTATATAAAATCAAACGCATCGATACACCGGGCAACAGGCACACTTCCATGACCGTAACCATCTGTTTTGATCACTGCCATGATCTTCGTATGCGGATCCATATGTTCCCTGATCCGAAGGACATTTTCCCTTATCACATCCAGATTTATCTGTGCATATACCCTTTGAAATTCGCGCTCTCTGACATCATTTGCCATCATGGCATATTCCGCCTTTCTTAATCACTTCAGACACCTTACTTATTATATCCGATGCGGTCATGCTTCGCTCGCCAAATGCCTTGGCTGCCGCATCACCCGCATGTCCGTGTAAATACACTCCCACGCTTGCCGCCGAAAAAGGGGCAGCTCCCTGTGCCAGCAAACCGGCAATGATTCCGGTAAGAACATCACCGCTTCCCGCAACTGCCATACCGCTGTTTCCGGTAGTATTGAGACAGACCGGCTTATCAGCCTGACAGGTCAGTGTCCTGGCATCCTTATTTACTATAACACAATTTAACTTCTGTGCAAGCCCTATTGCCGTATCTACAGGATATTCTTTTACCGCATCCACTGTACAACCGCAAAGTCTAGCTATTTCTCCCACATGCGGTGTCAGGATCACCTTCCTGCCATCTCGGCACTGAGAGGCCAGAAGATCCATTAATTCCCGGTGCAGGGCAAGCAGATTCAGTCCGTCCGCATCGATCACGAGGGGAAGGCTGCTGTTTTCCAGGAAAGAACGAAGTATCTCATATCCCCAACTGTCCGTGCCAAGTCCGGGTCCGGCCGCAAGCACATCCGGCCAATGATCCGGCTGACCGCCGGCATCGGTACACAGCAAGGCCTCCGGTACCGATCGTTGTAAAATTTCACGGTTACAGTCAGGAGTCAAAACTTTTACCATGCCTGCACCGGTTCTGTAGCACGCCTCAGCTGCCAGTACAGCGGCGCCTGCCATATTTTTGCTTCCTGCAGCAATCAGAACCTTTCCGAAAGTCCCCTTATTGCCGTCAGCCGCTCGCTCGGGAAGCAATGCTGTAAGTTCATTACAGTACCGGAACATTCCGGGCATCTGTGTCCCAAAAGCATTTTCCCCGATGCCGATATCCTTAACAACTACTTTGCCTGCAAACTGACAGCCGGGATAAAAATATAATCCCCGCTTGCCGAAAGCAAAGCTCACGGTAAGATCACACTTCGCTGCACAACCCATCACCTTACCGCTGTCACTGTTGATGCCGCTTGGAACGTCCACAGCAATCTTAAAACCATTTCGTTCATTGAACCACCGGATCAAATCTGCATAATCTCCGCCGATCTCTCTGGACAAACCTACACCAAACAGCGCATCTACCAAAATATCATATTCATCAGCAAGTGGTTTGCTGCCTGTCTTCACCGGATAATGCGTTAAAATTTCAGCTTGCATTTTCCAAAGCTCCGTGTCCTTCTCCGGATCTCCTGCAGTCACAGCTTCCACCTTCATATGTCCGGACAAAAGGCGGGCAAGCGCAAGACCGTCCGCTCCGTTATTGCCGCATCCGCAAAGGATCAGAACACTGCAAGATTTCTTACCGGTCTCTTTATGAAACTTCAGGATCTCTTCACATACACCGAGAGCGGCACGTTCCATCAGAACAGAAGCCGGTATGCCAATAGCATCAATCGTCGTCCTGTCATAGTACTGCATTTCTTTCGCTGTCAACAGATATTCCATTCCTGCCTCCCGATCACAAAACCCAAAAACGAATTTCGCCCCGCGAAATTCACCGGCTGCGGCACATCTGCATGACAGACAGATACCTTACCGCCGCAGTGCGATTCTCGCAGAGCGTTTTTTCAAAAGCAGCTATTTGCCTTCCTTCTCCTGCTTGTAACGGCTGATGTTATAAGACAGCTTCATAAGGCTGTCCGATAAATGTACATTTTCCACCTGGATACCTTCCGGTACATTCAGATCCACATGGGCAAAGTTCCATATTGCTCTGATGCCGTTGGTTACCAGCTTCTCCGCAACATCAACAGCGCCGGTCTTAGGGATTGTCAGGACTGCGATATCCACGTCATTGTCTCTGACAAACTGCTCCATTTCTTCCATAGGCTGAACACGTACGCCTCTTACTTCTTTGCCAACGAGCGCCGGATTCTTATCAAACATTCCGCAAAAAATAAATCCGCGCCGTTCAAAGTTCAGATAATTGCCAAGTGCCTGTCCCAGATTACCCGCACCTACAATGATAAAATGATGCTTCCGGTCAAGTCCGAGGATATTACCGATCTCCCTGTACAGATAATCCACATTATATCCATAACCCTGCTGTCCGAATCCGCCGAAATTATTGAAATCCTGACGGATTTGAGATGCAGTGACTTTCATCAGTTCACTCAACTCCTGTGAGGAGATTCTCTCCACGCCGCCATCCCTGAGATCTCCCAGATAGCGAAAATATCTGGGCAATCTGCTGATAACAGCCTGCGATATCTCTTTTACCTCCATTGGGCATACCTCCCATATAACTACTGTATACATTATACCTATATGGCAAAAAAATGTCAAATAATAATCTAACTTATTAATATAGATCCATTATATGTTGCCATTCCATGCACTCTCTGTTAAAATAATATAGAATAATTATTAGGAG
The DNA here is from genome assembly GCA_045659805.1 of Acetatifactor sp. Classification (GTDB taxonomy): domain Bacteria; phylum Bacillota; class Clostridia; order Lachnospirales; family Lachnospiraceae; genus Acetatifactor. The sequence goes on from JAZRCR010000076.1 coordinate 39,076, forward strand.
TGTACATCATGATATTATCCTGCCAGAATATCTCCAAAGCATTTGTGGAAAAGGAAGTTCTCAAGAATGTATCATTTCATATAGAAGACAATGAAAAAGCCGCAATCGTAGGCATCAACGGCGCAGGCAAGACCACTCTTCTTCGCATCATCGTAGGTGAAATGTCTCCGGACCAGGGCCTTGTGACGCTGTCCAAGGACAAGACTATGGGCTACCTTGCCCAAAATGCCGCCGTTGACACATCCAACACAATTTACGATGAATTACTGAGTGTCAAGCAGGATCTGATCGATCTGGAGAACCGTTTGCGTGAATGCGAGGACAGTATGAAACATGCTGATCCCCACAGGCTTGAACAGCTGATGAAGCAATACACTGCTCTCACTCATGATTTTGAAACAGGCGGCGGCTATTCCTACAAGAGCGAACTGATCGGCGTTTTAAAAGGTCTTGGCTTTGAAGAAAAAGATTTCAGCCGTCAGGTTTCCACTCTCTCCGGCGGTCAGAAAACCCGTGTTGCCCTGGGAAAGCTCCTTCTTCTGAATCCTGACCTGATCATTCTGGACGAGCCAACCAACCATTTGGACATGAACTCCATAGCATGGCTCGAGACTTATCTGTTAAATTACAAGGGTGCCGTGATCATCGTATCACATGACCGCTACTTCCTTGACAAGATCGCCGGAAAAGTCATAGAGCTGGACCAGACCAGAGCCACGACCTTTACCGGCAACTACTCTGACTATGCCCGGAAGAAAGAAATTTTGAGAAAAGCAGCTCTCAACGCCTATCTCAATCAGCAGCGTGAGATCAGACACCAGGAAGCCGTGATCGAAAAGCTTCGCTCTTTTAACCGGGAAAAATCCATCAAGCGGGCCGAAAGCCGCGAAAAGATGCTCGATAAAATAGATATTCTGGAGAAACCAACTGAGGCGCGCACCGATATGAAGCTGAAACTCACGCCTCATATGACCAGCGGCAATGATGTACTTACTGTCAAAGGACTATCCAAAGCATTCGACAGTAAGCTTTTGTTTGATGGGATTGATCTGGAGATCAAGCGCGGTGAACATGTGGCGATCATCGGGGACAACGGCACCGGCAAAACCACTCTCCTGAAAATTCTTAACGGTCTGCTCCCTGCAGGCAGCGGAACCTTCACCCTCGGAACCAATGTGGTCATAGGCTATTACGATCAGGAACATCAGGTTTTACATGCAGACAAGACTCTGTTTGATGAGATTTCAGACGACTATCCGCACCTGACCAACACACAGATCAGAAATGTGCTTGCAGCCTTTCTCTTTACGGGTGATGATGTCTTCAAAAGAATCAGTGACTTAAGCGGCGGCGAGCGGGGACGTGTCTCCCTCTCCAAGCTGATGCTCTCCGATTCCAATTTCCTGATACTGGATGAGCCAACCAACCATCTGGACATTCTCTCAAAGGAGATTCTGGAAGATGCCATCAACGCATACGAAGGCACAGTGCTCTACGTGTCCCACGACCGATATTTTATCAACAAGACTGCACACCGCATCCTTGATCTGACATCACACACATTTGTCAATTATATCGGCAACTATGACTATTATCTGGAGAAGCACGATACCGTCATGGCCGCGGTCCTCTCCTCTCTCCCCGGAAACAGTCGCACTGAATCACAGTCGCAAAATGACTTAACTGTTGATTCTGAAGTAAAAACAGACTGGAAAGCCCGCAAGGAGGAACAGGCACGTCTCCGCAAGCGGGAAAACGACCTGAAAAAGTGTGAAGACCGGATCTCAGTTCTTGAGGAAAAACAGTCCGCCATTGACGCAGAAATGGCGAAGCCTGAGATCGCCACAAACTCTGTGCGCCTCCAGGAACTCGCCAAAGAACAGGCTGACATTGCACAACAATTGGAAACTCTCTATGAATTATGGGAGACTTTAGCATAAATTTTCTGATACAGTGGCAGTTTCTGGTGCACGGCAATTTGATTCTTTATCATTTTGAGAAAGTGTTAGCAACACCTAGAACTTTTGGATGAAGTATTAACGCCCAAAACATCACATGTTTGAGCAGCTTAGCTGCGGGTTGGTGATGTTTTGGGCGTTGTCTTTTACTTCAATGGAAAGTTCTTGGTGTTACTTACACTTTTGAAAACGAAAAGAAATCAAATAATCGAACACCGGGAACTGTCTCTGTATCTGATTTTTTCAAAATGTACTCACATAGCCTCGAAGGTCTCTCTGATCGCTTTGATGAAATCCAGGCTGTTTAAGATCACAGGATTCTCACAGGTAGAGATCAGGGACAGGCTCTTGGTCATCTTGCCGTCCTCCACTGTCTTGATGCAGGCTGCTTCCATCTTATCGGCAAAAGCCATCAGCTCAGGGATATTGTCCAGTTCTCCGCGCTTTCTCAAAGCACCTGTCCAAGCAAAGATCGTAGCAATGGAGTTGGTAGAGGTCTCCTCTCCCTTCAAGTGCTTATAGTAATGTCTCTGCACAGTACCGTGGGCTGCTTCATACTCGTATACACCGCTGGGAGAAACCAGTACGGAAGTCATCATGGACAGATCGCCGTAAGCGGTGGCAACCATATCGGACATAACGTCACCGTCATAGTTCTTACATGCCCAGATAAAGCCGCCCTCAGAACGGATCACTCTTGCAACCGCATCATCGATCAGGGTGTAGAAATATTCAATGCCCAGTTTCTCAAACTGCTCTTTATACTCCGCATCATAAATCTCCTGGAAAATATCCTTGAAAGTATGATCGTATTTCTTGGAGATCGTATCCTTGGTCGCAAACCAGAGATCCTGCTTTGTATCTATTGCGTAACCAAAGCATGCTCTTGCAAAGCTTGAAATAGATGCCTTGGTATTGTGGATACCCTGAATAATACCTGCATCCGTAAAGTTATGGATCGTCTCACGAATCTCTGTGCCATCCTCAGCCGTAAACACAAGCTCTGCTTTGCCGGGTCCGGGTACTTTGATCTCTGTGTTCTTATAAACATCACCGTATGCATGACGGGCAATGGTAATGGGCTTGGTCCAGTTCGAAACATAGGGAACAATCCCTTTCACCAGGATCGGCGCTCTGAATACAGTACCGTCAAGGATTGCACGGATCGTGCCGTTGGGACTCTTCCACATCTCTTTCAGGTTGTACTCAGTCATACGTGCCGCATTGGGAGTAATGGTGGCACACTTTACCGCAACACCATATTTTAAAGTGGCATTGGCGGAATCTACAGTCACCTGATCATTGGTCTCATTTCTGTATTCCAGTCCCAGATCATAGTACTCTGTCTTCAGATCGATAAAAGGCAGCAAAAGCTCCTCTTTAATCATCTGCCAGAGGATTCTGGTCATCTCATCTCCATCCATCTCCACTAAGGGAGTGATCATCTTAATCTTATCCATAAGGATTCCTCCTGCTTTCTTATGGCTATGTAAGCCTATTCATTCTTTTTTTCGTATGCTTCATGTAAACCGCTCTTCATCATATTCTCATAGGCATTGATGATATGGCGGTTGGCAAGCTGTTCTGCCTTATCCGGGTCTCCGGACTTGATAGCTTCCAGGATCCCTGCATGCTCTTCATTGGCCAGTTTGCCTCTTGTCACATTAGACAGAGCTTTCCTGCGCACCCTGAGAACATATTCGTGAAAGTCCTTCAGCTGATGCTCCAACATCTTACTGTGACATGCTGCGTATAAAATATCATGGAACCGGTTATCAAGCTGTGCCAGTTGCTCATGATGCCCCTTTTGAGCATGAAAACTTCCAAGATAAACGTTCTCTTCCAACTCTTCAAGCTGCTCGGAGGTAATATGCTCCGTAGCCCATCTGGCGCAAAGTCCCTCAAGAAGAGAACGGATCATATAGATATCTTTTACATCCTTCTCGGTAATGCCAGTGACATAAGCTCCTTTATTGGGTATGATCTGAATCAGCCCCTCAAGCTCAAGCTGTCTGAAAGCCTCCCTGACAGGCGTCCTGCTGACACCCATCTCCTCACTGATGGCAACTTCACGAAGCTCCTCGTAGTCATCATACTTACCGCTTAAGATATCCTCACGCAGTTTGTGAAAAACTCTTCCCCTCAATGAATACTTGTCCGTAACTTCCTGCTTAACGTCATAATTACCCACTTTTCTACGCTCCATTCCTTACAGCCTCGAAAGACATCAACAGCCAGCCGAGGATTCATGTGCTGCAGCTCAGATACTGATGTGCTTTGCCTCACAGACACGGTTAATCTCTGCAACGATCTCATCATCTGTAAGAACAGTCACACGCCCGTCTGCATATTCCCGGTCTACCCATGCTTTGACATCTTTGACCAATTCTGATGCCTTGTCCACCTGTCTGTCACCCTTGAGTTTATAGTAGGTATTGATCCAATGCGCAATACCTGCAAGTCCGGAAGTATTGGAGATCGCACAAAGTACAGGACGGTTTAAAAACTTCTCTGTATCAAATATATTATAAATCTCCTCATTTTTCAAGAGTCCATCTGCATGAATTCCGGCTCTTGTCACATTAAAATTCTTACCTACGAAGGGAGTGCGGGAAGGAACTCTGTAACCTATCTCTTTTTCGTAATATTCAGCAAGTTCTGTGATCACGGTAGTGTCCATTCCGTTCAGATCACCCTTCAGCTGCGCATACTCAAATACCATTGCCTCCAGAGGTGTATTGCCGGTTCTCTCACCGATTCCGAAAAGGGAGGTGTTGATACCTGAACAACCGTAAAGCCATGCTGTGGTAGAGTTCGTTACCGCCTTATAAAAATCATTGTGACCGTGCCACTCAAGCAGCTCATGAGGCACTCCTGCGTGAGTGTGGAGCGCATAGATGATACCCTGCACACTTCTGGGGATAACCGCACCGGGGAAATTGACACCATATCCCATGGTATCGCAGGCTCTGATCTTAATGGGGATCTGATACTCCTCCATCAGCTTCATCAGCTCGTGGCAGAAAGGAACCACGTAACCGTAGATATCAGCTCTCGTAATATCCTCAAGATGACATCTGGGACTGATGCCCTCCTCCAGACATTCCCTGATCACACTCATATAGTGATCCATAGCCTGTTTTCTGGTCATTTTCAGTTTCATAAAAATATGATAATCTGAACAGCTTACCAGAATACCTGTCTCTTTCATCCCAATTTCTTTTACCAGCTTAAAATCTTCCTTGTTGGCACGGATCCAGCTAGTCACCTCAGGGAACTGATAACCCCTTTCCATACACTTATATACTGCATCTCTGTCCTTCTTGCTGTACAGAAAAAATTCACTGGCACGGATCATACCGTTAGGTCCGCCCAGCCTGTGCAGATAATCATAAATAGTTACGATCTGTTCTGTGGTATAGGGCTCTCTCGACTGCTGACCGTCACGGAAGGTAGTATCCGTGATCCAGATATTCTTAGGCATATTATGGGGTACGGTCCTGTCATTAAACGGAATCTTGGGAATCTCCGAATAAGGAAACATATTGCGGAACACATTGGGTTTCTCAACATCATCAAGAATATACATGTGTTCCTCGATCTCTAACAGGTTATTCTTGTGATTCATTGTGACAGGTCGATTCTGAAAAGCATTAGTGTCTAACATATCGTTCCTCTCCTTCTGCCGTCTCGGCTTTATCATCGTCCAATCTCGATTGGTATCATTGTATACAATGATACTTGTTGTGTCAATACTTTTCCAGCATTTTTTTTACATTTATCATCCCCCAACCCTGAAGATTCCAGGGTTCTCCCAGATCAGTTGCTGTATACGTCAGCTTTCTTCTCACATCCTCATTACTCATATCCGGGTATTTCTGTAACAGCAGTGCTACTGCCCCGGTTACAATCGGAGTCGCCATAGATGTTCCGCTTTTGCCAACGTATGGCTGATAATTCCTGGCATCACGGTAAAAAGCATTGCAAGAGTGTACCTGCGTTCCCGGCGCCACAAGGTCAGGCTTTCGCACGTTGTCACTCAAACGACCTCTTCCGGAGTAGGTGGCACACCGCTTGGGATTATCTTTATTGAAGCAGCCATCATGACAACCTACCGTTATCACCTTTGCACTTCCGCAGATTGCTGAGATGCTTCCTTCCTCAGGTCCTTTATTACCTGCCGCACACACTACCGTGATCCCCTCTGACCACAATTCTTCGATTTTATCTCTCAGTGCTTCCTCCTTTTTCTTATCTTTTATCTCCCCTATTCCTACAGAAATGTTCAGCACTCGGATCTGCAGCTCCTTTCTCATCTCAAGGATCCAGTCAAGTGCCTGCAGCATATGTCTGCTCATACCGTCTCCCCTGCGGTCCAGGACCTTTCCCACCACAAACCTGCAGCCGGGAGCCATCCCTCTCATCTGACCACCAGACATTTTTCCGCTGCCGCCAATAATACCGCAAACATGGGTCCCATGTCCATTATCATCATACAAACAACTTTTTTGCCTCACAAAATCCCTGAATCCTGCAATGCGCCCCAAAAGATCAGGATGCTCAAGACAGCCTGTATCAAGTACACCCACCGTGACAGGCATGCTTCGCCAATCATCGTCTTTTCTTAATTTATTGCAAGCGCTCCACACTTCCTCAACACCAATCTGCATTCTGACTCTTTCCATATTCCAATTACCGCCCAAACTTCTTCATGCTCCCTTTTCTTATCATACGCCTCTGGCGCTCACTCGTTACCGATCTGTATAAACCGATATAAAAATAGTTTTCTCCTGGAAACTATGACAAGCCACGGTGCATAGAATAAAGCATAAAACAAATTCATGGAGGCACCAACAATGAGTGACTTAACTGCTACTAACTGTGGTTGCAACAACAATTCCTGTAGTTGCGGCAACAACAGAAGCGGATTCCTTGGCGGAAGCTGCATCTGGATCATCCTGTTATTATTCTTCTGCGGAGGAAACGGAAACGGTATCTTTGGCGGAAACTGCAATAACTGCGATAACGGCTGTGGCAATGACTGCTGCGAATGGATCATCTGGATCCTGCTGATCAGCTGCTTCTGCGGCGGTAACGGCTGCGGTAACACCTGGGGTAACAATTGCGGTTGCAACAATAACAACTGCGGCTGCTGCTAATCATTTGTCTCTTGGAAACGGGCTCCTGAATGGAGCCTGTTTTCTATATAGGCTCTTATTTCCGCAGATGAGATTTTCAGGGCATAGGATGCAAATGCAGTACATAGGATAATAGAAACGGGGATTGCAGAAGGGGACGCGATGAGTGAAGGATTTCAGGACAAAGTGACAGCTTTTGATACGTTATTTACAAACAATCATATTCAAAAATTAAAAATCCTGATGTCATACTTTGACCGCTCCATGCAAAAAAATCTTGCCATATACATCAAATATCTGGAGTTGATGTATACCATTGATTTTTTTAGGAAAAATCCTTATGCTTCTCCGGTCTCCGCATCCGCAGAATCCGAACCGGACTACGGAAAACTCTTCAGGGAAGTCACTCCTTACTGTACACCTGCTGAAAAAAAGCAAATGGAAAGTATGCAAAACATGCTGAACACCTTTGACCGTTATAAAGAAATGGTGGAAATGATGCAGATGATGCAGGAAATGTTTCCGGAAGGCGAGAATCCCATAAGTGCAATGTTTGGCGGAAATGACATCGCAAACGGAATGGATCTGTCACAAATATCACAAATGGCTCAAATATTTAATATGTTTCAACCACAAGGAGGGGATACAGAATATGGAGAAAGCAAATAACAGACCTGCATGGATGGAGGACGAACAGGTCAGAAACATTGATCCCAAAAAATTGGATTTTCTCGGAAAATTATTCAAAGAGGGGCATGGAAAATCACAAAAAGAAATGATGGCCTATCTGATGCCAATGATGCGTAAGGCCAAACAGGAACGCCTGATTTTTACACCGCAGGAAATGCAGGCCGCCATCAATGCGATCAAGAAGCACAGCACGGAAGAAGAATTAAAGAAAATAGACAATATATTGGCCAAAACTGCCGGACATACCAAATAAACATCCGGCAAATACGAAGAGCATGAAAGCTTTCACTTGGAAAGTGCTTTCATGCTCTCTGTGTTCCTATTGTAAGGATTATTATTTTACCACAATATTAATGATCTTGCCTTTTACATAAATCTCTTTCACGATATTCTTGCCTTCAATGGCAGCCTGCACAGTGGGAACTTCTTTGGCTTTCTGAATGGCAGACTCGCTCTCCTCGTCTACACCTACTTCAACGGTTCCCTTGACTTTACCGTTTACCTGAATACCGATAACAATGGACTTCTCTTTCAGCACTTCCTCGTCATAGACAGGCCACTGTTCGTACGCGATGGTGTTATCATGGCCGAGGATCTGCCAAATCTCCTCACCCACATGAGGACAGATGCAGGAAAACATCTTTACAAAGCCCTCCGCATATTCCATAGGACACTTACCGGCCTTGTAAGCGGCATTCATAAAGATCATCATCTGGCTGATAGCAGTGTTGAAACCAAGCTGTTCAAAGTCGTCCGTCACCTTCTTCACAGTCTGGTGGTAAACTTTAGTCAGTACATCATCGTTCTCTGCAGTGATATTTTCCTCATTGGTAAAGAATGCCCATACTCTGTTAATAAATCTTCTGGCACCTTCCACACCCTGATTGCTCCAAGGCTTTGACACCTCCAGAGGACCCATGAACATTTCATAAAGTCTCAGAGTATCAGCGCCGAAATCATTCACCACGTCACTGGGATTGATTACAAATTCAGGGAAACGCTTACCCATCTTGATACCGTTTGCACCAAGGATCATACCCTGATGCACAAGCTTCTGGAAGGGCTCTTTTACAGGAGACAAGCCTTTATCGTAAAGATAACGGTTCCAGATTCTGGAATACATCAGATGGCCTACCGCGTGTTCGGGACCGCCAATGTAAAGGTCTACAGGCAGCCAGTGCTTTAACAGCTCCTGATCGGCAAATTCCTCCTGATTGTCAGGATCGATATATCTCATAAAATACCAGCTGGAACCGGCACTTCCGGGCATGGTAGAGGTCTCACGGACTCCCTTTATACCATTCTTATCATATTGCTTCCACTCTACTGCATTTTCAAGAGGTGCTTTGCCGTTCTTGCCCTTATAATCTTCCAGTTCGGGAAGTATCAAAGGCAGCTCTGCATCATCCAGCACATGGATCTGTCCGTCTTCCGTGTGAACCACAGGAACCGGTTCACCCCAGTAACGCTGTCTTGCAAAGATCCAGTCACGGAAATGATAATTTACTGTTCTGCGGGCAACACCCTGTGCTTCCAGTTTGGAAGTGATGGCTTCCTTTGCTTCTTCAACAGTAAGGCCGGTGAATTCCTCTGAATTCATTAACTTGCAGCCCTTACCAAGGTATTCGCCCTTCTCAAATGCACTTTCACTCACATCTCCACCGTCGATAACCTGGATCATTGGGATGTTATGTGCGATGGCATACTCAAAGTCACGCTGGTCATGGGAAGGAACCGCCATAACAGCACCGGTACCGTAACTTGCCAGAACGAAGTCACCGATAAAGAGAGGTACTTCCTTACCGTTTACAGGGTTGATGGCATAGAGACCTTTCAGGATGCAGCCTGATTTTGTCTTGTTCAGTTCGGTGCGGTCCATATCATTTTTCTTGAGAGTCTCATCAATATACGCCTGAACCTCTTCCGGATTCTGTACTCTGTCCATCAGATCCTTTACGATCTGTCCGTCCGGAGCCAGTACCATGAAAGTGATACCGTAGATCGTCTCGATACAGGTAGTATAGATAGAAAACTTACCTCCGCCTACAATCCGGAAGTCGACTTCAACACCTTCAGACTTACCAATCCAGTGTCTCTGAATATCCTTAGTAGACTCGGGCCAATCGATCTCCTCCAAGCCTTCCAGCAATTTCTCTGCAAATGCGGGCTGATTGATCACCCACTGCTTCATATTCTTACGGATGACAGGGTAGCCGCCGCGTTCGGATTTACCGTCGATAACTTCATCATTGGAAAGAACGGTTCCCAGCTCCTCACACCAGTTAACAGGCATATCAACATATTTTGCATAGCCATCCAGATAAAGCTGTTTGAAGATCCACTGTGTCCATTTATAGAAAGAAGGGTCACTGGTGGCGATCATTTTACTCCAGTCATAGTCAAAACCAAGCTCCTTCAGCTGAGCAGAGAAGGTATCAATATTCATCTGGGTAAAACCGTTGGGATGATTGCCGGTACTGACAGCGTACTGCTCTGCAGGAAGACCAAAGGAATCATATCCCATGGGATGCAATACATTATAGCCCTGCATACGTTTCATACGGGACATAATGTCTGTGGCAGTGTATCCTTCCGGATGACCTGCGTGCAGACCTACTCCTGAAGGGTAAGGGAACATATCAAGCGCATAATACTTAGGCTTGCTGAAATCCCACACATCTGTCTTAAAGGTCTCGTTTTCCGACCAATAGGTCTGCCATTTTTTCTCAATCTCTTTCGGATTGTAAACTCTTTCCATGATTATCCGTCCTAATCCTTTCTGTTTAAATAATATAAGCCCTTTCGCTTATAGAGACGAAAGGGCTTGAAAATTCCGTGGTACCACTCTACTTCACAGATCATATCCTAACAACACGATCAAAAAACAATCTGTGCACTTTAACTCTCTGTAACGGGAGAACCCGCCTGCAACTACTTGTAACTGCTTAAAACTCACAGATACGTTCCCCGCAGATGCTCCGAGGCCAGTTCAGAATCTTGCGATACTGCCTCACACCGACCGGCAGCTCTCTGAAACCATGGGATCCTTACTCTTCCTCTTCCAAGCTTTCCTATATTATGTTACAAACTGTTACCATTTTAGCCTTTTTTACAGTATCTGTCAACTGATATTTTACCCGAAAACGTTTCCCAACCGTTTATGAGTAAATAATATTAAAATAAAGAGGCACGGAAAATACCCCATACCTCTTTATTCCCACTCATTAATCTTCTGTATTGTTCTCTGCCACACTTGCAGCTCTTGCAGCAACTTCCTTCTCCTGTACATCACTGGGAGCCTGCTCGTAACGCGAAAATTCATAAGCATAGTCACCGCGTCCTCCGGTCATGGAGCGAAGGTCAGTGCAGTAGCCGTACAATCCGCTCATAGGGATATCGGCTTCGATCACTGTCTTGCCGCCAGCAGCAGGATTCATACCAAGCACACGGCCGCGACGCTTGTTCAGATCACCCATAACGTCTCCTGTGAAAGCATCGGGAACGGTAACCTTCAAGGATGCGATAGGCTCTAACAGGATAGGACCTGCTTCCATGAAGCCCTTCTTGAACGCCTGTGTGGTGGCCATCTTGAATGCCATTTCAGAGGAGTCAACGGGATGATAAGAACCGTCATACAGAACCGCTTTCACGCCCACAACGGGATATGCAGCCATAGGTCCCTTCACAACGGAATCCTGCAGGCCCTTTTCCACTGCAGGGAAGAAGTTCTTGGGAACTGCACCGCCCACTACTTCCTGTTCGAAGGTGTAAGCAGTCTCAAGATCTCCGGAAGGTGAAAAGCGCATCTTTACATGACCGTACTGACCGTGTCCGCCACTCTGCTTCTTATATTTATATTCCACGTCGGAATTCTTCTTGATGGTCTCTCTGTATGCGATCTTAGGCTGTGTCAGCTCTACTTCTACCTTGTACTCATTCAGAAGCTTACTTACAACAATATCAAGATGCTGATCACCCATGCCGTACAGGAGCATCTGTCTGTTCTCAGCGTCATTCACCATCTTAATGGTCTGATCTTCATGTGTGATCTTCTGCAAAGCCTGTGAGATCTTATCCACATCGCCCTTATTCTTGGGAATATAACGCTTATATGTATAAGGAGTGGAGATCTCAAACTTACCGAACTTAATGGTGGTAGCCTTGGTGGAAAGGCTGTTGCCGGTACGGGCTGCCGTAAGCTTAGCCAATGCACCGATATCACCTGCATGAAGCTCAGGAACTTCAATAGGCTTGTTGCCCTGAAGCACATACAGCTTGCCAACCTTCTCTTCAATATCACGGTCTACATTGTAGATCATATCATCAGATTTTAATACACCGGAATTCACCTTGATCAGGGAATACTTACCGATGAAGGGATCCACGATGGTCTTCCAGATATATGCGGATTTCGCCTTGGAAAAATCGTAATCTGCGTGATAGATCTCATTGGTCTTCATATTGATGCCTGCCACCTCACGGTTCTCAGGGCTGGGCAGATATTTGATAATATCATCCAACAGAGTGTACATACCCTGACAGAGAATATTGGAACCCATAGTCATGGGAACGATACTGCAATCACATACATTGGTGCGCAGCGCTGCACGGATCTCCGCCTCGGAGAAGGTCTCACCGCCAAAGTATCTCTCCATAAACTCTTCACTGGTCTCTGCAACTGCCTCCATCAGAGTGTCGCGACAAAGATGCAAGTTGGCCAGGGAGTATGCCGGGATGTCACAGGGAACCACTTCCTTGCCCTGCCATCTGTTGGCAGTCTCTGCGATCACGTTGACATATCCCACAAACTTCTCATTCTCACGGATGGGAAGGTGGAAAGGAGCCATCTTCTTGCCGTACTGCTCAGTCATATCTTCCACTACCTGACGGAAGGAAGCATTGTCAACGTCCATGTTGGAAACATAGATGATTCTGGGCAGCTTATACTTCTCACAGAGTTCCCATGCCTTTTGGGTGCCAACTTCGATACCGGACTTGCCGTTGACAACGATGATCGCTGCGCCTGCTGCGCTCACTGCCTCTTCTACTTCACCAACAAAGTCAAAGTAACCCGGAGTATCCAGGATATTAATCTTATAACCTTCCCACTCGATAGGGATAACGGAGGTGCTGATGGAGAACTGTCTCTTCTGTTCTTCCTTGCTGTAATCGCTGACTGTATTGCCATCGGACACTTTGCCCATTCTGGATGTGATACCGGAAAGGTATGCAAAAGCTTCTGCAAGACTGGTCTTACCTGCTCCGCCATGTCCTAATAATACTACGTTACGAATCTTGTCAGTTGTGTAAACATTCATAAGTCTTCCTCCAATTTCGGTGTAATTTGGGTATTCTGCCAAAGCTAAATTGGATCCGAAAATTCCCATGTATCTATTTTACTAAATTTCCAGTCTTTTTACAAGCATTATTAGTATTTTTGCCACTATTTTTTTACATTTTAGTTATAATTTGAGGAAAAAGCTGATTTTCATTTTGATGAAACAGATTAATAACAAAAACGCAGTTTCAAAAATAACTTTATCATTTAAATTGACTTTTATATTGACTTTCGCACGTTGAAGTGTTATAGTGTGCAATATAAATAACATAATTCATAAAACATTAATATAACTTGCATACTTTGAAAACGAAAGGATAATTGTCATGATCATAGTAATGAAACACGGCGCACAGGCAGCCAGTATCCAATCCGTAGTATCCTATATTGAAGCAAACGGCCTGTCCGTACATCTTTCTCACGGTGAAGAAGTCACCATTATCGGTGTGGTAGGTGACAAATCCCGGCTCTCCACTGAAAATCTTGCTATCTACAAAGACGTTGACCGCATTATGCCGGTCACTGAAAGTTACAAGCTCTCAAACAAGAAATTTCACCCGGAACCTTCTGTGATCAAAGTAGGGTCCACTCAGATCGGTCCAGGCAATCTGACGATCATGGCAGGCCCCTGTGCAGTTGAGACCGAAGAACAGCTGATGAGTATTGCCACAGCGGTTAAGAAGGCAGGCGCTACAATCCTCCGCGGCGGTGCCTACAAGCCCCGCACTTCCCCCTACTCTTTTCAGGGTCTTGAGGAAGAAGGCCTTAAATATATGAAAGAAGCTTCCAAAGAGACCGGACTTGCCACCATCTGTGAGGTTGTCAGCCAGGAAGCCATAGAAGCCGCCGTAAAATATGTGGACATGATTCAGATCGGTGCCAGAAACATGCAGAACTTTATGCTGCTCAAGGAAGCCGGACGCTCCGGTATGCCCGTTCTTTTAAAGCGCGGTCTCTGTGCCACCATCGACGAATGGCTGAATGCGGCAGAATATATTATGTCGGAAGGCAATCCCAACGTGGTACTGTGCGAGCGCGGTATCCGTACTTTTGAAACTGCCACCAGAAATACTCTGGATCTCAGTGCCGTGCCTGTCATGAAGGAGAAATCACACCTTCCCATCATTGTGGATCCTTCTCATTCCACAGGTGCTTACAGATACGTTCCTTCCATGGCCAAAGCCGCTGTTGCATGCGGAGCTGACGGGCTCATGATAGAAGTACACAACGATCCTGCCCACGCTCTTTCAGACGGTCCCCAGTCTCTCACCTTTGAACACTTTGAGCATCTGACCGGTGAGCTTGCTCCTTTCTGTCAGCTGGCCGGAAGAAGCTTCCGGTAAAGGAGGTATTTATGTCGCAATTAACCTGCGGATTTATCGGCCTGGGGCTGATCGGCGGTTCCATCGCACGCGCTCTGAAAGAGCGAATGAGAGATGTCACCGTTATCGCCTGCGATATCAATAAAGAAGCACTGCAAGCAGCTGCAAATGACGGTATTGCAGACATTGTCTGCGACAGTATCAATGACCAGTTTCAGAAGTGCGATTATATCTTTCTGTGTGCACCCGTACAAAAAAATGACGATAACCTTTCAGAGATCAAAAAACATCTGTCTGATAACTGCATCCTGACAGATGTTGGCAGTGTTAAAACAAATATTCACAGACACATCACAGAGCTTGGTCTGGAAGACCGCTTTATCGGCGGACATCCCATGGCCGGAAGCGAGCGTATCGGATATGTCAATTCCAAGGCTGTTCTGCTGGAAAATGCTTACTATATCCTGACACCAACCGAAAAGACAGCTCCCGAAAAGCTGGAAGCATACCGCAATCTCGTGACTGAGATTGGTGCGATTCCTTTGATCCTGAGTTATGAGCAGCACGATTATGTGACTGCTGCCGTCAGTCACCTTCCTCATGTGATCGCCGCATCACTGGTAAATCTTGTGAAAGACAGCGATTCCTCAGACGGTATCATGAAAATGGTTGCTGCAGGCGGTTTTAAAGACATCACCCGGATTGCCTCCTCTTCCGCTGTCATGTGGCAGAATATCTGCCTGACCAATACAAACAATATCGTATCTTTACTGGATTCATACATGGCATCTCTGGGAAAAATACGTTCTCAACTGATCGGACTCGAAGCTGATGGCCTTTATCAATTTTTTGACGATGCACGCATTTACAGAGACTCCTTTATCGGTGCCTCCAGCGGCCCCATCAAGATATCCTACTCTCTCAATGTGGATATTGCCGATGAACCCGGTGCGCTTGCAGCAATCGCTACCCTTCTGGCACTGAAACAGATCAGCATCAAAAATATCGGCATTGTACACAACAGAGAATCAGAAGACGGCGTCCTGAGAATCGAATTTTGTGACGGAGAAGATATGGCCAAAGCCGAAAATGTACTCACCGCCAGAGGATACCAGTTATACAAAAAGAATTAAAAAAGCGGATCACCGTTCAATACGCCACGGTGATCCGCCTTTCATTATATCCACAAGAATTTCCGCAAATAGCCGAAAACAGGAAAACATATTTCCATCCGGCCAGAGATATAATCACAGGCGAAAGTAATTGCAAACAAAAATGCGAGCCTGTTGATTTCTTTCTTAGTTTGTAACTTGTTCATTATTCTTCTTATCACCTGTCACAAACATCGCATCTCCGAAGCTGAAGAAGCGATACCTCTCTTTAATAGCTTCCTCATAGGCAGACAGCACATTCTCTCTCCCTGCCAGTGCAGATACCAGCATTACCAATGTAGATTCCGGCAAATGGAAGTTGGTGATCAGCGCATCAAGCACTTTAAACCGATACCCCGGATAGATAAAGATCTCCGTATTATCGCATCCGGGGTGGATGCAGCCGTTTTCATCGGATGCACTCTCCACAGTCCTGCAGCTTGTCGTACCCACACAGATCACTCTTCCACCGGCTGCTTTCGTGTCATTGATCAGGCGTGCCGCTTCTTCAGACACCTGATAATACTCGGAGTGCATGTGATGTTCCAGCACATTCTCTTCCTTCACCGGCCGGAAGGTTCCAAGACCCACATGTAATGTCACATAAGCGATCTTTACGCCCATATTCTCAATTTCTTCCAGCAGGCTGTTGGTAAAGTGAAGTCCTGCCGTAGGAGCAGCCGCGGACCCTTCATATTTGGCATAAACTGTCTGATATCGGTTCTTGTCCTGAAGCTTATGGGTGATGTACGGAGGCAGTGGCATCTCCCCCAGACGGTCCAGTACCTCCTCCCAGATTCCTTCATATTCAAAGTGGATCAGACGATTTCCTTCCTCCACTGTCTCAAGCACCTCAGCACGAAGGATACCGTCACCGAATACCAGTCTTGTTCCGGGTCTGCATTTCTTGCCGGGCTTTACCAGCGTCTCCCACACGTCACCATCTCTTCTCTTTAAAAGAAGAACCTCCACATGAGCACCGGTTCCTTCTCTCTCTCCAAGAAGTCTTGCGGGTATTACCTTTGTATTATTTAACACCAGGCAGTCTCCGGCCTTCAGATATTCTGTAATATCTCGAAAAACACGGTGAGATACCTCACCTGTATTCTTATTCAACACAAGCAGCCGTGAGGAGGAACGGTCTTCCAGAGGATCCTGAGCGATCAACTCCTGTGGCAAGTCAAAATAAAAATCTGATTTTTTCAATTCCATACTGTATCTTCCTTATAAACTTGCATTTTCTACAAAAGCCTTATATCCTCTGTAAGTCTCGTAGACATCGGCCTTGCTGGTTGCCTCCCAGGGCGCATGCATATTCATCACGGGCACACCGCTGTCGATCACATTCATTCCGTAAAGAGCCAAAATATAGGCAATGGTACCGCCACCGCCAAGATCCACCCTGCCAAGCTCGGCAGTCTGGAAATTCACGTTAGCCTCTTCATAGATTTTTCTCAGGTGGGCAAGATATTCTGCGTTAGCATCGTTGGAGCCGGATTTTCCTCTGGCACCGGTAAACTTGTTAAGCACCATTCCGCCGCCAAGATATGCCACATTCTTCTTATCAAAACTTGCCGCAAAAGAAGGATCAAAGGCACTGCTCACATCGGAAGAAAGCATACAGCAGCGGGACAGGCAGCGTCGCAGATTCAGTTCGCTGTACTCTCCGCACAGATTCATCACCTCAGCCACGGCATTTTCAAAAAATCTGGACTGCATGCCGGTAGCGCCAACAGAGCCGATCTCTTCTTTATCTACCAGAATACAGCAGACGGTTCTCTCCGTCTCGCCCACGTCAAGCATAGCCTGCATGGAGGTATAAGCGCACACTCTGTCATCCTGTCCGTAGGCAAGAATCATACTGCGGTCAAATCCGGCTTCCCTGGCCTTTCCGGCAGGTACCACCTCCAGCTCCGCAGAAATGAAATCCTCTTCCTCCATTCCGTACTGTTCCTTAAGGATCTCTAAAATACCGGCTTTCACCGCTTCTTTTACGGTCTCTTTCTTGCCGTCCGCATTCTTATCCTCGATCTTGGCACCGATACGGATCGGCTTGTTTCCAACAATGATATCCAAAGCTTCACCTTCGATTACCTTGGCAGCTTTCTTCTCCATCTGCTCCTGGGCAAGATGAGGCAACAGATCGGAAACAAAGAATACCGGGTCATCCTCATTCTCACCGATGTTAAGTTCCACCGTGGTACCGTCTTTCTTCACTACCACTCCGTGGATCGCCAAAGGAAGTGTCACCCACTGATACTTCTTCAGACCGCCGTAGTAATGGGTATCCAGATAAGCAAAACCGCCGTCCTGATAAAGCGGATTCTGCTTCACATCCATTCTGGGGCTGTCAATATGAGCTCCCAAAATATTCATTCCATCCGTCATGGGCCTGGAACCGATCCGGAACATAGCGATGGATTTATTCATCCAAACACTGTACACCTTATCACCTTTTTTCAGACTGCCGCCCTGTGCGATCAAGTTATCAAGTTCCTGATAACCGGCATTCTCTATGGTGTTTACAATCAAATCAATACATTCACGCTCTGTCTTACCCTTATCCAAAAAATCACGGTATTTATTATTTAACTCTTCCAGCTGTGCAAGCCGGGCCTCGTCATATAATTCCCAGGTGTTTTTTCTTTCCATTCTGGTCAAACCTCGCTTTCCGTCATTCAAGAATTCTGATTCTGAATCTATTATAACCAATTGTGACGATAAGTCAATGGATAGCGTCAGATTGACGGCACAGGGATTTAGAGATATAATAGAACAAAGGAAATCAACCGACGAGGTAACATATGATTTACATGAGCATTGACGATTTCTACGAAAAAGTGAGTTCCTTCCCTCCCATGAACAGACAGGAAGAAACAGAATGCGCGCTACAGATGAAAAACGGGGACACTGATGCAAGAGAACGCATGGTGCAATGCTACCTGCCAATGATTGCCGGCCGCATGAGACGCTTAAGCCCGCACCTGCAGACACTTGGCATGGCTCTTTACTGTCAGCAGGCCCTGGAAAAAGCTGTGGACTCCTTTAACTTCTTTCAGGACCGGGAATCTTTTTCTCACCACCTGAGCAGATATTTGCGCCAGGCCGTAACAGCTTATATTGCAGACCATTAAGAACAAAGAGTCCGCTTGCGGACTCTCGCGCCGAGCGCGGTCGCGAAAGCGACATTTACCTTGTTCGCAGCAGTGCGATCCCGCGGAGCGACTTTTTACAAAAAGAATTTCGCAGAGCGAAATTCTCCGCCTGCGGCGGGTCTGCGAAGCAGACAATTTCCGCTCCGCAGCAGTGCGATCCCGCGGAGCGACTTTTTACAAAAAGAAGCGGCTGAAATAAGGCCGCTTCTCTTACTATACTTCTGTATTTCTTTTTACTGTCTCAGTTCAATCCCCATCTGCTCCAGACCGTTCAAAATCTTCTTCATAGCTGATGTGATATCATTTTCCTCAAGAGTCCTGTCCTTCGCACGGAAGGTAATGGAATATGCCACTGACTTGTAGCCTTCCTTGATCTGGCTTCCCTCATAAATATCAAACAGGGAATAGCTCTCCAGGATCTTTCCGCCTCTCTGAGCGATCACTTTCTCAATCTGACCTACCAGAATATTCTTGGGCACTACCATACTGATGTCACGGCTGACAGCAGGGAACTTAGCAATACCGGTATACTTACGGTCAAAGGTGGTGTACGGAATCATGGCTGGCATGTCGATCACTGCCACATACGCTCTGGTTCCGATGTTATAATTGTCAAGAACCTCGGGATGTACTTCACCAAGATAGCCAACTACTGTGCCGTCATAAATGATCAGCGCCTGACGTCCGGGATGCAGGAATGTCTTACCTGCTTCAGGATCGTACTCAGCTTTTTTATGCATGCCAACACACTCAAAGAACTCTTCCACTACACCCTTCAAGGTAAAGAAGTCGCCGTCACCGTAGAAGCCTAAAGTAAACTGCATTCTCTCCTCGGGAAGCTCTGTCACCGGCAGAGACTTGGGCAGATAAATATTGCCCAGCTCATATAACTTCACGTTCTTGTTACGGCGGTTATAATTGGTGGAAAGGCTGGTCAGCATACCGTTTAAGGAGATGGTTCTCATCACGGAGAAGCCCTCACCCAAAGGATTGGAAATGGTAACTGTCTGACGCAGCACATCGTCTGCAGGAATGAGCAGCTTGTCAAACACCTTGGGACTCTCGAAAGAATAGCACATACCCTGCGAAAAACCGCAGTATTCGGCGATATCTCTTGCCTTCTGTTCAATGCGCAGCTTGTAGGAAAGCTTACCGGCAGTGGCCTCTCCGTTGGGAAGTGTGGTGGGAATCTTATCGTAGCCGTAGAAACGTGCCACTTCCTCAGCAATATCAGCAAATCCAACCAGATCCTGACGGAAGGAAGGAATTACCAGCTCATTTGTCTCTTCATCATAGATCAGATCCTCTCTTGCAAAGATCTCAAGCATTTCTTCTGCACTTACGTCTGTGCCGAGAAGTCCGTTGATTCGCTCAGGTTCAAAAGCAATTCTGCGAAAAGGTGCCAGGGGAACCTTCACGTCAACCATGCCGCTCACTACTTCACCGCAGCCAAGCTCCTCAATAAGCTGGCAGGCACGGTTGATCGCTGCCTCCGCATTTCTGGGATCCAGACCCTTTTCAAACTTACCGGAAGCCTCTGTACGAAGTCCCGCTCTCTTGGCAGACTTTCTGATGTTCGGGCC
>JAZRCR010000077.1:0-4453 GCA_045659805.1 Acetatifactor sp.
CACCTGAAACAGGCGACTTGCGCCGGTATATATACCGATATATTGGCTGGAGTCTATTCCCATATTGGGGACATAGCCCAGGGGAGTCTGATATTGAATCAGACATTTGAGGGGGTACCAGAGGCCCAAAGGAAATGCCACCACCCCAAAAGCTGCGAACTGTCCAAGATATCGCTTCCACTCTCTGCGTTCTTTCCATGCCTTTGCCAGCATAATCACAGCGACCCCGGGAGCGATCAGAACAGCTGATATCTTAGTCATCATAGCAAGTCCGATGGTCAAACCCATCACTATGATATTGACAAGTCCCGATTCCTGATACCATTTCAAAGTAAAGTAAATGCACAGCAGCATCAAGAGTGTCACCAGAAGATCATTGTTGACGGAACCTGCCATCATAATGTCATAAGGCAGAAATGCCACAAGTGCCAGCCCCGCAAAACGCCCCCATTCCGATATCTTCAGCCGGACAGCGATCTTGTTCAATACCCCCAGGGAGACTGCAGAATAAAAAAGGGACAATACCTGGAGTTTTTCGTCAGCCGCCTCCAACGACACACCAAAAAACGTGTGGATCTTTGTCCACGCCGCCGCAATGATATAATGAAAAGGCGGCTGATAAAACTGATGCCTGGAAGTAGGATCAAAATCAGGCAATGCATGATTGTCAAGGAGATACCTGACATATCCAAGGTGCCCTCCCAAAGGCGACATCAGAACGCCTGTGTCATTCTGATAAATGTGTGCCTGTGTCATCACCACATAGAAAATACGTATCGCCAGCCCCACCATAAGGAGCAGGAATATCCCGTCTTCCGTAACTTTGCGGTACCACAGACCACCCCACAGAAAGACAGCCAGCGTGACCACTCCCACACATGCAGTGATCGCTCCCACATATGCCGCACTTTGGGCATAGTGCTGTCTCACGATCAGCGCACTCCAGATCATGGCAAGCAGCCAAAGGACCACCAAGCTTCCCGAGAAGATTAATCTCCTGCTGTTGCATTTTCCGGACACAGACAAGCTCCATGCTACCACATTTACCGCAAGTACCGCTGCCACTACCACCAATGTACTTCCAAGCGATATCCTATATACAGCGTCCTGCGCAAAAAGCAGATCTACCGCCAGGACAGCCACCGCTGCCACTACAAAAAAACTATTTTCTTTCTTCATGATATTTCTGTTCTGTATTAACCTTCCAGACATTGTCCTTATTCTTACGGCCGCTCAAAATATTTTCTACAGCCTCAAAAGCCGTTACCATAGAGTGATCCATATTATTATATCTGTGCTGCCCGTTTCTTCCGATACAGTAAAGATTCTCGTACTTATCCAGATACTCGATCACCTTGTCCATCTCATCGTATGTGTCAAAGTATGCGGGATATGCCTTCTTTACTCTCTCTCTGTGGTAATCCAGAACCTCTTCTCTGCTCTTGAGGATCCCCATGGATACCAGTTCTTTTACGGCAAAGTCTACGCACTCTTTTTCTGACATATTCCAAAAATCATCATTTTCCTGACAGAAGTACTCCAATCCGATAAAGACCTTATGCTCAGGATCTTGGACCATATAAGGGGACCAGTTGTTAAAGATCTGAATCCTTCCCAGCTTCACACCCACATCCTGCACATAGATCCAGCAGTCCGGCACAAGATTGTTCAAAGTCCTGATCTGCGTCTCATTCTTCAGGTTCAATCCGGGAACCAGCAGACCAACTGTCACAAAGTCACGGTATGGAAGTCCCCTGGCAATCCGATGTATCTCATCGGGTACCAGTTCGCCCATGCCTGCAATCAGATCCTTTACAGGCATACTGGAAATAACGATATCCGCATCTTCACGACACTGTGTGTCTCCTTCCTCATATCTCACTGCCGTAATATTATGTGCATCGTTCTGCTCAAAATCCTTGACCAAACAACCAAAACGGATCTCGCCGCCCATGGAGCGTATCTCTCCCGCCACGGTCTCCCACAGCTGTCCCGGTCCGTACTTAGGATACCGGAACTCTTCAATCAGAGAGGTCTCCACTTCCTTTTCTTTGCCCGGAAGCAGCTTTCTGAAAATGTCTTTCAAAATAGCTATGATCGACAGGCCTTTCACACGCTGAGCTCCCCAGTCAGCCGAGATCTCTCTGGGATGCCTTCCCCAAAGCTTATCTGTATATCCCTCAAAAAACATGGAGTACAGAACCCTGCCGAAACGGTTGATATAAAAATTCTCCAAAGAATCTTCCTTTTTCTTGAAAAAACAGGCGTAAAGATAGCTAAAGCCGGCTTTCACGGTGCACCACAGCCCCATGTTCCGGATTGTCTGCCATTTCATACTGATGGGATAATCAAAAAATTTCTTCCTGTAATAAATGCGGCTCACCCTCTGGCGCAGCAAAAATACCCTATCCCGGGTCTCCGGATCCGGACCGCCTTCCTTCAGCTGCTTCACCCTGCCGAGCACCTTGTCGTCATAAGCATCCTCGCCCTGCATCGGAAGAATATCTTCCCACCATTTCATGACTCTTTCGTCCTTAGAGAAGAAACGGTGTCCGCCCAGGTCCATACGGTTTCCGTTATGTCTGACGGTCTTGGAAATTCCTCCTACCTCCCTGCTCTCTTCCAGTATGATCACCTGATTGCCTTTGTCTCTTTTGAGCAGCTCATATGCCGCTGTCAGTCCTGCCGGACCTGCCCCGATAATAAGTATCTTTGCCATTACTTTCCCTTCTCTGCCATGTAATCAACAGTTTCTTTTGCCGAAACCGGCTATGTGTTTACCGATACATCCTCTTACCTGTTTCCATCCGATACAGGCCGCCACGCAATACATCCCCAACATACAATACAGATAACGCCCCCTCGCCTCAAATAGCATTACAAACAAAAACATCCCTAACAGAGCAAGCCACAACACGGTATCTGCGCTTCGGCTCTCCCTCCTTTTGCATACCAGACTGCCCGCGGCCAGAGTTTGCAGGGCAAGCCAGAGCCCTTGCGCCACAGCCGCGTATATGCCGTATAATGCACCCTCCTTGTAAAACAAGCTCCGCAAAAACTGCTGCAGACCTGTGGAATGATGTCCCATATCCTTCTGGAAAAAGCTGCCCTCCATCCACCAGCTGAAGGTGCCGTCATTAAAGTTTGTCAAAAGCTTTTGTACCAGGAAATAACCGTAGCCGGTCACACCAAAGTCCCCAAGACGGCGTACCGCTTCTTGAAGATTGCCCTGCACCCTCTCCTGCTTCGTGGCGAAGGACGAAGAAAATCCGTAATCGCCGGCGCAATATCCGCCTGTATTCTCCTCATTCAGTCCCATCATCAGGTAATGCGTCATGGTGAACTGCATATCTTCATTGAGCTCACAGCCAATATATGATGTCATTCCCTGACGGAGCCCTGCCGTCAAAAGCAGCGCCGCCCCGATGCCTGCAAGACCGCACAGCGTTATTTTGCGCTTCTCATGCCCAGCCAAAAGTTCCCAAAGCATCACACAGCCGATGGCAATGAGAACGATCCCCGCGCCTGGCTTCATCAGGTAGCCGAAACCTCCCGCTGCGCCCGCACAGAAATACCACAACACTGCCTTGTAACCGTTTCTCTCACGGGCACACAGATAACAGTAAAAAGTAAGAGGAGCAAAGGCCGAGCTGAAAGTATCAGTATAAGGAACCGTGATCCAGGGCGAAAGCCCTGCCGTCAAAGTCATAAGGCCAAACCCCAAAAAACCGAAGCCGGTACTGCCTGTCATCTTCCTGACCACTAACGCCGTCAACACACAGGCAAGATTCACCGTCAGGCACCCAACTGCCACACATACAAAGTAAGTCCTGCTGCCCAGTCCCAACAGCATCGCTGCTTTCTGGATCACTGACAGCACAAAGGTAATACCGATATTATTGACGTATTGGGAGTAATAATAAAAATCTCCCACCGTTCCGGTTCCTGCCGCGATCTCATTAGCCTTGCCATAAACAATCCCTGCATCCCAACCGGTCATAAAATATATTTCGTATGCCAAAATAAGCTGCACAGTCAACAGACTGAGAGACAAAAACAGCAGACAAACCGCAAAATGCCGTCCGCTCCACTCCCGGAATCTCCCGAGCAGCTTACAGCGCAGTAACAGGACAACGCCTGACAAAAGCAACAGCATACCGCCCCAAAGCAAAACATTGGGAACCCCTGTTTCCAGCTTACACAGCTCAGAATATTCTGCTTTCTTGTCCACTAACAGCAGTATCAATACTGTGCCGCAACTGACGATCCCAAACAGCCACCGGACCATACCGGGCAACAGTTCTCTCCACCTGTCTGCCATACCTATCCCTCCTGCGGGAATCAAAAAACATGACAAATTTTGACCCTTTATAACAAAAGAAGCGGGTGATGGGAATCGAACCCACGTATCCAGCTTGGAAGGCTGGTGTTCTACCATTGAACTACACCCGCA
>JAZRCR010000078.1:0-10015 GCA_045659805.1 Acetatifactor sp.
TTCAAAGATCATTTTGGAATATCACCTAATGAGTTTATGGAAAAACAGTGGTAATTTCCCTGACTCTGAAAAATCGGGTTATAAAAAAGTTGAAAATACGAAAAGCACCTGAATTCAGGTGCTTTTCGAGCAGGGGAAGAGGGGATCGAACCCCCGTTAACGGTTTTGGAGACCGCCGCACTACCGCTGTACTATTCCCCTATGAAACTTTTGTCGACCGACAGATTGTATTATAACACAGGTCCCATAGAAGAATCAAGTAATTTTTTTAACTTTTCATTTTTTTTGCAAAAAAAGAATTTCGCGAGGCGAAGCGGGGGCTCTTTGCTTTAACTGTTTATTTATGTACACCTGTCTCAATAAAAGAAATCAGTTCTTCTACATTATCAAAAGAATCGTAGTCGCCATTTATTCCTTCGCAATAATATATAATAAAACCATATATTTTTTGCTCTTTGAAGTCAATAGAAGGCACGATCCGTTCACTCCCCCAAAACGACGTTTCGTCAAAACAGCTCTGTCATCAGATCCTGCAGATTTCTCACTCCTATGATACGCATTTTTCCATTATATTTCAGGGATCCCATGCACACCGCCGGCAAGACACAGATCTCAAAACCCAGTTTCTCCGCCTCCGCCACTCTCTGTGCCGACATGCTCACCGATCGGACTTCACCGCTAAGCCCTACCTCTCCGAAAGCGATCAGCTTCGGATGCAGAGGTTTATTGCGGAAGCTACTCATCAGAGCAAGCACGATTCCAAGATCAATGGCAGGCTCCGCTATCTTCATGCCGCCGGTGATATTTACATAGGCATCACTGCCGGACAGCCGCAAGCCCAATCTCTTTTCCAATACTGCCATCAGCAGATTTACCCTGTTAAAATCCGTTCCGGTGGCCTGTCTTCTGGGGATTCCGAAGTTGCTGTGGCACACAAGGGCCTGGATCTCTATCAGTAGCGGGCGCGTTCCTTCCATGGAACATGCCACAACCGAGCCGGTGGCATCCTGAGGACGTCCCTCCAGCATGTACTCCGAAGGATTGGGTACCTCCACCAGACCTTCACCGCGCATCTCAAATACACCGATCTCATTGGTGGAACCGAAACGGTTTTTCACACCTCTGAGAATTCTGTAGGAAGCATGCCTGTCTCCCTCAAAATAAAGGACAGAGTCCACCATATGCTCCAGAACTCTGGGGCCTGCCACGGTACCTTCCTTTGTCACATGTCCCACGATAAACACAGAAACACCGAGACCTTTTGCCAGCTGCAGCAAAATCCCCGTGGATTCCCTCACCTGAGAAACGCTGCCGGGCGCCGCCGAAACACTCTCATTAAACATGGTCTGAATGGAATCGATCACCACTACCCTGGGCTTCTCCCTGCGGATCACCTCGGTTATGGTATCCAGATTGGTCTCACACAAAAGGAGCATGTGGGAGCTGAAATTTCCTATCCTGTCTGCGCGCATTTTGATCTGTACCGGAGATTCCTCGCCGGAAATGTACAGAACTTTATGGCACTGCCCGGCCAGCTGCCTGCAGACCTGCAGGAGCAATGTGGATTTTCCGATACCGGGATCTCCGCCTACCAAAGTAAGGGAGCCCTGTACGATACCGCCTCCCAATACTCTGTCAAGCTCGCCGATCTGTGTCTTAAGCCTGCTCTCCTCCTGCACAGAGATGTCCTCCAATCTGGAAGGAACTGCCTGCTGTGCACTGCGATTACCTTTTCCGCTTCCTGCTTTCGCCAAAACAGGGCTTACTGTTTCCTCCACCATGGTATTCCATTCCCTGCATCCGGGACACTGGCCCACCCACTTGGCAGATTCCTGCCCACAATTCTGGCAAAAATAGACTGTCGTTTTCGCCTTTGCCATTTATGATCAACCTCTTATTTATCTGCTTTTACGGTAAAGGTCACCTTGCCGTTCTTAAAACCTGCTGCCACCGCATCGCCCGGCTGGACCTTTTTCATCAGGATCTCCTCTGCCAGACTGTCCTCTATCACAGACTGTATCGCGCGCTTCAAAGGTCTTGCACCCATTTTCAAGTCAGCATACTTTTCTGCCAGATGCTCCTTCAATGCCGGAGTGATCTGTAAACGGATATCCATCTGATCCGCGCAGCGCCTGCAAAGCCCTGCTGCCAGCAGATTCACTATGGCCTTCATATCTTCACCTGTCAGCTGGTGGAATACGATGATGTCGTCTATTCTGTTGATGAATTCGGGCTTAAAGCCCTTCTTCACCTCTTCCATGACTGCTGACTTCATTTTCTCGTAATCCTTCTGCGCACTGCCGGCTGCCGCAAAACCAAGATTTTTGGGGTCCACGATGCGCTGGGCTCCTGCATTGGAAGTCATAATCAGAATGGTATTCTTGAAGCTGACCTTGCGCCCCTTGGAATCTGTAATATGGCCGTCATCCAGCACCTGGAGCAGAATATTGAATACGTCCGGGTGCGCTTTTTCGATCTCATCAAAAAGCACTACCGAATAAGGGTTGCGGCGCACTTTTTCACTGAGCTGACCACCCTCGTCAAAGCCTACATATCCCGGAGGAGAACCGATCATTTTAGACACCGAGTGACTTTCCATATATTCTGACATATCCACACGGATCATGGCTTCTTCCGAGCCAAACATGGCTTCTGCCAGTGCTTTACTGAGTTCCGTCTTACCCACACCGGTAGGTCCCAAAAACAGGAAAGATCCGATGGGGCGGTTGGGATCCTTCAGTCCCACGCGGCCTCTCCGCATAGCCCTTGCCACTGCCGTTACAGCCTCTTCCTGGCCGATCACACGCTTGTGCAGGATACTTTCCAGCTTAAGCAGTCTCTCGCTCTCCTTCTCAGCAAGCTTCTGCACCGGTATCTTCGTCCACATGGCGACCACACCGGCAATATCTTCTTCACCGATAACACAGACAGGCTCGCTGTCACGCTTCCTCGCTCGCTGTTTCTGTCTTTCGTACTTCTTTATCAACTCATCCTGCTGCTGCTTGACCTCCTGCGCTTTGGAAAAAGCTTCCATACGGATGGCATTCTCTATCTGCAGATCCATCTGCTTTATCTGTTCCTGGATCTCCTGCTTCTTATCAGACAGTTCACCGGTCTTCAGTCTGGCACTTGCCGCCGCCTCATCGATCAGATCAATGGCTTTATCCGGCAGATTCCTGTCATTGATGTAGCGGTTTGAAAGCCGCACGGCCGCTTCCACAGCCTCCGGCAAAATCTGCACCTTGTGATGCTCTTCATATCTGGTCTTGATACCGCTCAAAATACGGATGGCCTCCTCCTCAGTAGGCTCTTCCACATTTACCGGCTGAAAACGGCGTTCCAAAGCAGCATCCTTTTCCACATGCTTTCGGTACTCCGCAATGGTAGTTGCACCGATCAGCTGGATCTCTCCCCTTGCCAGCGAAGGCTTCAGAATATTGGATGCGTCAATGGCACCTTCCGCGCCGCCTGCACCGATGAGAGTATGCAGTTCATCCAAAAACAGGATCACGTTACCGTCATCAATGACCTCTTTCACAACCTTCTTAATACGCTCTTCAAACTCGCCGCGGTACTTACTTCCTGCCACCATGCCGGACAGATCCAGTGTCAGAACACGCTTCTGTCTCACGGTAAAAGGCACCTGCTCTGCCACGATACGCATGGCAAGCCCTTCCACCACGGCAGTTTTACCCACACCCGGCTCGCCGATCAGACAGGGGTTATTCTTGGTCCTTCGGCTCAGGATCCGGATTACACGCTGTATTTCCTCTTCTCTTCCAATCACCGGATCCAGCTTGCCCCCTCTTGCCAAAGCAGTCAGATCGCGGCTGTACTGTTCCAAAGTGGATGTCTTTGATTTTCCGCTGTTCTTGCGTCCCAGATCTTCTTTGTATAAATTACTGTCCTGCCCCATGGCACTCAAAACATCCGCATAAATCTTGGCCGGGGCCACATTCAGAGTATTGATCAGTCTGACTGCAACATTTTCCCCTTCTTTGATCAAAGCCATCAGAATGTGTTCTGTTCCGGTCTGCTTCTGTCCGAACCGTTTAGCCTGTCTGTGTGCTTCCTCCAATACTTTTACTGCGCGGGGCGAATATCCCTCTCTCTCCTTGACAGCCACTCCATTGTCAAATGCGATCAGGCTCCTGATCAGATCCACCACCCCATCCAGAGTGATCCCATTGGCATCCAGCACCCCGGCGGCCACTCCGTTCTGTTCTTTGAGCAATCCTGCCAGGATGTGCTCCGTCCCCACATATCCCTGCTTCAGCTGACGGGCACACTTTTGTGCACAGACAAGAGCTGCCCGGGCGTTATCCGTAAATTCTGACTGCATTATTCCAGTCCTCCATAATATTCATATATTTCGTCGATCAAAGCATGAATCTCATCTTTGGTAATATTTTTACAGCTGCATCTGGCAAGAATCACCAACAGCTCCTTCCTGATCTCATTCAGGGTGCGCAGCTTATCAATGTCAACAGCAATGACTGCTCCCTTTCTTCTGTCCACCTTCACAAAACCCTCCTGCTTCAGCACAGTATAAGCCTTGTTCACCGTATGCATATTGATCCCGATGGCATCTGCCAGCTGACGTACACTGGGCAGCGAATCACCCTCCTGAAATCTGGAAGTCGCAATCCCCAGAATGATCTGATTCCTCAGCTGCAGATACAGAGCCTCCTCACTGTTAAAATCTATCTCTATGATCATTCCTGCACCTCCTTTGTAACTGTTATACAAATCTTATAACAGTATAAGGTTCTTGTCAAGACCGCAGGCTCAAAATGAAGTCCCTTCAAAAAAAAGGAAGACTACTGATGCAGTCTTCCTTTGTATCGCTATTTTATACGTTTTATTTCTCGTCGCCGTCCCAGTTCAGGAATTCAAATTCAAACTCATCATCATCAATAAAATTCCTTTTCTTTGCAGGCTGTGCCGATGCCGTGGGCTGTGCCGGTGTTTTCGCCGGTGCGGGAGCCTTGGGCTGTGCGGGCGCTGCAGGTCTTTGCTGTCCTGCCGGCTGTCCGGGCCTTACCTGACCGGGCTGTGCAGGCCTTGGCTGAGCCTGTCCTGCGGGATTAGCCATCTGAGGTCTCGGCTGTCCGGCATTCTGGACAGGACGTCCCTGAGCATTTGCAGGTCTGGCTGCACCTGCAGTGCCTCTGACTGCAGGGTTCTGGGTTGCCGGTCTGGTACCTGCGGGATTCTGTGCGGCAGGCTTGGTTCCAGTGGGCTGTCCGGGTCTTGCCTGGCCGGGCTGCGCGTTTGTCCTGGGTGCACCGGTTCCGACAGTCTGCATTACCTTCCTGCCGGGAGCAGGTGCTCTGGGATCCTTCTCTTTCATAGCATTGCGCTCTCTGATGGTTTCCTTCTCCACTGCCGCGAAATAAGCATCATCAGAAATATCTCTTATCTTAAAGTATAACAGAGCTGCAAAGGCTACCGCCGCGATCAGCAATATCACAAGGATCACGATTACGATCTTCTGTGCTTTAACTGCGCTCTTTGCATCAATGAGATCTGCAACATTGGTCTTCTGTTCATCAAAAAGCTTAACAATATCCCACTTCTCACCTTTAGTGTAATCAAGGAGATACCACACTCCGTCATCTCCCTCCTGAGTATCGTATTCCTTAGGCTCTTCCACTACGGGATCATCAACCACGGGATCGGACGGCTCATCGCCTTCTACGGGAGGATCAACGGGAGTTGCAGGAACCAGTGCTCCTGACAGTTCCACATAATCATGGCGGATAAATCCTTCTATCGTCTTGCCGTCACTGCCGTAGAAAATGATCAGATACCAGTCCTTGCCGTCCGGAGCCACAGCCTTACCTTTTACGGTAACCTCTGTGCCGCCGCCCACTCTGGTAATGATATTGCTGTCATTTGCAGTGGTCACATCTGCTCTGACACGGACCTGAGAGTTACCGGCAACCTTACCTTTCACAGGTTCAACATTTGTAACTTCCACCGAAGGATTTATGGAGGGTGTAACTGCAGGAGCCGTAGTATCGTTTCCGACCTTCTCCATCAGGTTGGCACGGATATACCCGTTCACACCGTTGCCGGATACCTGATACCATACATAGCCGTCGCCGCCCTGCACTTCACTGTTGACCGTAAATACATCTCCGTTTACAGCACTTCCCACTTTATCACTAGAAGCGCTTGCCTCTTTACGGATATTGACTGATTCCTTGATTACCTTGGCCTGTCCCGCAGCACGGCTGATAATGCCGGTTCCGTCACAGAACAGTACCATCATAAATGTCAGCACAAGTGCAAGCATTCCGCCGAATATCCATGTCTTATTGCGACTCTTACCTGTTGTCCTCATATGTTCCTCCAATCTTGTTGTCTGCCGGTTCTCACGATACCCCGTTAAGCCTTCTCTTCACATTGCTCACATCTGTTATGCCTCGTCAATGGCCTTGCCGATATCATGACGCATATATTTGTTCCCGAATTCCACCCACTCCGTAGCTGCATAAGCATTGGCTCTGGCTTCCTTCAGATCTTTCCCCTTTGCTGTCACACCCAGCACACGACCTCCGTTGGTCACAATTCCCTGCTCCGTCTGCTTAGTGCCCGCATGGAAGCAGTAATAACCCTCTTCCTTCTCAAAACGGTCAAGACCGCTTATCACAAACCCTTTCTCATAAGACACGGGATAACCGTCACTTGCAAGAACCACACACACAGCCGCATTGTCCTCAAATTCCAGCTCAATCTGATCCAGGGTACCGTCTACACAGGCCTCCATGACATCAATAATGTCGTTTTTCATTCTGGGCAGAACCACCTGTGCCTCGGGATCTCCGAATCTGGCATTGTACTCCAGCACTCTGGGACCGTTCGGTGTCAGCATCAGGCCAAAGAAGATGATACCCTTAAAAGGTCTACCTTCCGCTGCCATAGCATCAACTGTTGCCTGATAGATATACTTCTTACAGAACGCGTCCACTTCCTCAGTGTAAAAAGGACTGGGCGAGAAAGTTCCCATACCGCCCGTATTCAGTCCCTGATCGCCGTCCTGGGCACGCTTATGATCCTGTGCGGAAGTCATGATCCTGATGGTCTTACCGTCCACAAAGGAGAGCACACTCACTTCTCTTCCTGTCATAAACTCTTCGATCACCATGCGGTTGCCGGCGCTGCCAAACTTCTTATCCAGCATGATGGAGGCAACACCCTCTTTCGCTTCCTCAAGAGTATTGCAGATCAGTACGCCTTTTCCCAGCGCAAGTCCGTCGGCCTTCAGAACGATGGGCATATTAGCCGTCTCAAGATAGGCAAGCGCTGCCTCTGCATCGTCAAAATTCTCATATGCCGCAGTAGGAATCTGATACTTCTTCATCAGGTCTTTGGAAAATGCCTTGCTTCCCTCTAAAATCGCAGCATTCTTCCTGGGACCGAACACCTTGATCCCTTCCGCCTCAAGGACGTCCACCAGACCGCCTACCAGAGGATCGTCCATTCCTACAATGGTAAAATCAATCTCTTTCTCTCTGGCAAATACTGCCAATTTTTCAAACTCCATAGCACCGATGGGAACGCATTCCGCAATCTGACCGATGCCGGCATTGCCCGGAGCACAGTAAATCTTCTCCACACGCGGGCTCTTCGCCACGCTGGTTGCGATCGCATGCTCTCTGCCGCCACTTCCAACTATCAATACTTTCATCCGGATACCAACCTTTCCGATATATTATTGTTTCATTATCCGTATACGGATATTGCAATTACGCTCTCACTACCCTGCCGTCCTTCACACGGATACGGCCGTTGGCAATATCATCAATCGCCCTCGGTAATAGAATCCATTCTGCCTGCTCCATCACTCTTCTCTGCAGCACTTCCGGCGTATCACCGTCACACACTTCCACAGCTTTCTGGGCAATGATAGGACCTTCATCCATACCCTCATTGACAAAATGCACGGTAGCTCCCGTCACCTTCACACCCCGTTCAAGCGCTTTCTCATGGACAGTCAGGCCATAGTAGCCCACTCCGCAAAAAGAAGGGATCAGAGAGGGATGAATGTTAATAATGCGGTTACTGTATTTATGTACCATAGCCTCCGGTATCTTCACCAAAAATCCTGCAAGTACGATCAGATCCGGATCAA
Source organism: Acetatifactor sp. (assembly GCA_045659805.1). GTDB lineage: Bacteria > Bacillota > Clostridia > Lachnospirales > Lachnospiraceae > Acetatifactor. Next base: position 8,141 of record JAZRCR010000078.1, read on the forward strand.
GCTCCTCCACCTTCTCAAGCAATGCATCATTAAATGCATCTCTGTTTTCATAGTCCTTGGGCGAAATACTGCATGCAGGAATTCCTGCATTTCTTGCTCTTTCCAGGCTTTTCACCGTCTTGTTATTGCTGATCACTCCTGCAATTTGTGTATTGGTAATCTTGCCTGCAGACACTGCATCTATGATGGCCTGCAGGTTCGTTCCGCCCCCGGACACCAGCACTACTGCTTTTAACATAAGGTTACTCCCTTTTCTCCGGCTTCACAGTGGCCTACAATGTACGCCTCCTCACCTGCAGCTGCGATGGCTTCCAGAGTCTTCTCCACATCAGCTTCTGCTACGGCAAGCACCATGCCAAGTCCCATATTAAAAGTATTGTACATCATCTCTTCCGCAATATCACCGGTCTTCTGCATTAACTTAAAGATAGCCGGAACTTCATAGCTGTCCTTCTTCACCACTGCACACACATCATCGGGAAGCATTCTGGGGATATTTTCATAAAAACCGCCGCCGGTAATATGGCTGCAGCCCTTTACCTTAACACCTGCATCCTTTATGGACTTTAAGGTCTTTACATAAATCTTTGTAGGGGCAAGGAGTGCTTCTCCGAGAGTCTTACCCAATTCATCGTAATATGTATTCAGGCTTTCAGCCGTCATCTCAAACACTTTTCTTACCAGGGAGAAACCGTTGGAGTGAACACCGGAGGAAGCGATACCGATAAGCACATCTCCGGCCTTGATATCGGCACCGGTGATCAGATCCTTCTGATCCACAACACCCACTGCAAATCCTGCCAGATCATACTCATCCTCAGGCATCAGTCCCGGATGCTCTGCCGTCTCACCGCCTATCAGCGCTGCGCCGGACTGCTTACAGCCCTCTGCCACACCGGAAACAATGGTCGCGATCTTCTCGGGATAATTCTTGCCGCATGCGATGTAATCCAGGAAAAACAAGGGCTCGCCGCCTGCACAGGCCACATCGTTCACGCACATTGCCACACAGTCGATACCGATGGTATCATGCTTGTCCATCAGGAATGCCAGCTTTACCTTGGTGCCGCATCCGTCAGTGCCGGACAGCAGTACCGGATTCTCCATATCCTTGATGGCATTCAGGGAAAAAGCACCTGAAAAGCCGCCCAGTCCTCCCAATACCTCGGGTCTCATGGTCTCCTTCACATGCTTCTTCATCAGTTCCACTGATCTATAACCGGCTTCAATATCAACTCCAGCTTTCTTATAATCCATTTTAACAATCTCCTCTTCTTTATTTCTTCATGCCTTCGGCATATGCCTTATAACCAATCTCCTGAAGCTTTGCATCCTTCCTCTGCACCTGCTCCTTCAGATCCTGACTGTACTTTTTCAGTTTCTCCAAAAGCTCCTCATCGGAAGTGGCAAGAATCTTCGCCGCCAAAAGTCCTGCGTTGGCGCCTCCGTTGATCGCAACAGTGGCTACGGGGATACCTGAGGGCATCTGTACGATGGAATACAGGGAATCTCTTCCTCCTAATGAAGTGGTGTGCATGGGAATACCGATGACCGGCATGGGGAAGATCGCTGCGCACATACCGGGCAGATGTGCCGCCATGCCTGCTCCTGCGATGATCACCTTAAATCCTTTCTCCTCTGCACCCTTTGCATATTCAAAAAATACATCCGGTTCTCTGTGGGCGCTGATAATGGTCATTTCATAAGAAATCCCCAGCCCCTCCAGACTGTCTGCAGCTTTCGCCATAATGGGCATATCGGAATCACTGCCCATTCCAATACCAACCTTTGCCATGTTGTTCTCTCTTCTGTATACATAATTTCCCTATTATCCATATATCTTTAGTTTACTAAACTTATCCAAGATGTGCAACA
>JAZRCR010000079.1:0-6640 GCA_045659805.1 Acetatifactor sp.
CAGCCTGTCTCCGATCAATACCGTCTCTTCCGGGCGAAAGCCGGTCTTTTCCATGGCGAGATATGCCATCGTGGGCTCCGGTTTCCCGATAAATACCGGTCTGCGCCCGGTAGCGCGGTGAAGCATCTCACTGACAGATCCCCAGTCCGGCACATAACCGTACCAGGTAGGGCACACCCAGTCCGGATTCGTTGCAACATAATCCACTCCGGGGTTCAGCAGGATACAGGCGTTCTCCAACTTCTGGAAGGTCAGCTCCGTGTCAAAACCCATACACAGGCAGTCAACATCCTCCTCCAGCATGTCAGTCACAGGGAGCCCGGCATCTTTAAGCTGTTCCTGAAAAGACGCTGTACCGAAAGCATAAATCTTGTGATAATTTTTCTTCTAAGATAGAGAATCGTTGCATTGGTGGAGGTGAGAAAATCTTCTTCCGTGGTCTCAATCCCCAGTCTCTTCATCTTGTCTATATACTTATCCACGCTCTTGGAAGAATTATTGGTCAGGAAAATATACCGACCTCCTACTGCTTTTACATGTTCCAGGAAATACAAAGTCCCGTCAAATAATTCCTCGTCCAGATAGATTGTTCCGTCCATATCCAGCAAAAACAGTTTCTTAGCTTATAACGTGTTCACAGATATTCTTTCCTCTCCATAATTCCTGCCTGCCTGTAGAGACAGCGGCTGCTCCGCTCCTGATGATTTCCTCAATCTCTCCTTTGGTCTCAACGAGTCCACCGGCAATAACAGGAATACTCAGTTCTGTCTTCAGCCTCGCGATCACCTTCGTCACAATCCCGGGCATGATCTCTATCATATCCGGCTTAGACGATCGGATGGCCTCCACGGTAGTCTCCACCGAGTGGGAATCCACGATAAAAAAACGCTGTACCGTAAAAAGTCCTGTCTCTCTGGCTGCTTTGATAATATTCACCCGGGTACTGATGATACCGTCTGCCCCCACATTTTTCACAAACACAAGTCCTGCTTTGTCCTTTCCGATCCCCTCTGCCAGATCCATGTGAAAAAAAATCTTCTTCCCAGCGGCATGAACCGCTCTTACGGTATCCTCCAGTGTCAACAGATTGGGATTCAGACAAAAGATCATCTTTACACCTGACCTTATGGCACTTTCCATCTCACGCTCATTTCTCACCGCCGCTATAACCATCACTGCGCGCTTCCTCCCGCCTGCACACTTTCCGTTGCCACCACATTACTTCCAAATACATCTTCTATTATGACATCTCCTATGGAAATTGGCAAGCATGCCTTCACGGAATTTATCTTTCTCATACACTCAAACACCTTATCTTTGGGGATAGGACGGTCTGTTTTGACCGCAGCCACGCTGCCATCCTCACAGCGCACCGTAGATGTCACTGTTCTCACCGGATTGCAGCATTCATCCTGTGCATATTTCTCCCCTCTTGGACAGCTGTTCCCGCTGACCCCAAGAATTCCGTCCTCCCCAAGATCCACCTTAAGCGTGCATCCTCTGGGACATATGATACATACCAGCTCCCTTGTCATCTTACAACTCCTCCAGTTCAAATGTAAGTTCTCGCACATCTTTCAGAATACTGCTTTTTAATACCACGCTCTCCATCTCTCCGGGCGCTGCTTTCAGCTTTCTTTTGGCAAAAAGCTTCTCCCCGTTCTGGTCGTAAACATTGATAGCTACATTTCTGTAAATATCTGCCACCCGGAAAAATACGGTTGTATCTGTTTCCTTGCGAATGATCTGCGGCACGGTATAGCGGATTTTGCCGTCTGTACAAATCGGGATATCAACTGCAGAAACGCCATCTTCTTCCGAAAAACCATTTACAATATACTCCGCTGCACTTCTTCCTGCAATCTCTGCCTCCTCTGACACATAATCAACCAGATCGTGAACATGGAGCACATTACCGCAGGCAAAAATGCCCTGCACTGAGGTTTGTCTGTCCTGATCAACCACGGCACCGCCCGTGACGGGATCCAGCTTTATTCCGGCACTTTTAGAAAGTTCATTTTCCGGAATCAGTCCTACAGACAAGAGCAGTGTGTCACAGGGTATTTTTTCTTCCGTCCCGGGTATGGGTTTACGGTGCTTATCCACCTGTGCTATGGTCACTCCCTCCAACCGTTCTCTGCCATGGATTCTCACTACCGTGTGACTCAGCTTCAGAGGAATATCATAATCGTTCAGACACTGTTCGATATTTCTGGCAAGACCTCCCGAGTACGGCATCAGTTCACAGACAGCGTGCACCTTTGCGCCCTCAAGCGTCATCCTCCTGGCCATGATCAAACCGATATCTCCGGATCCCAGGATCACCACTTCTCTTCCCGGCAGGTAACCCATACGATTCACATACTTTTGAGCTGTACCTGCACTGTAAATGCCGGCAGGGCGACTTCCCGCAATGTTCAAAGCACCTTTCGCCCGCTCTCTGCAGCCCATTGCCAGTATCACGGCCTTCGCCTTTACCTGAAAAATACCGTCATTTGCATTGGTAGCCGTTATCACCTTATCTTCGGTGATATCCAAAACCATCGTATCCAATTTTACCGGTATATTCAATTCTTCTATCTTCTGCACATATCTCCACGCATACTCAGGCCCAGTCAGTTCTTCTCCAAACTTGTGCAGGCCGAAACCGTTATGGATGCACTGCTGTAAAATTCCTCCCAGGTGAGAATCTCTCTCCAAAATCAGAATATCCCGGATTCCCATTTCATACGCAGCCAATGCTGCACTCATTCCGGCAGGTCCACCGCCGATGATAACAAGATCAGTCATGAGACACCTCCTTCGTTTTGGCAAGATTGATATTGGAAGATCCCCCGGATTTAGTCACCTGCTCCAATGGGATATTTAATTCCCGGGCAATCATTTCCACGATATAAGGCGAGCAGAAACCGCCCTGACAGCGACCCATCTGAGCCCTGGTCCTTCTCTTGACGCCGTCCAGATCCCATGCCTTGGGATTTGTCCTGAGCGCCGCCAGAATCTCACCTTCCGTGATTCCCTCGCATCGGCAAATAATCCTTCCGTAGGACTTATCTGCCTCGATCACTCGTTGTTTCTCCTCAATTCCGGCTTCCCGGAAGAAATGCATGGGCGCTCTCCGGGGTTGGTGTTCCTTCTTTTTGATAAGCAATATCCCCTGCTTTTCAATCAGTTCTGTTACATACTCTGCAATCGCCGGGGCAGACGACAATCCTGGGGACTCGATTCCCGCAACATTAATGAAACCGTCCATCGGTGTATTGATTATAAAATCTTCAGTACTTCCCACCGCACGCAGACCGCAAAAAGAAGTGATTGTCTTGCCAAAGGGAATAGCCTTGAAGCTTGCTCCGGCACCTGCGATAATATTCGAGAACCCTTCGGGAGTGGTCTCGGTATTCTCCTTATCCTTTATATCTACCGATGTGGGACCTGCCAAAAGATTTCCATCCACTGTAGGCGTGACCAGAATACCTTTTCCCATTTTGGTGGGTGTACGGAAAATGGTATGAGACACCATGCCCCCACATTCTTTATCAAGCAAAATGTATTCTCCACGTCTGGGGTGTATAGAAAAAGAATCATCTCCCACCATCTGCGCTATCTTATCTGCCCACAGACCGGCGGCATTAATCACTGTCTGTGCCCAGACACTTCGTCCGTCCGAAGCGGTAACTGCATAACCGCCTTCCTCCCAACGGATGTCGCACACCTCAAAATTCCGTTCCAGGACCGCGCCGTTATCCATGGCATTCCCAATAGCCGCCACGGTCAGTTCATAGGGGCATATAATGGCGCCGGTAGGCGCATATAAGGCACAGATGGCCTCCTCTGACAGCCCTGGCTCCAGTCTGTGAAGCTCCTCTTTTTCTACAATGCGCAGGTCCCTGACACCATTTTGAATCCCTCTGGCATAAAGTTCCTCGATACCTTCCCTGTCCTCCTTGGTAAAACCGACTACCAGTGAACCGTTTCTTTTATACTTAACGCCCAGTTCCTCCGCCACCGACTCCATCATCTCGGATCCCCGAACGTTAAACTTTGCCTTTAGTGTACCCGGCATCGCATCAAATCCTGCATGCACAATGGCAGAATTGGCTTTGGTGGCACCGGTGGCCACATCGTTTTCTTTTTCCAGAATGCACAGCTTCAGGTCATATTCCGCAAGCTTTCTTGCGATCATGCCACCAATCACACCGGCACCGATAATTGCTATGTTATACATATTACACCTCCTCTATATACCTGATACCCTTTGCCTGGGCAAGTACATTGATCATTTCCGTATGGGGTCTCTTCACATTACTGTACACAGTCAATATGTAGCTGACACTCCTTTGCTTTCCCTTCTCCTTATGATAGAACTCTTCCTGAGTCACCTGAATATTCTTTACTTCAAACCCGTTTTCCTTGGCATACTGTAAAAACTCACTGAAGCTGCTCTTATTTCCGTCATATTCAATATAGAGTTCAAGATACTTGGATCTCTTTTTCACCCAGGCATCAAACTTAGCAAGCCCTGATGTGGTAAATACCATGGCTACTGAACCAATGATTGCTCCCTCATAAAATCCGATACCTATAGCGAGACCGCTGCAGGCCGCAGTCCAAAGGCAGGCCGCAGTGGTGATACCTTTTATCTGATTTCGCCCCGTGAGAATGATTGTTCCCGCGCCAAGGAAACCGATACCGCTGATCACCTGTGCTCCCATTCTGGAAGGATCGCCCGTCTGATATACATTACTGATATATTGATTGGTCATCATTACAAGGGTCGCACCAAGGCACACCAGAATATAAGTCCGGAAACCTGCGGGCCTGTTTTTGCGTTCTCTCTCCATTCCAAGAATTCCGCCCACCAGTATTGCCAGCAAAAACCGTACAACAATTGACGCCATGTTCAAATCTCTTAAATACTCCATAACACCTCTCCTTCAATAGTAATTAAAATACAATAAGACGTACCAAAACAAAGAGAATTTCCTCTTGTTTTGATACGTCTCCTAATCTCTGTATCGTTAGTATTATATCACTGAACAATACATTTGTCAATCAGACAAGGTCCATTTTTTCCTGTCGTAATAATCTTTTATCCGTAACCACCCAATTGTTGAAACTGGTCAAAAGCTCATCTGTTCCAGAATATCCTTTTCCAGAAAGTTTTCTTGGTTTGTCGCAGACATCTCGCCCGGATGCGCGCTTCCCACAAATCCGCCAAAAGCATCGGTATCACCGTCTTTGATATATGTAGCTACTGCTTCTGTTGCACTCAATATTTTAACCATGTTTTACTTCTTCTGATGCTCTTTTGTCATTCTTCCTCTTGCATCTCAGAGACCTTTACAATTGCTTTTCCGGTGATAACAACTGTACCGTCTGCCTTCAACACATCCGCGCTCAGTTCCAAGATTCCTCTCACCGAAGATAGCATTCTTGGCCTCCTAACATTAACATGTACAGGATTCAGATCTTCTGTAATTCCGGCAAACAAATATACATCACTCTCTGAAATAGTTTTTGAAAATTTGTCTGCTATTTTGAGAAGGGAGATTTATTGATGGATATTCATCATTTGAAATACTACGTTGCAGTCGTAGAAAGCAATAATTTTACCAAAGATACAGAAAAGCTTCAGGTAACCCAGCCCATCTTAACAAGAACCGTTAAACAGCTAAAAAAAACTGATTGCCAAACTGATCGATCGTACCAGCAAACGCTTCTATCTGACCGATGCAGGCGAGCTTTTTTATAAACAGCAAAAGAAGTTATCGTTCACTTTTCAGAATTATTCCGTAACATTGATGATGTAAAAGCAGGAAATGCAGGAAGGTTCTAAACTGACCGTTGCCTCTGTATTATCAGGCGAATCAGACATCATCCTCGTAATGCTGCCCGTATCACATCTTTCACACTTTAATGTAACTCCGCTGGTAAAGGACGTGTGCAAGCTGGTTGTTCCCAAAGACCATCCCTTTTCCCAGTACGCCTACATACCGTTAATGAAGCTGCATAACGAGCCAATCATCACCTTCAGCGATACGTCAACTTTGCACGACCAATTTATCAGTGTGTGCGAAAGAGAAGGATTTTCACCTAAGATCGCCTATAAAAGTCTGATGCCAAACTTTATTTTTGACATGGTAAGTCTCGGATTATGCACAGCAGTTCTTCCAACACCGATCATTCAGCGCTATGTCACAGATGCATTTGCGGTGATCCCTTTGGAGCCTACTATCATATGGGATATCGCAGTGATCACCAAAAAGGATCACTATCCGACATTTGCAGCCAGAAAGTTACTTAAACACATTGAAACGAATTTCACATCGATGACAAAAGATATGTAACAACTTAAACATAATAAACAGCAACAAAAAACCTCAGATAAAACTGAGGTTTTTTAAGAGGCGTCTGCCGGATTTGAACCGGCGATAAGGGTGTTGCAGACCCGTGCCTTACCACTTGGCTAAGACGCCATATTTAATTAGAAATGACTCCAACGGGAATCGAACCCGTGTTACCGCCGTGAAAGGGCGATGTCTTAACCGCTTGACCATGGAGCCGTAACTCCCCCTGTTGGACTTGAACCAACGACGCCCTGATTAACAGTCAGGTGCTCTACCGACTGAGCTAAGGAGGA
>JAZRCR010000080.1:0-8801 GCA_045659805.1 Acetatifactor sp.
TGGTATGAGATCGGTGATGTGATCTGTATTGGAGATGCCAGGATTCAATATTACTGTTTTCCGAAAGAGTCCGGTGATGTTGTTGCAAAAACCCGGCTTGCAGCGGAAGAATTGTATAAACTCTCAAAATATAATAAATTATAGTTTGTTTATGCAAGTGTTTATTGTTTTTTTATGACTTGTTCATACTTTGTTCATATTTTCAAGATAAAGTATAATAAGAATATTTTTTAAATCAGGAGGTATACATATGAGTAACCCTAAGATTCTTGCTAAAATTGAAAAATGTGCAGCTAAGAATAAGAGTGACGCAATCATTAAGCTGTTAAAGCATACTGATAAGGACGCTCTGATGAAAGCGCTGGAAGCACTCGGCGGTATCGGTGATGAGAGTTCCCGTAACTATATCACTCACTATCTTGACAATGAAGATGCTGATGTAAGACTGACCGCTTGTAAGGCAGCTTTAAAGATCAATACCGAGTACATGAGAACCAGAGTAAGACATCAGCTTGCTATGGAGAAGGATGCTGACGTTAAGGCTAAGATTCAGCAGGCTTTCAACGATGCTAAGGAAGCTAACGTATAATCAGGTATTATGACTTCGTATGACGCTCCGGCATATTGCTGAGCGTCATATCTGTTAATGGAGGACAGTGTTATGGACGGACAGGAGTGGAACAATCAGAATGAATCAAATCAGTATTATCAGCAGACACCTCAGAAACAGGAAAACGGGCTTGCAGTAGCGGGAATGATTCTCGGTATTGCATCCATACCCATGAGCTGTTGTCTTGGAATCTATGGCTTGATTATCGGTATCGTCGGTCTGATCCTTGCTATTGTATCCAGAAAACGCAGTAAGGGCGGCATTGGTGTTGCCGGTATTGTCTGTTCTGTGATCGGTATTGTGATTGGATTGCTCATGATTCTTTTGTCAGTATTCTTTATTGAAATATATGAAATGATGCTGACCGAATTGATGGATGATCCCATGTACCAGGAGATGCTCAATGAGATTCTGTCTGAGATCCGGTAGTCTGGAACGACAGTTATTTTACATAGGTCTGGCTTTTTTGCCAGTTGCAGTTTTGCTGTTTTGGCTACACCAATATCTTGTACTGCCGATATTACCGTTTCGCGGATGTATCTTTGATAAGTTGTTTCATTTATACTGTCCCGGATGCGGCGGTACAAGAGCTTTGGATGCGCTTTTGAAGGGAGAATTTCTGAAGTCTTTTCAGTACCATCCATTGGTACTTTACAGCGCAATTGTATATATTATTTTTATGGTGAGTCAGCTGCTTGAGATAATCAGCAGGGGGCGAATCAAAGGCATCAGATTTCATGCCTGGTATCTGTATGTTGCCTTGATCATTCTTGTGGGTAATTGCCTTGTCAGGAACTATCTTCGGATCAGACATGGCATTATTTTATAAAAGAAAGGAGATTTTAACATGGATAAGAGACTAACCGGCATTGTTGCGTATATTACTATCATCGGCTGGATCATTGCCTATCTGATCGGTGATAGGAAGGGCGCAAAATTCCATCTGAATCAGGCTTTGGTAATTGGCATCTGCGGACTTATCGGCGGTTTGTTCAATATCATTCCTGTTGTAGGCTGGATCATTGGACTTATCATTGATATCCTTGTCATTGTAGGTATCGTGATCGGTATCCTCGGTGCACTGCAGGGCGAAGAGAAAGAAGTACCGATTCTCGGCGGCTTCAAGATTCTGAACTGATAAGTATAATAAGTACACTAAAAAGACGGTTCCCGGATGATTGACACATCGGGAACCGTCTTACTCTTTATTACATGTTATTCTGTGATCAGGTCTTCCTCACTGGGTTCGTCGCCATGGAGATAGATCAGCATAATCTGGATTCGTTTATAGGCTCTCTTATAATTCTTGAATGCATAATCACACATTTTCTGATCAAAAGTATTGTCGGCATAAGCTTTCTCGTATGATACGGCAGCTTCCGTCATATAGTCGCTCGCTTCATCGGCAAGTTCCTCGAGGTATTTGAAGTCTTCCGGAAATTCAAGTGATGCCAATGCTTTGAACTGATCATCCATCTGGTTGATATAGCCGATCAGTTTATCACTTGCATTGTCTGACTCAGCATTAATTTTGTTGATAGAATTGTCCAGGGTTGACAGGTTGATGCAGAAGTTCTCAAAATTGGTCTTGAACTTGGTAAGTTCGGGATCTTCACCGCAACCGGTCAGAAAGACTACTGAGAATAATGTTATGATAAATGTTAAAATATACTTTTTCAATTGTAATTCCTCCCAAAAGTTTATCCACCTTATTAACTTAACATATTTTGTGACATTTTTCAACTTATTTAGGAAAACCATAGCTAAAATATATTTTTATATTGATTTTTGGTGAAAAAAATGTTTAGATTTAATGTGAAATCATTTATAGGAGTATTGATATGAATAAAACAGAATTTCAGCAGTTTATAGATGGAAGGATCAGATATCTGGACGGAGCCACCGGTTCCAATCTTATGAAGGCTGGTATGCCTGCAGGTGTCTGCCCGGAGAAGTGGATACTTGAACATAGAGAAGTGTGTCTCGCGCTGCAAAAGGAATATGTTGACGCAGGCACCGATATTTTGTATTGCCCTACCTTTTCCGCTAACAGGATTAAACTGGAAGAATATCATCTTGCTGACAGAATGGAAGAGATGATAACTGATCTTGTTGGCATTTCAAAAGAGGCAGCTGAATGTGCTGACAGGGAGATCCTGATCGCCGGTGATCTGACCATGACCGGAAGACAGCTCGCGCCTTACGGAACCATGGAATTTGAAGAACTTATTGATGTCTATAAAGAACAGATTACTTATCTTGAAAATGCCGGAGTTGATCTTCTTGTGGTAGAGACAATGATGAGTCTTCAGGAGGCAAGAGCTGCATTAATTGCTGCTTCGGAAGTTTCAGCCTTGCCTGTGATGGTCACCATGACATTTGAAAAGGACGGAAGGACTTTATTTGGCACAGATGCAAAGACTGCGGCTATTGTCCTCTCTAAGCTTGGAGCTGCTGCGATCGGTGCCAATTGCTCAACAGGACCCGCCAAGATGCAGGAGATCATCAAGACAATGGCTTCTGTGACGGATATCCCTGTGATTGCAAAGCCAAATGCAGGTCTTCCCATGACGGATGCAGAGGGAAATACCTCTTACAGTTTGGATGCCGGACAGTTTGCTGAAGAAATGATACTTCTCGCTGATGAAGGAGCCACAATACTTGGCGGCTGCTGCGGCACCTCTCCGGAATATATCCGCCGGCTAAAAGCTGCAACGAAAGGATTGAAACCTCAAAACAGAGTTTTATCTTCTGTAAGGTTTCTGACATCGGAACGAATGACGGTATCTTTTGATATCGACAATCAATTCATGATCGTCGGTGAGCGGATCAATCCCACCGGTAAGAAGGCTTTGCAGGCAAGCTTGCGCGAGGGAAGCCTTGAAATGGTGCGCGAGTATGCAATGGAGCAGGAACAGTGCGGTGCTGTGATCCTTGATATCAACATGGGTATGAACGGCATCGATGAGAAGAAGATGATGCTGGAAGCGATCAGGGAGGTTTCTGAGGTGACCAATCTACCTCTTTGCCTGGACTCCAGCCATGTAGAGGTAATGGAGGAAGCACTCAGACAGTATCCGGGCAGAGCGTTGATCAACTCTATTTCCCTGGAAACGGAAAAGTTTGAGAAGTTACTGTCTCTGGCGGTGAAGTACGGTGCAATGTTTATTTTACTGCCTCTCTCCGATAAGGGATTGCCGGAAAATACAGATGAAAAGAAGGAGATCATACATAAGATTCTTGACAGAGCCTTGGAACTTGGTTTGAGGAAAGAGGATATTATTGTTGACGGACTGGTAACGACCGTTGGTGCTAATAAAAAGGCTGCCATTGAGACAATAGATACCATACGTTACTGTAAGGAAATAGGACTTGCTACCATTTGCGGACTTTCCAACATTTCCTTTGGTATGCCCCAGAGAAGTTATGTGAATGCCTCATTTTTGACGCTTGCTATTCAGGCCGGTCTGACTATGGCAATCGCAAATCCGTCTCAGGACCTGATCACAAGCTGCGCACTTGCAACGGATCTTCTTTTGCACAAAGAGGGAGCTGATATCCGATATATAGAAGGTGTAACGTCCCTGCAGGATAAGGACAGGCCTGCTGAAGTTACCGCTCAGGCTGTTATTACTGACCACCTGGAAAAATTACAGAATGCAGTATTAAAAGGTGACCGCAAAGGCATTGCAGCGATGACACAAAATGCTTTGAATGACGGAGAAGATCCTAATAAGCTGTTAAATCAGGGGTTACTTCCTGCGATCAATCTTGTTGGAAACTATTTTGATCAGGGAAAATATTTCCTGCCTCAGCTGATTGCCAGTGCTGAAGCCATGAAGAATGCAATCGGTGTACTGGAACCGTATCTTCTGAAGGAGACTGACAGCTCGAAACTGCCCGTTGCGGTGATGGCTACTGTGGAAGGCGACATTCACGATATCGGTAAGAATCTGGTTGTTCTGATGCTTAAAAACTATGGTTTTCAGGTGATTGACCTGGGTAAGGATGTTCCGGCCGATAAAATTGTTTCTGTCGCAAAAGAACATCATGCAAAGATCATCGGTCTATCTGCTTTGATGACAACTACCATGCAGAGGATGCGTGAGGTGATTAAACTTGTGAAAAGAGAAGCTCCGGAGATCAAAGTTATGATCGGAGGAGCTGTGATCACGGAGGATTTTGCCGAGGAGATTCATGCAGACGGTTACGGAAGAGATGCTGCCGGCGCAGTAAAGACAGCCATGAGTATGTTGGATTTTTCTGTAAATTCATAAGAAAGTATTGCACGTTCTTGCTTTAATGTGTTAAAATGTTGTGCATATATAGTTTTTGTTGAACAGGAGGATATTCTATGATTGGTGCAGATGCGATCATCAAATGTCTGGAAGCCGAAGGTGTTGATGTGGTTTTCGGTTATCCCGGCGTTGCGATCTGTCCGTTTTACAATAGTATTCTGGAATCTGATATCCGTACCATACTCATCCGTACGGAACAAAATGCTGCCCATGCGGCAAGCGGTCTGGCCAGGGTTACCGGCAAGCCCGGAGTATGTGCAGTCACATCCGGTCCCGGTGCGACCAATGTGATCACAGGTATTGCCACGGCATTTGCTGACAGTATTCCGCTTGTATGCATTACCGGTCAGGTGCGGAGCGATCTGCTTGGAAGTGATGTTTTCCAGGAAGCAGACATCACGGGAGCAGTGGAATCCTTTGTGAAATACAGTTATCTGATCAAGGATGTAAATGAGATCCCGCAGGTGTTTAAGGAAGCATTTTACATTGCCAACAGCGGACGTAAAGGTCCGGTTCTTATTGATATTCCCATTGATATCCAGAATGCAGCTATCAATAAATTCAAGTATCCCGAAGAGATCAGCATGCGTACCTATAAACCTACAGTAAAAGGGAATGCCGTGCAGATCAGGAAGGTGATCAAAGAACTGGAAAAAGCAGAGAGACCAATTATCTGTGTTGGCGGAGGAGTGCTCCTTAGCAATGCGCAGGAGGAAATCCGTACATTTGCGGAGAAGTATCAGGTTCCTGTGGTATCTACCATGATGGGTATCGGTGTGATGCCTTCCGAACACCCCATGTATTTCGGTATGGTAGGTAATAACGGCAGACCTTGTGCCAACCGTGCCATGAACGAGTCTGACCTGCTGATCATGGTTGGTGCGAGAGTGGCCGACAGGGCAGTCAGTCAGCCGGGACTCATTACGCAGAATAAGGTTTTGGTACATATTGACGTGGATCCCGCAGAAATCGGTAAGAATGCAGGCCCCACGATCCCGCTTGTGGGAGATGCCAGGTGTATCTTTGAAGATATTTTGAAGGAGGAGATTGATTGCTGTTACGATGATTGGGTGAATACCATGAGAGAATACCGTGTGTCCATGGAACGCAGGCGTAAGCCGAATCCCGATTATGTGGATCCTGCGGCACTGATCACGGAGCTTTCCCGCAAGATGAAAGATGACGGTATCTATGTTGCAGATGTGGGACAGAATCAGATCTGGTCCTGTACCTATCACATTGTTAAAGAAGGAAAATTCTTTACATCCGGCGGCATGGGAACTATGGGATATTCTATTCCTGCGGCTATGGGCGCCAAAGTGGCTGCTCCGGACCGTCAGGTAGTAGCTGTCTGCGGTGACGGTTCTTTCCAGATGTCTATGATGGAGCTTGCCACCATGCGTCAGCATAATATCCCTGTCAAGATCATTGTACTGAAAAATAATTATCTCGGAATGGTGAGAGAGTATCAGCATTATTCCTATAAAGACAATTATTCCGTTGTGGATCTGTCGGGAAGTCCTGATCTTGAAATGATCGCAGCGGCTTACGGAATGAAATTCCAGAGAGTCTTTAACATGGATAACATTTCCCTTGAGATTGATAAGTTCCTCGAAAACGATGAATCCGTACTGATGGAATGTATCATCGATCCCATGGATCTTGTAAAGTAAGGAGGTACGGCTGTGATCAGAAAAAGAATTTATTCTGTACTGGTAGAAAACCGTTCCGGTGTACTTTGTAAAGTTGCGGGACTTTTCTCCAGAAGATGTTTTAATATTGACAGCCTTGCGGTTGGTGAAACGGATGATCCGAATGTTTCCTGCATGACGATCGTGTCCAATGGTGATGACCGCACCATAGAGCAGATTGAAAAGCAGTTAAACAAAAAACTTGATGTTATCAAGGTGAAAACCTTTAAGGATTCACAGAGCATCAGCCGCGAGCTTATGCTTGTGAAAGTCAAATACAACAAGAACAACAGACGTGATATCATGGAGACCTGTGAGATCATGAAGGCAGATATTGTAGATATGTCTAAGCATTTTATGATGATTCAGATCTGCGATACTCCTGACAAGATCAAGCTTCTCCTTGATATGTTTAAGTCAGTCAGTATTGTGGAAGTTGCCCGTACCGGAACCTTGGCACTCATGAAATGCATGGAAAATGATGATTAAGATACATTGTTCTTGACATTACCGCGTTACTTTGCTAAAATGTACAAGATTAGAAAAATCATAAGCTGTAACAGATATCTTGTTCTTTGTTTGAAAGGATAATAATATGCAGAAAAAAGTATTTCAGTTGTTGGTTGACAACACTTCGGGTGTGCTCAGCCGCATAGCGGGACTGTTTTCCAGACGCGGTTACAATATTGAAAGCATCACTGCAGGAACAACATCGGATCCGAGATTTACCAGGATCACAATTGTGACCTCCGGTGACGATGTGATTCTGGAACAGATTGAGAAGCAGGTTGCAAAGCTTGTGGATGTCCGTGACATCAAGGAGTTAAAGCCTGAAGAAAGTGTATACCGCGAGCTGATCATGATCAAGATCAAGGCAACAGCAGAGCAGCGTCAGGGTGTGATCGCAGTTACTGACATTTTCCGGGCCAAGATCATTGATGTTTCCGTGGACAGCCTGATCATCGAACTCACCGGTAATCAGAGTAAGATTGAAGCCTTTATCAATCTGCTTGGCGGCTATGAGATCCTTGAACTTGCCAGAACCGGCATTGCAGGTCTCGGACGCGGTACGGAGAATGTCACATACATTGATTGATGCATAAGCAATGAACCATGTTAGCTCTAGGGAAAACCTATCAGTTATAAACTAATTCACTAAACGGAGGATTTTAAAATGGCTAAAATTTTTTATCAGGAAGATTGTAATCTTTCTTTATTAGAGGGCAAGACAATTGCCATTATCGGCTACGGCAGCCAGGGACATGCACACGCACTGAACCTGAAGGATTCCGGATGCCATGTTATCATTGGTCTGTATGAAGGCTCCAAATCCTGGGCAAAGGCTGTTGCACAGGGATTTGAAGTATATACCGCTGCTGAGGCTGCTAAGCAGGCTGATATCATCATGATCCTGATCAATGATGAGAAGCAGGCTGATCTGTATAAGAACGACATTGAGCCCAACCTGGAAGAGGGCAACATGCTGATGTTTGCTCACGGTTTCAATATTCATTTCGGATGTATCGTACCTCCCAAGAATGTTGACGTTACCATGATCGCTGCCAAGGGCCCCGGACACACTGTAAGAAGTGAGTATCAGGCCGGCAAGGGCGTTCCCTGTCTGATCGCTGTAGAGCAGGATGCTACCGGTAAGGCACAGGATATGGCGCTGGCTTATGCACTTGGTATCGGCGGCGCAAGAGCAGGCGTGCTTGAGACCAACTTCCGCACTGAGACCGAGACCGATCTGTTCGGTGAGCAGGCGGTTCTTTGCGGCGGCGTTTGTGCTTTGATGCAGGCAGGTTTCGAGACTCTGGTTGAAGCCGGTTACGATCCCAGAAACGCATACTTCGAGTGTATCCATGAGATGAAGCTGATCGTTGATCTGATTTATCAGAGCGGTTTTGCAGGCATGAGATATTCTATCTCCAACACTGCTGAGTACGGCGATTATATCACCGGACCTAAGATTATCACCGAGGAAACCAAGAAGGCTATGAAGAAGGTATTGTCCGATATTCAGGATGGTACTTTCGCAAAGGACTTCCTGTTGGATATGTCCGATGCTGGCAAGCAGGTTCACTTCAAGGCTATGAGAAAGCTCGGTGCTGAGCATCCCGCTGAGAAGGTTGGCGAGGAAATCAGAAAGCTTTACAGCTGGAACAATGAAGCTGATAAGTTAATTAACAATTAAGTTAAAAT
>JAZRCR010000081.1:0-2029 GCA_045659805.1 Acetatifactor sp.
GAACGACATGGCTACGATCCGACTTATTTTTTGAGTATTTAAAATTGAATGGTACGGCACTTCCTCTGCCAGATTCTTATGAGGTGGAGTTGGCAACAGTGGAGGCAGACAGTAGTGGGGAGACGGAAGCGGGAACCATACAGAGGGATGTGGTAAGACAGGGTGTGGTGACGATTTCTGTCTCTTTTTCTGTGACGGCAAAGTGGTTGAAGCTGCTGACGGCATATTCCAAGGGGGATAAGTTGGCAGTGGAGTATTTTGATACGGAGGCGGAGCTAAAGAGTACGGAAATGTATATAGAAGGATTTCAGGCGAAGCTGAAAAAGGATACTTCCTACAGAGGATTGTGGACGGTGTCTTTTGTTCTGAAAGAATATTAGGAAGAATTTTAGAAAGAATTATAAAAATCCTATTGACTCTAACATTACGTCATAGTTTATGGTAGAATTACCACAGAGAAAGAGGTGATTCGCTGAAATGATGACAGTACATGAAGTGAGTAAAATATCGAGAGTAAGTATACGTGCTCTCCATCATTATGATCATATCGGGCTTCTGCCGGCCACAGAAGTAACCGAAGCAGGTTACCGCCTGTATGATGAAGCGGCGTTGGAACGTCTGCAACATATTTTGCTTTTTAAGGCATTGGAATTTCCGCTGAAGGATATCAAGGAAATCTTGGACAGTCCTGATTTTGACAGAAGCAAAGCTTTGGAGCAGCAGATTCATTTGCTGGAACTTCGAAAAGAACATTTGCAGAATCTGATTGATCTTGCTCGTGGAATTAAAGCGATAGGAGTGAAGTACATGAGTTTTGAGGCATTTGATACAAGAAAAATTGATGAATACGCGGCACAGGCGAAAGCATCCTGGGGAACTACGGATGCGTATAAGGAATATGAGCGAAAGTCAGCAGGGCGAACAGAGGAAACGCAGCAGAAATTGAATGTAGAAATGATGAGTATTTTTGCGGAGTTCGGAAAGATCAAAGATATGGCACCGGATTGTGAGGAAGCGGTGTCGCTGGCAAGAAAGCTGCAGGATCATATAACGGAACATTATTATACCTGTACAGATAAGATTCTGTTAGGGCTTGGAGCTATGTATGCAGGCGGTGGAGATCTTACCACGAATATTGACAAGGTTGGTGGAGAAGGTACAGCGGTGTTTGCATGTGAAGCAATCAAAGCGATGATTGCAAAGAAGTAAGGATTATGAAGTGATAAATTTTTGAGGGCATCAGTCATTCAGTTGGCTGGTGCTTTTCTATTTGGGAGGTGTTGCTTTTGTACCCGGTGAGTGAAGCGTTCCTGCAGGCGGTGCAGGAGAACACAAGGCGGTATTATTGGAGCGGTAGGATTACTACGAAGGCTGGTGTGGTGTATGAGTTTGACAATGAGGATATTGTGAAGGGCAGTGGCTATATTTCCGGTCAGTGCTGCGGCAGTACGGAGATGGAGCTTGGTACGGTGTATGCGGCAGAGATGGGGATTACGCTGCTTTCGGAGATTGACCGGTACTCGCTGGAGGATGCCCTGGTGGAGTTGCATTATCATTTGCGACTGGCGGATGGAAGTTATGAGGCGGTGCCCATGGGAGTATTTGAGGTCAGTGAGGCCAACCGGAGGATCCGTTGTCTGGAGATCAAGGCCTATGATTTTATGCTGCGGTTTGATAAGAAATTTAACAGTAAGAATACCCAGGGAAATGCTTATGAGATTATCATGCTTTGTTGTAAGGCATGTAAGGTGGAATTTGCTCAGAGGTCGGAAGAAATTGTAGCCATGCCCAACGGAGCAGCGGTGTTGTCTTTGTACGGGGAGAATGATGTGGAGACGTACCGGGATGTGTTGTTTTACATTGGGCAGGTGCTGGGTGGATTCTTTGTGATCAACAGGGTAGGAAAGCTGGAACTGCGAAAGTATGGGAATGAGCCGGTGATGGAAATCAGCAATAAGCAGAGGTTCAGCAGTAGTTTTTCGGATTTTATTACCAGGTATACGGCGGTCAGTTCCACAAATTTAAGGAC
>JAZRCR010000082.1:0-176469 GCA_045659805.1 Acetatifactor sp.
GTCGGCGTCGGGTCCGGTGTCGGCGTAGGGGTTGGCGTCGGCTTAGGGGTTGGCGTCGGCTTAGGTGTCGGATTTGGCTTCACTGCCGGTTTATCGGTGGTCTGCTCCTTGACAATACCGCTTCCGATCTCGGAATAAAGATCCGCTGTCTCATCTTCTTCCCCTGAAGGCACTTCCTCTGCTCTCGATACATAACCGGAAAGGGTGTCTTTTGCCAAATATTCCTCTACAGAACCAAGGGTATACCATCTGGTTCCGTCAAACCACTCGATGTTGGAATCATAAATCCTTACCTGTACATCAAGGGCATTGATCTGTTTATCTTTTACCGTCTCTGCGGACTCCTGAAGACGCACCGGTGCGTAAAAACTGAAAGAAGGATATTCCGGAATCCCCAACCGCCTGGCATCAAAGATTACCTGCGCGTTCTCTGTTCCTTCCGGCACATTCACGAAAAGATAATCTTTTCCATTCTCCGCATAGGCATAGATCAGTTGCTCCATCCCTTCTTTGACTCCGGTTTTGTTATTTCTGCTCTTATCAGCCGGCTGTTCTGCCATAATGGTGCCGTCTTCTCCGAATATACCCTGGTATGCGGTGAGTTCCCGCTGTTCCCTGGTGGCCCAGAGTGCAATCAGGTCTACAGGTTCCTCTCCTCTGTGAATCTTTACGGTATACTCTCCTGTCAGGATATTGTCGGTCAACATACCTGTTTCACTGAAAATACTGTCTGTGGGCGACTGGCACAGCCAGGAAGTGAACTCTCCCTGATACTTTCCGGTGCTGTAACCCACCTGTATCATGCGGATACTCTCCGGGGTCTGCTGCAACACAGTCATTTCTTCCCCATGACGGTACCACACATTGGTATAGCCCAGTCCCGCCTTATCGTAGCCGGTCTGCCATACCAGCACACCGTCCATATCGGGATCCTCATAATAATAGCTTCTGCGGCCTTCCTTGAGCTTTGGCATCATCACCGTCAGCCAATCCTGACTGTAGATCACCGAAGCCGCCTCATTGCGGTACTCGGGAATGTCCAGATTCTGCATGAGAAGCTCCGCCTTTTTGCGCAGTCCTTCACTTTCCTCCTGGACGTTGACAGTGATATCCTGAAGAACTGTAAATGCCTCGGCATCACCGTAAAGACGCCAGCATTGCTCCAGCATGTCCCGCTGCTTTTTCCGCAAGCCCTTGGCCGCATACTTTCCGGCCAGTTCCTTATATTCTGCGGCATTCAGCCCCTCTGTACTGTATTTCGTTTCCAGGGCCAGCAAAGCCTCCTCTTCCGGAGAAAGCGAAGTCCCGGTATTGTCTTCCTTTTCTCCATCCGTCAAAATGCCGGGCCGGACACCGGGCTGGGCTGCGTGCTGCTCGTCAACACTGCCGGACTGCTCCGTTCCCCGGATCGCTGCCAGCAAATCCTTCGCCCCGTCACCGCAGGCTGTCAATATCAGGATACAGGCCAGACTAGCTGCCACTGATAACCATTTTTTCCTCATATCATACTCCATTCCAAAACGTCAGTCTTTCCGAACACTGCGTTTCCTACTGTGGGGTTTCTATGCTGTCTGCATCGCTGATCAGCTGTTTCAAGAACAGATCAGCGCTTGATCCTTCTTTGTAATACCCTTGTTTCAGCAACTTGTCGGCCAGATAGTAAATACTTCTGCTAACCGTAGGTCCATAGAGAGTAATATCTTTTCCTTCCTTGGTCAGCACTGCGTATCCTCTGAAAGCAAACTCCGTCTTATACTGATTCGCCGGAAGCCCCACAAGGACAGATGTAAATCTGTTTCTTCCGTCAACGGTCTCAAAAATCTGATCTACCAATACGCCGTTCTCATTCGTCCCATAGCTCATACCGCTACGGACTTTTTCTCCGTCCTTGATCAGCGGATAGCGATCTCTGAGCGCATTACTTATCACCAGTGTTCCGTATTCCTTCAGAGTATATCCCCCGGCTCCTTCTGCGCTTAAAAGCTGTTCCCGGAGTTCCTTTGAAATTCCCGTCTTGAACCGGATACCGGATTTACCGGTGATACGGATAGAAAAGCCGTGATAGGACAACAGGTCGTTAAGCTCCGGAACCTCCGTGGCCTCATAGGACCGTCCGTTGTGGTCAAGTTCCCATACGTGCATGCCCACAGGAACCTGCTTTTCGTTGTACTGATACATCACTGCCGTGGTGAAATCACCGTCCGTCACATCTGCCACGTAGCGACCGTCCTTTATCTCGGCATTCACCGCGATACCGTCCACATAGATCACAGGATCGTTGTATCCCTCCGGCGCCGTCAGTTCCACAGTATAGGAAACCGTGGGCTCCGGACTTGCCTCTCCGGGCATATTGTTATAAACAGGTATCTTAAATACAAAAGTATTCTCCAGTGAGTCCGCGTTCGCATACACCTTTCTTACGTTCTTGGCCTCGCTGGTGGGCGCGCACACATTCTGCATATACTGATGCCAGTACATACCGTTGTAACTGTTATCCACGTCAAACTTCTGGAGATACAGGGTGTCCTGACCCTGCAGGATGTAGTTGGCGGAGAGGATACCGGCTCCCCCGTAGATGGAGTAATAGCCATTGTACCAGTTCTCATCCTTGGCTCTCTGCAGACCGGAGGTGATAACTTCCTCTCTGGTCGTTCCGGAAGCGCCTATGTTAAAGTAGTTGTAATAACCCTCATATCCGGGATAAGTACCGCTGATCAGATCGGATCCCCCTTCTCTGCCCTGCTCCTGATATACACGGCAGGCAAGGTGGAAGGGACTTACCTGAAGCTCTCTTCCGGTGGCAAAAAAGGTCAGTGCATAAGTGAGCACCGTGTCAGGGATAATCCCTTCCATGAAAGAGCCGTTCAAGAAAGTCTGCAACGCCTCCTGTGTATGATAGGATTCATTGTATGTCAGCTGTTCAAACTGGAAAATGCCTGACTCCGTCAGTCCGTTTCTGGGATCCAGATAATATTCCAGGCTCTCCCGGGTCACAAAAGCCCAGCCGGGGCTGTGGATACCGTCCCACATATACTCCGGGAAGGAGGAAGGGATCAGATTACGTCCTCTCACCATCTGATTCTCCACTACCACATTCCAGTCCAGATTGGTGTTCATTTTTACAAAAGTCCAGTTGGGATGAGCTTTCTTCAGTTCGAGAAGGGCCGTCTGATAGCTCTCCGGGAACTGTGCCACATCCTCCGGCAGCTGCACATCGCCGCCGCTGATGCCGGCAAAACTGTTGAAACTCATCAGACTTATGCTTCCCGGATTCATTCCGTAAAGGTTCTCCCACTCCAGAAAAACCTCATCGGAACAGGCCAGATATTTTCTCTCCACATATCCGCTGTATTCCCGGCCGTTATACGAAAAATCCACAGAAACCCATGCTCTGTAGTAATTGTCTATCTCCACGTCCTGTATCCGCACCTGCTGACCGCTGGGCACGTTTGCCACAACCGTACTATCCGGATCAGGCAGTTCTCTCACAGCATAAACATCACGCAGATACACCAGTGCCATAACCGTGCGCTGCTCAAGGATACCGGCAAGCTCATCCTTTGCCTCAGCGATCCACAGAAGGTCTTCCTCGCTGAAAACACTTTCCCGCATGCCGGCTGCCGCCGCGCGATATGTATATGTTCCGTCTGTCAGCATGGCAAACACCAGTGCCAACGTACACAAATAAGTAAGGCAGCGCTTTCTCATGTGCTAATCAATCCTCTTTCCCTATTGCAAGCTTCAGTCTGTTTCTTATGCGAAGCATCCTTACCTTAAAGTTCCCTTCCGTAATGCCTTCCATTTCTGCCAGTTCTTTGGCTGAATATCCCTCGAAATAATACATATGGAACAGTGTCTGGTCGTGAATATCAAGCACCGCATCCATGACCGTGTACAATTCGGTCAATCCGAAATCCGCTTCAATCCCCATCAGTTCCTGATCCGCCTCAAGTGCTTCTGTCTCCGGCCTTGTCTTCATCCTGCGCCACACTGCCATGGTTTTCCGTTTGGCAGCTTCCATCAGCCAGCCTCCGGGATTATCATGTGCCATCAGCTTATCGACATTGTCCAGTGCATCCAGAAATGTTTCCTGAACAATATCTTCTGCTATCGTAACAAAACCTACGCGTTTTCTGACCATGGAAAGCATTGTATTAAAATGTTCTCTATAAAGATTATCAATAAACTTCTTTCTTTTATCCTTAGTAAACATTGCAGTCCTTACCTTCTTCCACTTTTCAGATGTAAAAAGGTCCTTTACACAATTATACCGAAAACGCCGAGAAATGACAACGTATTATCATTTACGTTTCGTCAAAACGATAAGCAGATCGCATATCGCCGTTGCCGGCCTTGTGTCCCTGCGATTCTTCCACGCATTCCTCAAAACTCTTCCGACCTTGCCGGAAGAAAGCGCTGCGTAACGCTCCTTCATCACTTCCTTTTTATGCAGAAGGGCACGCTGCCCATTGTTTGTCTGCATCACCTGCTGTTCCTCGAACAACTGCAGGATACGCAGATATTCTTCCATCTCCCTTAATTTTCTTTCCCGGTCGATCAGCCTTCCCACACGGTGCTCCTCTCCGCCCGTGTTGCGACCGTGCCGTCTGTGCCACGCCAGCAGCTCATCCAACTGCCGGAATCCATCCTCCTCTGCCGCCCACGCGCAGAGCAAAAAATCATGGGGAACGAAAGGAAACGGTACCTTCCCCCCTGTCTTCTCTCTGAAACTGCACAGTTTTTGTTCATACCAATCAGTGGAATATGCCATGACCATTCCGGGCCATTCGCATTTGTAAAACACATCTCTGATGCTGACGTGTCTTGTCTTGCCGGTTCCCCTCCCCTTTGCCGGGGACATGAGTCCATGAATCTCAGCTCCCGCATCATCGATCAGCCCATACTTACAGCTCAGGACCCTGACTGCACCGTTTCTCTCCATCACTGCAGTCATAGCTTCCAGCTTGCGGGGATGCCATACATCATCCTGATCTGCCAGGAAGACATACTTTCCCCGGCAAAGACTCATGGCAGAATAAAAGTTAGCCGGATAACCCTTATTCTGCGGGTTGCGGTAAAGACGCCACTTTTTCCTCAGTTTGTTTTCTTCAATAAATGCCGTTACTAGCGCTGCCGTTTCATCCGTGGATCCGTCGTCGCACAGGATCACCTCATCTGCAGGCATCGTCTGATCCAGTATACTCTGCAGCTGTTCTCTGATATATGCTTCTCCGTTATAAATCGCCATACATACTGAAATCATAATGTACTCCCCGGATACGTCAGTAATCTTTCATAGATTGCTTCATATTCTTCTGTCATTTTTCGGAGGGAGTTCTCCTGACGGATACATTCTGCAAGCCTGTCCCCCCACAAGATCCCGCTTTCTCCAAGGCCGTCCTGTCCCTCCCCGTCAGCCAGCAAATTTCTGACAGCTGCGTCAAACTCCTGCTGATCACCCGGCTGTACCGCTATGCCTTTCCCGCCGGAAAGCTGTTCGGGCGTTCCGCCTGCCGCAAACCCTACTACTGGCGTTCCGCAGGCCATGGATTCCAAGGTAACGGTGGCATAGTTTTCCGCAAGGGAAGGCAGCACAAACACATCCGCCAAAGTATAATATTCTGCCAAAACATCTGTATCGGATGTGGCGGGAAGAGTGATCACGTTGTTGATTCCCTGAAGCAGCTCATCATTCCTTTTATCCCACCCAATGAGAATGATCTTTGCCTCTCCGGAAAGATCTTTTGCCAGCTGCAGAATATATGCCGCGCCTTTTCTCTTGTCCCTGTAGTCCGCAGCGATTCCCAGTATCAGCTTTTCCTTCCGGTCAAAGCCGTATTTTTCCCGACACTTTTCCTTTCCTCTTGGATAAAAAGTATTCTCTGTATCTATCCCGTTCCGGACAGTCACACATTCATATTTACCGAAAAAGGAGTTTTTTGCATGTTGCGTCAGCCAGTGGGAAGGCGTCACAATGATCCTGGGACCGCCTGCCGTGAACAATTCCTTCTTTTTCTCCCACAAATACCGGGTACGGTCGAACCACATACTTTTGGGATAGATACGGATATCGGGACATTTCCCGCATCCTGTCTTCCACCTGTCGCAACAGAAAAAGTAACCGCAGTTGCCGGTAAAGGCATAACAATCGTGAAAAGTCCATACACAGGGAATTTGGTTCGCATTGATATAATCAAATAACATGGGCAGATTCAGATAATAGCCGTGAAGAGCGTGTAAATGGATGATGTCCGGACGAATCTGTCGGATATGAGCAATCAGCCTTTTTGTAGCCGCCCTGTTAAACCGTCCCGTAACGCCGGTCACCCTGCTCATCAGAGCCGAAAAGCAGATCTCTAAAGGCTTCCCGAACCGATAGGTGTCAGCATCGGCAGACTTTCTCCCCCTGCCAAACGCCACGTAAGCCTCTCGCCCATCCAGTGCAAGCTGCCTGTGTATGCAGGCTACGATGCGCGCCGCACCGCCCTGATCATAATGGCTGTTAATCTGCAAAACTCTCATAATGTGTCTCCTGACGCACTCACCCTAACAACAGCTTGGCCGCCTCAATGACAACACATTCCACCAGGTACCATCTGCTGTAGCCGTTCTTTCGGTAACAGTACCTGTATCGGTCTCTGATGCGCCTGCCCGCTTCTGCCAGGCTCTTGCGGTTGCTCGCCCCTCCCATGCGGAAATTGGCAAGCACTTTGTCTACTGTCTCTATTTGAATTCCTGCTTTGCGCATTTTCAGGTAAAAAGCATAGTCGTCGTGGATACCCAGCTGCTCAAAGGGATGCTGCTTATGCAGGGCAGCCCTGACAAAAGTAGTGGGATGGTTCCAATCCCTGGAGGTCTGAAACCGGCGCTGTCTGGCCTTTTTTATAAACATACTGCCATCCTTCCTATGCATACGGACGTTGGCAAACATCAGATCACATCCACTCTCCCGAAAGGTGTCAGCCACTGTCTCCAGCGCATCCGGCTCGTACCAGTCATCACTGTTCAGGAAACCGATCACATCTCCCGTGGCACACCGGATTCCTTTATTCATGGCATCATAAATGCCCTCATCCGGTTCACTGACAATATGATATTGCACGCCGGCCCGGGCAAAAGCCTCCCTGTATTCTTGCGCTTTTGGGACAGTGTCATCGCCGCCGGCACCGTCAATGATCAGATATTCCAGCTGATCCGTTTTCTTGTGCAGCACAGTCTGTGCCAGCACACTGTCCATGGCCCGCTCAATGACCTGTCCGCTGTTATACGCAACTGTAACAATGGTAATCTTCATGTCGCATTTCCTTTATATCCGATCCCGGAGTTCCGTCCTGGCGATGCTTTCCGCCAGAGAATAAATCCGGTAACCGTCAAAATCTTTGATGCTCAGACTCTGATCAATGGTCAAGCTTCCAAACGCCTTGGTAAAAAGCTTTGCCCACTTGCCACCCAACTTTGACACCGCCATCACAAAGGGATTCAGGACCCTCCACAATCGTATCCTTCTTCCCCTCCCGGCCGCAATCATACAAATTAGTTCGCCGGTCATAATATATTCTTTATTCTGGGGAAAGAAAATACCGGCTCTGCCGCTCTCTGCCAGCAGTCTGATAAATTCCGACAGATTCTCCACATACAAAACACTCCTGCGGTTCCGGATATCAGGGCACACCCACAGCTTCCCGGCCAGTTTGGAAAGTGTCGGATAATTTCCATTGCATCCGCTGCCGTAGATCATAGGAGCACGTACCACTGCCACGGAAAAATTCTCTGACTGAAGGGGAAGAAGCTCTTCCTCCGCCTGCTTTTTGCTGTCTCCGTAATAATTGGAGGGAGACAGGGGGGTATCACCGGTTATATGCTTTTGTTCTCCGATCGGTGCACTGTCTCCGTACACGATCACACTGCTCATGTAGATAAACTGTCTGACACCCTGCTTTTTGGCTTTTTCTGCCGTTTTTACCGCCAGATCCCTGTTTATCCTGTAATACAATTCCCTTGTTTCCTGTGAGACCTCTCCCACATCCGCATGAGCAATCCCCGCCACATGAAACACGGTATCGTATCCTGTAAAATCATAATTTTTCCATTCATCCCCCCGCAGGGAGATGGTATCTGTTTTATAAAGTTCCCTGCCCTGCCCGGCGTTATATTCCAAAAGATACCGTTCTACACTGCTTCCCACGAAACTGCCGGCACCGGTGATCAAAATCCGTTTCATTTCTCTTCCTCCCGCCGATCAGAAACAGTATGTCCCTCTACCACACCGTCCGCACGCAGCACTTTAATAAAAGTGCCGAAAAGACAGCGCAGGTCCGTGACAGGGCCTATTTTCCGGACATATTCACCGTCCAGACGCGCTTTTTCTGCAATGTCCAGCGTATCACGCCCATTGATCTGGGCCCACCCCGTAAGTCCGGGGCGCACATCGTTGGCACCGTTTTGATCCCGCAGTGCAATCAGGTCAAACTGATTCCACAGGGCCGGTCTCGGTCCCACAAATGCCATATCCCCTTTGAGGATATTGAAAAGCTGTGGCAATTCATCCAGACTTGTCTTACGTAAGAACCTGCCCACCCCCGTAATATACTTCCCGGGATCCTGCAGCAAATGTGTAGGCGTATCTCCCGGCGTGTCTGTGCGCATGGTGCGGAATTTTATGATCTGAAAATGGCGCTTATGAAGTCCTACCCTTTTCTGGCAAAACCACACCGGTCCCGGGGAATCCAGCCTGATTACAAGAATCAGGATGAGAAAGACCGGAGATAACAGTATGATTCCCAGCAACGCCAGCATAAAATCAATCCCTCTTTTCAGCTTCCGATACATCGGTTCCCCCCATCTTAATGTCTTGTGCTTCCCCCTCATAACTAAAACCGGGTACCAGTTCCTTCACAAACTTTCTGATGTCACAGCTCTCATCAACAGATGCCTGATACAGCTTATCCATCTGCGCCTCAAACGCATCTCCGTCAAAGATGATCGGTTTGCCGATGCAGATCATCTTATTGGCTGTCTCCTGCAGTCCCTCCTCATTCATCAGAAGCTCCTCATACATCTTCTCTCCCGGGCGAAGGCCGGTAAATTCAATCTTTATATCCTCATCCACACGGTAACCTGACAGTTTGATCATATTTTTTGCAAGATCCAGGATTTTCATGGGTTCCCCCATGTCCAACACAAAGATTTCGCCGCCTTTTCCATAGGCACCCGCCTGCAGCACCAGAGACACCGCCTCCGGGATGGTCATGAAGTATCGGATGATATCCGGGTGAGTGACCGTCACGGGCCCTCCCTGCTCAATCTGTTTTTGGAACAGCGGCACCACACTTCCGTTGCTTCCCAACACATTTCCGAACCGCACAGCCATATATTCGGTGGCTGATCTCCGATTCATATCCTGAATGATCATCTCACAGATCCGCTTGGATGCGCCCATAATATTCGTGGGATTCACCGCCTTATCCGTAGAGATCAGTACAAAGCGCTTACAGCCGTACTTGTGAGCCGCCCGAGCTATCTTAAGGGTTCCGAACACATTGTTTTTCACTGCCTCATGGGGACTTTCTTCCATGAGCGGAACATGTTTATGCGCCGCAGCATGATATACGATCTGCGGACGGTAACGCCGGAACACCTCTTCCATCTTGTCCTCTTCGCGCACCGAAGCGATCAGGACCTTTATATCAAGATCAGGATACTTTTGCACCAGCTCCTGCTGTACTTCATAGATTCCGTTTTCATAAATGTCCAAAAGGATCAGCTTCCCGGGATCATGTGCCGCGATCTGCCTGCTGAGTTCGCTTCCGATGGATCCTCCCGCTCCCGTCACCAGCACTGTCTTGTGGCTGACATAACCAATGATCTCGTCCACATTGACTTCAATGGGGTCTCTGCCAAGAAGATCCTCGATCTGTACTTCCCTCAGCTGAGAAGCCTGCACCTCGCCGTTTATGATCTGGTACATTCCCGGAAGGATTCTGGTATGGCAGCCTGTCTCCTTACAGATTTCAAGGATCGGTTTGATTGTTGCCCTTCCCACCGACGGAATGGCTATGATGATCTCGTCCACGGCATACTGCTCCACCGCTTCTGCAATCTTTTCTCTGCCGCCCACGATGGGTACGCCCCGCAAATACTTCCCATGAGAGCCGGAATTATCATCTATGACACAAACCACGTACAGATTCAGGTATCTGCTGGTCTCGATCTCT
This sequence comes from Acetatifactor sp., assembly GCA_045659805.1. Lineage (GTDB taxonomy): Bacteria > Bacillota > Clostridia > Lachnospirales > Lachnospiraceae > Acetatifactor. The sequence continues at coordinate 10,215 of JAZRCR010000082.1, forward strand.
CTCATGATCGCACTGCCTGCCGCTCCCGCCCCCACAATCATGCAATTAGCTCTTGACCTGTTTCTCAGATATCCGGGCCTTCGGTTCCACACGATCCTGAGAATCCGATATCCAAAGCGCACGCCACCGGTGAACAGCACCATAAAAAATCCATAGAAAAAGGGAAAGCTCACAGGGACCCTCATATTGAGCATCCTGAACAGCACCGGCTGCAGGGCAGAGCAGATCACAACAGCAATCAGAATATTGACCAGTTCTGTCTCAGATGCATATCGCCATATACTGTTGTACAACTTAAAAATATAAAATATGATCAATGTAATCAGAACATTGGGGAAATAAGCCTCCAGAACCGCCTCCCAGAATGTCCTGGGCACATCCATGAACTTAAACTCATAGCGCACATAAAGGCTGAGCACCGATGCCAGCAATATAGCGGCCATATCTGACAAAAACAGTAAGGCAATCCTGCTCACCGGTATTTTCAGAATACCGATTCTGATATCGTTTATACGTTTCATCGTATCACCTTCCAATCAACAGCATAGTAGCATAGTTTTTGCCCCAATTCTACTTTAACTTTTTTCCAATTGATACAGCCAGATCCCCCAATAACTGTCCTCTGTCTCGTAATATCCCAGCAAGGTAAGCCCAAGATCCTCCGCACAGAGAATCTCCCCGCCGGAGAAAAGATACTCACAGCCAAGGCTTGCCAGCGCCTCCATATCAAAATCCAGCGTCTCGTAAACCGCCTTGTCCCGCTTGGAGATATTCCAGTAAGTACCGCTGGATGCGTTAAACAGATAGCAACGGCTTCCCCACTCATCAAAATACACTGCGGTGGCCTCATTCTTTGCCAGCTCCTCAGCGATCACCTGACGGAATCTGTGCTTATACTCCAGGGGATAGTTGTTGGAATAACCGTCCACCGTGTAAAATCCATGCATCAGCGACGGTGCCGGGCTGATGCCAAGATGCGCAACCCGGTAGTCGCTCATATCGCGCCCGATGGCCTGTTCCAGATCCTGCATCAGATCCTCCGCATAATAGCTTTCCCAGGATACATAGCCCGTAATCCCGGTACCGTTACGGTACTGATTGATATTTTGGTAAAAATAGCACTCCGGCTTGATCAGATTCAAGGTAGGGAAAATCAACGCCAAAAGCAACAAAAGCTTTGCCAGCGTAACATGCCACTTTGCCCTTCTGTTCCACCATATACTGAATAAAAGAATAAAATCAAGGATCCACAGTGCCGGATAGAGCCAATAATAGCGTTCCGGCTGAAAATAGCGCAGAAATCCGCTTATACCGTTCTTCAGCTCTGCAACCCACTGAGACTTGAAAAATCCGAACAACAGCGCGATTCCCACAAGCAGCCCGAACATGGCAGATGCCAAAAAAAATCTTTTCCTTTCCTGCCCGGACAGCCTCCGATAACCAATGCCGATGAGTATCAGGAACGCCAGGGTCGGAAGAATCAGATATTTGTGCAGGGACACTGCATGCTGTGCACTGTTCAGAAACACATCGGCCACCGTATCCCAAAACGGAAGACCGCTGTTCACAAGTTCCTGCCTATGGCTGACATAGTCGCCTTTTCCCAGCAAAAGCTCCAGAACCAGGCTGTAATTCACCGCCACATAGGTTCCTGTCAAAAGAACAAACCCTCCGATACTGTACTTATTGACTTTTCGGCGTATCAACTGCCAAAATATCACAAGTGCCCAGATGCTGAGCACTACATATCCGATCAGTACCAGATGTGTGGTCAGCCCGAATAATAAAATGAGCGCAGCGCTAAGCCACAGGTGCTTTTTGCGTTGCAGACATAAATATGCATAATAAATCAAAGGAACGCCCCATACCGAAAGCCCGTAGACCGGCTGCTGAGGGAGCAGCGCAAAGAGTGCGGCCGCAACCACTGCCAGAATGCTGCTGCCGGTAAGTTCCCTTGTGCAGGCATACATACCGAAGAAACCACAGGCACAGACGATCAGGTACTGCAGTAAAAATGCAGCAAAAGGGGAAAGCAGCCGGTAAAGAGGAATGAATAAAACAGCAGAGGGCTGCATGCCGCTCTGATTGATCCCGCCGAGAAGCTCCGGGAAAAAATCCGTGCCGTCAAAAAGGTGCCTGGCGTTCAGAACGTAAGCGAGCATGGTCTCATCCATCTGGTCGTGGATCTCAAAGACACTTCCCTCCCCTAAGATCAGATACGGAAGAAAAGTGATGCACAGAAAAAGAATCCCGGTCCACCACAGGGATCGGCGGTCCATCCGGAGAATGAAATTGCCGATACCGTTCCCAAGCTTATGCAATTGTCTGGTAGCTGTCTCTCTGTTCAATGCATCCTCTCCTTTCTCCGAATTCTTTTCCTCGTTTCTTGTGACATTTTTCTCAGGACACAAGCTAGATTCTGCGCAGATATTTATGGACGACCCTGATCCCTTTGGGTGCAATGACAAACAACGTGTGGTATACTTTGTTTTTCACGGTAAGGATCGGATTTTTCATGGCCATGAACCAGTGACGGCGAAGCCACCCAACAATCTCCTTATATTGTCTGTTGTCTTTTACCATCTGACCGATGGGAATATGCAAAAGATACTCGATACGCTGAAAAACACCGAAACGATATGCCACCTGCAAAAGCGCCGGATACTGCTCTTTTACCAGTGAAAGTGCAACGTCCGCATTGTCCACACTGTCTCCGAACACTCTGGAAAAATTGTCCTTCTTCTCTTTCCTTGTATTGCTTCCGATCCGATAAAACACGTGATAGCCATACCCGGGCAGGGAGATCACCCTCTCAATCTTTGTGAGCATTTTGATCAGAAGGTGAAAATCTTCATTTAGCACACCCAGCGGAAACTTTCCCAGTTCAAAGCAGTCTCGGCGGATCAGCTTGGTGCAGAAGGAACAGTCTCCTCTGTGCATCAGAAGCTCCTTCAGAAAATCCTGACTGCCGATCACCTCCGTCTCTTCAGGGGGGACACAAATATCGGGGAGGGCGTTACCCTTCTGGTCCACTTCATTTCTCCCCACCTGGACAACAGCGGCACCATAGGAAAGGGCAGCTTGCAAAAGCCGTTCATACATGTCTGTCTCAATATAGTCGTCACTGTCCACAAATCCCACATATTCTCCGGAAGACTCCTCGATCCCCAGATTTCTTGCGGAGGAGGAACCGCCGTTTTCCTTGTGGATCACCCTGATCCTTAAGTCCTCTTCTGCCAGACGGTCGCAGAGGTCACCGGTACCGTCCGTGGAACCGTCATCCACCAGAAGGATCTCCAGATTCCGGTAGGTCTGTCCTGTAATGGAGGCCACGCATCGGGGCAGATATTCCAATATGTTATAAACCGGTACGATCACACTGATCAACGGTTGTTTCTGTTCTATACTCATTTTCGCTCCTTTGTGAGACAGCGGTACATTTTTTTCTCCCGGATCACCGCCGCAGGGGAACAGGGGCCGGTAGGGGTAATTTTGCTCCTGCAGTCCGGCTTTACGCCCTCCTGCCGTACGTCCCGGCAGTCAAGGGAAAGCTTTCCCAAAAGCTCCATCAGACAGGCTGCCGCATTCTCCGCATTCCACTCCTCGGTTATGGTGCGGTAGGCCTCCTCGCCTAATTTTCTGCAGCACTCACGGTCCTGCGCAAGCCGGGCAGTCAGCCCGTAAAGCTGCTCCCGGTTCTTATCATCGTAGACCAGCCCGTTTTCCCGGTGGCGGATCAGATACGGAACAGCACCTATCATATGGTCTGCCACCACCGCACATCCGCTGTTCATGGCTTCATTCACCACAGCGCCCCAACCTTCTCCGCGATCACTGGTCACAAGATAGATATCTGCCTGCTCCATCAGTTCACGCACTCTTTCGGGGGTGCAGAAACCGGGGAAGGAAACACAATCCGTCACTTCCAGCACCTCTGCAAGCCTGTGGATCCGTTCCTCCATTTCACCGCCTCCGGCCATGGTCAGGTGGAAATCAATCCCTCTCCCCTTCAGATAGTGGGCTGTCCGAATCACCAGCTCCGGGTGCTTCCAGTCAATCAACCTGGCGGCCCAAAGAATAGAGATCTTTCTCTCTTCACCAAACCCTTTTCCCGCCATAAGCTTTTCAAGGTCGTAAACCTTAGTCTCCGGGAAATATCCCCAACGGTACATTTTGCCCGGATATGCCCTGACGATATGAAAATCATCTGCCACATAGGCGCCGGAGCAAAGCATATATACCTGCTTTTTCCGGTATCGTACATGGTCCTTATATTTTTTTAACAGGCCTCTGGGAGAAATTGCCTTCCACTGTCCTTCTTTATATATCCTCTCACTGTAGCGGATCACCGGTTTGCCGGCACAAAGCCGCTCACGTATATAGGATTCATCCTCGCAGCCGCCAAAGATCACCACATCGCTCTCAAGGATCAACTTCCTGCAGGCTTCCGGTTCCCTGTAGTAAAGCTTCAGGTACGGAAGTTCTTCCTGCTGTGCCCAACCCATGCGGATTCTCTCCTCCTCCATGGGCTCTGTCTGGACAAAGGTATACTCCACCCCGGGCATGGCAAACATTACCTTACTGAAGGGGATCTGATGATGATTGATGTAATTGGACACAAACGTAATTTTCATCGCTGCACACCTTTATCTCGCTGCTATCTGACGGTAGATTTCTATCATGCGCCTATAATTTTCTTCCTTGTTGTGCGTGTTTTTTGCATGCTTTCTTGCATTTTCGCAATACTGTTCACAAGCCTTCTCATTCGACCACATCCGTATCACCGCATCTGCCAGATTCTGCACAATACCCGCAAGTTCCTTTTCCTCACGCTCATAATCAAGCTTGGCGTAATCAATATACCGCTCTTCTTTTTCAAATCCGCGGTACAAAATACCGTCCTCTTCCCCTGTGAAAATACTGGAGATCCCTCCCACATCCGCGCTGACGCAGGGAACCCCAAGGAGCATGGCCTCTCCCAATGAATTGGGGGAGTTCTCCATGCTGGAACAGCACAGAAACAGTCCGGCTGAGAGATACTCTTCCTTCATCTGCGCTCCGGTGAGACTTCCCAGGAAAGTCACCGTGTTTTCCAGTTTATTGTCTGCGATCACGCTGCGGAGATATTTTCCGTAGGCGCTGATCTTGATCTTCTCTTTCAAAGTATTGTAATTTACCAGACTGTTGCCGGCCACGTGCACCGTGACATCCGGGAATGCTTTCCGAATGGCAGGGAGTGCCAACAGCAGGTAGTGAAGTCCCTTCAGGGGATAATCTCCCTGGCTTACAAAGATACGGTGGGGCTCGCAGCTTTCCTTCTGCCACCGGTCCTCATAAAAATCCGCTCTCAGCGTCTCGTTCATCTCAAAATACCGGGCATCTTTATTCCAATAATTGCTGTAAAAGGCATCCCAATGGGTGCGGCCTGTGATATTTCCGGCATTGCGGATGGCTTCAATCTCCCGTTCACCGCGGATCACATATTTCTGCTGCTGCTTTTTCATGTTATCCTTCTTCAGCCAGTCACGCAAAGACACGCTGTTGATCACCTTCACGGGCAGGTTCGCCATGTAAGCCCCTGCATACACGGAACACAGTCCCTGAATTCCGATGAGCAGGCGCGCTTTGTCGGGACAGACTCTGGAAGCCGCCAGCGTGTGCCCGAATTCCGTTCCGAAACAGTGCACCACATCCGGTGCAAAATCCTTTATGATCCGTCGAATCCGCTCCTCCAGTTCCTCCTCATAGAGTTCCGGATGGGAGGTGTCCTCATAAAATCCGTAATATTTCAAACTTTTCCCCATAAGCAGGGCTTGGCCGCTTAAGCCGTCCATCTCCCGGGACACAGGGAATGCCACCGCCAGCTGTACTTCGTTTTCTTCACTGCGCTCCTGTATCACCGAAGCCAGTCCGGTGAGCCATCCCTCTTTGTTGCTGGAGGGCAGATTCAGTTGTTTTGCCACAGCAGGCAGCATGATATTACAGATCCACAATACTTTCATGAATATGTTCTCCCTTTCAAAAGGTCAGTTGAAAATCCAGTTGAGATACGGAAGCAGTCTGATGTTCACATCGTAAGCCTCCCGCAAAAACAGAGCAAAGTACAAAACAAACGTTGTCGCCACCGCAGCAACACACAGTTTCTTAAGGACTCCCTTCTTCATCCCCGCCAGCAGATTGGGCAGAAGGAAGACCTGAGATACGATCAGATAATATCCCACTCTGGAGATTTCCGGGATAAAAGAGCAGCAGGTATACAAAAACAGGCCCCCGATACTGAGGAAGCAGTAAAAACGGCTGGATTTATCCTGCCTGATCTGCCTGTGACAGATAGCACAGAGCCCCAACGCTCCCACACACTTTAAAATGTTGGCCCAGGAAAGATTTCTCACGTCAAAGGCTGAGCCTTCGTAGAACGGATAGAAAAAGAATATGACCTTCCTCCACAAGTCCTCTCCCAAGATCGCGGCTGCGATCACAAGCGTAATCACTGCAATATGCCATTTGCGGAAGCGGACTTCACACAGCAGCCTCGCCAGCAAATACACCGGGATCACAAGAAGCACTGATTTGTGAAACAGGGAAGCAATGACGATCCAAAAAATGAACATGGCATATCTTTTCTGGAGCACATATTTCATACTGTACATGGCAATGGCCAGGACCAGATAATACCGCACGGAATTCAGACTGGAAAAATAATAACCTCCCGTCATCAGCAAAAAGACCGTTCCCCCGAACCAACGTCCCTGATCATACATGGCTTTTACAAAGAAGAAGCAGGTCAGAACGGAGAATACTGCAAATACCGGAAGGTAGTTGTCATAGCCAAACAGGGTCTGCATGATCCACACCACGGCATTAAAACCGATCTCATAGGACACCGTGCGCTGCTGCATGATCAGGTTGAACTGAAAACGGTACACCCAGTAGTCATTGCCCACTGCAATGCGGCACGCGGATACGGCAGTAAGCAGCACAAAGATCAGCACGGCCACACCGATGTGGAACGCCTGCTGTCTGTCAAGCCCGCCCCGCAGTGTGTGCGTGCGTATCAACGGTTCTGTATGGTACGGTACATATTGCTGATTGCGGATCAGCATTCCCAGCAGCACTACAGCCGCCGTCAGACTCAGATATACAGCCACGTTGCCCTACCCTCCTGTCTTTCCAATTTTGCTAATGCTATGATCTATGATCTTCTGCCGTAAAGCAGATTTTTGACACGGTTATAAAAACCGGACATGCGGGGACTCTCCGCCATTTTGGTGCGAAGCGGCGCCAACGTCAGAAGCAGCACGGTGCGATACCGGAACAGCTCTCCTTTGGACATGTACCTGGAAGTGATTTCTTTATGCTCCGCAGCGGAACGCTTCCGGTTCTCTTTTGTCTCGGAAAAACCGCCGCCCTCGTAGGAAGCCACCACAACAGGTACATACACCGTCTTTGCTTTTTTTACATAAAAACTCCACAAAAAGTGCTCATAATCACCGCGCACCCTGTATTTTGTCTCATATCCTCTCTCTGCAAACAAGCCGGCATCATAGATGCACGCCTGATGACAGGGAACATTCCGGTAACAGCCAAAGCCATCAATGGAAGGATTGGACGGCACCCTTACATTCCGAAGGGCATCGTGGATGTCTCCGTACAGGATCATGGGAGCACTCCCATCCTGTCTGAGTATCTCCTGCTTTACCTGCTCCAGAACGGCAGGATCATAAAAATAATCACCGCAGTTTAAAAAATAATAATACCGGCCGCCTGCAAGTTCCGCCGCCTGATTCATGCCCTCGTAAATACTCTTATCCGACTTCTCATAGATCTCTACCCGGTCCCAGAAGGAAACATCCTTGCCGTCCGCCTGTGAACGTTCCCACTCCCTAAGCTCCTTCAGTTTCCGAAGGGAGCCGTCCTTGGAGCCGCCATCCTTCACTACCACCTGATAGTCCGTGCAGGTCTGACTGCGGATACTTTCCATGGTAGAAATCAGCTTGTCTCCCGGATTCAGGGTCACTACTATAATACTGAACAAAGGTCTGTCCATCGCCTTTTCTCCTGTCATTTTATAAGGCAGCCTCCTTTATCCCGCGGCACATGATGCCAAAGGCCTTCTTCCAGGGGATCTCCCGGCACATCTCACCTTTATGTACCAGCAGAAAACGCAGGGCAAACACCTTTGCCAGGCGCTTATACATATAGCGGTACAATACACCTCTGTCAAAGAAGAACTTCTCGTGATAGCCTGAGAACCAGGTGGACTCTCTCACCTGCTCGCTGCCGATCTGCACGGGAACCTTGTACACCTTCATTCCCTTCTGAATGCATTCCTGAATAAACAGGCTGTCTTCCCCGTTGCTGTATCTGGCACCTCCGCCGAACAACAGGGAAAAGGTGATATTTCTCTTAATGATGGCTTCCATTCTCACCGCACAGCTATAGGCGGAATATCTGCCGCAATTGTATCTTCTGACTCTGCCAAACTCACTGATGTGATAGGTCTCCCTGCCCGGCATGGCCTGCACGTTGAATAACAACATATCTGCCTCGGGATGCTCTTCAAAAGCTTTCAGAACCAATTCTTTATAACCGGGAACATAGACAATATCTTCGTCCGCAAACAGACCGATATCAGCCCGGGCTCTCATCAGTACCGTATTGCGACTTAATCCCACTCCCCGCTCCTTCATGGCTAAAAAGCGGATCCGGTTACCTTCATACATAAGCTCCTGATACCCGTAACTGTCGCCCTGGCTGACAATCACGGCATCACTGCCGATCTGCATCTCCTGCGCCAGTGCAAGGGGTTCTTTATTCATAGCCGATACCAGCAGTTCCAGCGTCATGATTTTTTACCTCCGAAGTAATATGCGCGAAGCAGCGCCCCGTCAGCATCCCACAAAAGAGCACCGGTTACCCGGCAATCCTGCATCTTCAGGTTCTCCAAAAGGTGCATGATCCTTCTGCCGCCGTCGCTTCCCGACCGGATCACCAGCAAAATGCCGTCGGCTTTTCTCAAAGGCTCCGCAGCTTCAGGCACCTGTTCAAAGCAAGGCACACATACGTATTCCGTACCCTCCCGCTTTGGCAGACACTTTTCCACCGCCTTCAGATCCAGATCGGGATCTGCCGCAGTCACGGCAACCTGTTTCTTATCCCGGAACAGATATGCCAAATTAGCTGCGTCCGCATAGGAAAGCTTTTCCTGTGAGGCTGACACCACTCCGATCATAGGGATCCCATAACGGAACGTAAAGGTCTCCGGCACCCAGATCCCCTCGCTCATGCAGTATCTCCAAAACAGGATAAAAAGTGCAAAAAGGGTACCTGATACTGCTCCCAGTACGGAGGCGTGAAGAGTCCTGGGCGTATTGTCCACAAGCACCGGTTCTCCCGTATCAGCTACCTTTATTCTCTCTATTTCCAGCTTATATTCGCCAAGCTCCTCCATGGCTTTCTGCACTGCCAGATTAAGCTGTGCAGACAACTGAGGGTCGGATGTGGTCACCGTGGTGGTAGGCATCCGCAGATCGGAAGGCAGGTCAGCGGACAGATATTTGCCGGGATCTTTGGCAAAAGATTCCTCTTTCACTATCGAAGGTGCATCTTCCTGTTCCCCCAGTAAATCCAGGAACAGATCTGTTTTTACCAGCTGGTTCCAGGTGAAATCGTTGATGTAGGTATATTCATAATTGGTGTTGGGATCCGTTCCGTAGATCGCCTCATACACAGTCGTAACGGAGTATTGCTTTTCTCCTGCGATCACTCCGTTCCACAAAAAGTAGCCGCCGCCGATGAGCAGAGCTCCCAGAATGGCTCCCAGAATCACAATCCCTATCCTGCGTAGTCCCCAGAGCACCAAAAGCCTTAAGTCAAAGGGCTCCTTTGCGTAACTGCACTCCCACATATCAGTCCTCCCGCTTACTTTCTTCCATCTCCCTGCGCAGTGCCGTAACCTGCTCAGTCTCCACACCCTCGGTGCTGTCCGGCCACAGCAATATCTTAAGCGTCAACAGCATCAGCTTGATATCCAGCCAGAGGGAATAATTTTCTATATAGGTCAGATCCAGCTTTAACTTGTCGTAAGGTGTGGTGTTATACTTTCCGTACACCTGTGCATAGCCTGCCAGACCGGCTTTTACCTTCATCCGGTAAGCAAATTCCGGCATGATCTCCACATATTGTGCGATGATCTGGGGTCTCTCCGGACGCGGCCCGATAAAGGACATGTCACCCACCAGAATATTGATCAGCTGAGGCAGCTCATCGATCCTCACTTTTCTGATAAATCGGCCGATGGGCGTAATCCTGCTGTCATTCTTCTGTGCCAGTCTTGCCACACCGTCCTTCTCCGCATCTGTCCTCATACTGCGGAATTTCATAATCTGAAACTCCCTTCCGCCTCTCGTACAGCGCACCTGCCTGTACAGCACAGGACCACCGTCATAGAGCTTGATGGCAATTGCGGTGATCAGCATAAACGGAGAGGCGATCAACAGCAGGATCAGTGAACAGACTATGTCTAACATCCTCTTCATAAACCGCTGTTCCATGGTCATACTGTATTCTCTTGTGAGCAGAATGGGAGTATCAAACAGGTGAAGCTCCTCTGCCCCCAGCATGATCACGTCTGAAATCTTAGGCATAATATAAAACCGGATAGAGTGGGCATAACAGAATTTCAGCAGCAAATTGCGCTCTTCCACCGTAGTGTCCCAGATGACAACGGCACCGTATTCTCCCGCTTCATAGCCGCGGATGATCTCCTTTTGCAAAAAGTCCAGCCCCTGCTGCACGCCGATACTGTTTGTAATCACATACTTATCCTTGCGGCTCTCAAACTTTCTTCTGATATCATCCGCAGATCTTCTTCCATGGATCAGCAAAAGCTTTCGTGCCGGGAACAGCTTCCGGAAAATTCTGTTGGCAATGTTAATCCAAATTATGATCACCGCAGCCTGACAGGCCGTCATCACCACAAAGGGGAAAGGAATGAACAGCTGGGTCACCATCAGAGACATCTGCACATAAGTAAAAATATTGGCCATTATCGTTGCGAAAACCTGTGAAAATATAATCTCGGAATTTTTCAAAAATCCTATTCTCAGGCCACCGTACATCTTCGAGAAGAAGAACAGCATAAAGCTGTAGAATAATATCTGCAGAAGATATCCCTTGAACCAATAGTTCAGGTCGATCAGAATATCTATACTGGGATACAGATACTCCAGGTAGATATATGTAAAAATAAGGATCTCTATTAACATGCAGATGCCTGCAAGACTTAAGTTGATCAGCCTTTTAAAAGCTTCTTTCTTGTTCAAGGCGGTACTCCTTTCATCTATCGTTAAACAGTACGGAATTATCAGATTCTCCGTTTGACGGCACGGACAGCCCAGTGACAGGTATAGTAGAGCGATTTCAGCAGGGAAAGTCCTTCTGCCTTGCGGTATAAATTCCAGATCCGTCTGACTGCCTCCAGCTTGTTGGAGGAAAGTGTCTGTCCTGCCCTGCGGTATAATACCAGATTTTCATCAAGGCCGTAAGCCTTGTAGCCGTTTCGCAGGACCTTCCACCAAAGCGCCGTATCCTCACTCTTGATCTGAGGCATCTGAAGCAGCTCCTTTGAGATCCTTTGGGTGTCAAACATCACGGTGGTCGTAAAGATAGTCGTATTTTTTAAAGCATCCCGATAAGTCATCTCATCCGGGACTCTAACGATCTTTCCCAGTCCCTTGCCGTGCTCATCAGCAAACTCATAACCTGTAAAGGTAAACGCTGCTTCCTTCTCCTCTAGAAAAGCCAGCTGCTTTTGCAGCTTGTCCTTTTTCCAAAGGTCGTCTGCATCCAGATATGCGATATAGCGGCCGACGGCTTCCTGTACACCCCTGTTTCTGGCTGCTGCTGCGCCCTGATTCTTCGGCTGGCGCAGGATACGTATCCTGCTGTCCTGTATCCGTCTGCAATACTCTTCCAGAACGTCCTCCGTCCTGTCTTTACAGCCATCCATCACCAGGAGCAACTCCCAGTCCTCATAGGTCTGGGCACGGACACTTTCTACTGTCTCAACTATGAATTTTTCCACATTATATACAGGTACGACAATACTGACCGTTTTATCCATCTCATCCTCTATTCCGCATCCGCTCATGACCGGAGCCAATATATAACATATCCCTCTGCCTCCAGCCGTGTCACGTTCAGCGCACTCTCTTTTGCTGCTGCCTCCACATCCCCGGAAATCTCATCCGCCTTGCTCGCGGGAATCAGGATGCAATTGACTCCCTTTTGAAGTGCCGTCCCCACAGCCTCCCTATCTGTCATTACAAGTTCTTCACGTGCTCCGCTGTCCTGTGTATCACAGAATGTTTTCATCCACTGATAGAGTGCGACCGTGTCCTGATCGTAACTGTCATAGGTATATGCATTCAGTGAAGCTTCCCACATATTTCTGCCGTACAAGAGGCGGATCTCACCATTCAGTTCCCTCACATGCGCAAGCACCTGCTCCGGCGCCCACAAGCAGATATTCTCAGTATCTCCGGATTCTGCCAGTTTATCCAGAATCCCGGCTGTGACATCTCTTTCCTCCGACATAGCCGCTCCTTTGCAGCCATCCATATTCAGATTGCCGCAAAGCAGAATCACCGCCAGCAGCAGTGCCAAAAAACCGACTGGCTTCAGACACCTTCCCTGCCACCGCGTTCTGCACTGTTCCAGGTACAGCACCGACATTCCCCAGGCAATCACAAGGGTGACCGGCACGATGCTCCATATCCATTTATAATCGTAAAATGCAGTCTGATACTTCATCAAGAGAGCGGCGCCGGGGGGAAAGACCGCCAACGCTGACATTGCCGAAGCATAGATCATCAACTGCTTCTGTCTCTGTTCTCCAAGGCTTTTCCTGTACCAATACCACAACAGGACTCCCAGAAAAAGCACTGCATATTTTCCGGCAGATGTGTAAGCGGACCAGCCGCTCACCGCACTTCCCAAGAAATCCTTCATGCTTTTCCTCCTCTGCGCTCACGCACCCACAGCCCCACTAAAAACAGTACCGATGCCGCCAAAAGACACGCACCCATACCGTACAGCGTCCACACAATGCAAGCCTCTGCCAGAATCCCCAGGACTGCTGACTTCCATTTCTTCTGCAGGCACATACCTACAGTAAATGGGATCAGTATGGCATTCCGGATAGCAACACCCCTATAGCCACAGTGAAGCAGCAGAAATCCGTCCATGGACTCCATATATCCGCCGCACCAGAACAGTACAGATATCACAAGCAGCATCAGAATCCTTCCTATTCTGTCTTTACCTAACAACACTCTCCCCAAAATGTCATATGCCAGATAGCTTCCCAAAAGCACCATGGCCGGAACCATCCCGCACACCACCTGCTCAGGATCCAGGCCGGTAAGCGCACACAGCCCACTGTACAGCCCGGGCAAGCACAATATCTTCAGCCGGAGGGGAATTCCCGCTTCATAGGGCTGCCCTGTGAGCGCATTGGCTCCAAACAACTGATCCTGAGCCAGAAAAGTCCTGACTGTCTCAAGTGTCATGTCTCCGGTATTACAACGCAGTTCTCCCGTGGTGATCGCAATAATCTGCAAAAGCACGGACAAAAGAAAGGCACCTGTCAGCAACCGGCCGGCGTTGGTGCTTTCACCGGCTTTCCTTGACAAATTGTTTTCTTTGAGCCCGGCATCATTCCTGCTCTTATGGCACTGCCACATCGGAACCAGACTGACTGCTGTCAATATGCAGAGCATTCCAAGCCATACCAGCGCCATCCGCATCACCGGCCATCTGAAAAAAACAGCCATGAGATGTGCCGCTTCTGCAGTTCCGATAAACACACATAAGCCGGAGAGGAAAACCTCCCCCGGCGTACAACTGCCCTTATATCCACGGCCATAAAAGCACCTGACAACACCGTTACCTGTCAGAAACAAAACCGCCGTCAACAAAACCAACAGTACAAAAGCCATATCTCTCCTGTCGCCATGCCCTTTCAGCCCAATATAACATATAAATTTTACCACATTTATAATATCTGTACAAGCCAAATGCAAAATAAAATCAGAAGGAAATTCTGCTCCGCAGCGCAATCCTCACGGAGTGTTTTTATACAATAAAAAATCCTGAGAACTTTCTCATTGTATAAAAAAGCTGCCGGTCGGTTCCATCCTTCCTGGCAGCTTCCTGTGGCATCACGCGGGCATCTAAATATCCTGATTCGTTACAATGTATGACTATAATCTTTCCTCTTCATTACATAGCTTTTATATCCAGACGGATCTTATCGGCGATCCTTGCTATGTACTCACTATTTGTAGGTCTTGTTTTTCCTGATTGTACCGAGTACCCGAACAGCTTTTCAAAAGTATCCACATTCCCTCGACACCAAGATACTTCTATGGCATTACGGATTGCTCTTTCTACTTTCTGATCAGTGGTCCTGAATCTTTTTGCTATTGTGGGATACAGCAGCTTTGTCACGCTGCTTACAACCTCTATATCTCTACCGGACAACAGAATGGCATCACGCAAGTAGTGATATCCCTTTAAATGTGCAGGCACACCGATGTCCAACATAATATTCGTAATATACCTCTCCAATTCGTAATCTTTTACAGCAGCAATCTCCAAAATGAATTCCCCTTCCATATGTCGAGTATTGCCCGTTACTGCGATGCTGTTGTAAATTCTATCATATCTGTCGAAAAATGGAAAGCGTTTTTCATCGCGTAAATGTACACTTTTTGTCAAAATAATACTAAATTTCTTCTTTTACGAGGTATATCGGGCGTCTTTTTACCTCCATATAAGTCTTCGCCAGATACTGCCCCACGATACCCAGACAAAACAGCTGAACACCGCTTATCAGCGAGATTATACACACCAGTGAAGGCCACCCGGATACCGGATCTCCGAACAAAATTTTACGCACAATGATAAATACGATAAACACAAATGCCAGTATGCAGAAAAGCACGCCAACCACAGCTGCAAAGATCAGCGGCATTGTGGAAAATGCGGTAATACCGTCTATGGAATACAGGAAAAGTTTCCAGAAATTCCACTTGGTCTCGCCCTTGCGGCGCTCTACATTTTCAAACTCAATCCACTTGGTCCGAAAGCCTACCCAACCGAAAATACCCTTGGTAAATCGGTTATACTCTTCCATTGACAGAATGGCATTTACCATCTGCCTTGTCATCAGACGGTAGTCTCTGGCTCCGTCCATGATCTCTGTTCTGGATATCTTTTTCATCAGCTTATAGAACATTCTGGCAAAAAAGCTCCTCACCGGCGGCTCTCCCTTGCGGCTGACACGTCTGGTTGCCACAGAGTCATAGCCCTCCTTCAGGTATTCTATCATCTGCGGAAGCAGGGAAGGCGGGTCCTGAAGGTCCACATCCATGATCACCACATAATCCCCATGACTCTTTTGAAGGCCGGCATACATGGCTGCCTCTTTTCCAAAATTTCTGGAAAATGACACCAAATGCACCCGCTCGTCCACCTGCCGCAGCTTCTTCACCTCAGCAGCAGTCTGATCCTTGGAGCCGTCATCTATGTAGAGAATCTCCAACTCTATCTGATTCTCAGCAAAATAGGCATCGTTTTTTATCAGTTCATGATAAAAATCTGCCACAGTCTCCTCTTCATTATAGCATGGTACGATCACACTCAGCAAACTCATATAACCCTCCGGACTTCTTTTGTCATACATTCCGTCTTCTATGCAGAACTTTTTTATAGTATACCAAAATTATTTGAGATTAACAAGTAAGTTCAAAATTCCATAAGAGGGCACATGCGGAGAAACTGCCTGTGCCCTTTGTTAATTAAAAATGAAATGTCAACGTGTTCCCAGCTCCAGTCTGTTGATGGCTGAGAAAATAGCTCTCACGGACGCTCTGGTGATGTTGGAGCTCACACCGACACCGTATGTAACTCTTCCCGTGTTGGTGTCCAGCAGGTGAATATACGCTGCTGCCTGTGAGTTGGAACCGCTCTGCAGAGCGTGCTCCTCATAATCCAGGATCTTGATATCCAGATCAAGCGCCTGTGCAAGACCCTTCTTCACTGCATCGATAGGTCCGTTACCTACTGCCTCAAAAAACCTCTCCTGACCGTGATCCGTGTAAACCACCGTCACTCTGGTGTCAAACTGTGACTTGACCTCGCCGCCCAGATCATCCACACGCAGCTTGCGGAAATGGATGGGCTCCTTCCTGTCCAGATACTCTTCTGCAAATTTGCCCATAATCTGCTCGGGAGAAACCTCTCCCTGCTTTTCGGAGAGTGCCTGAATGACATTGGCAAACTCCTTGTGCATAGCCTTGGGAAGCTTGAATCCAAAGTAGGTATCCATTACAAAGGCTACGCCGCCCTTGCCGGACTGGGAGTTGATCCGCACGATGGGTTCGTACTCTCTTCCGATATCTGCAGGATCGATGGGAAGGTAAGGTACCTGCCAGATTTCACTGTTTCTCTCCCGCAGCGCTTTGACACCCTTGTTGATGGCATCCTGATGAGAGCCGGAGAAGGCGGTAAATACCAGCTTGCCGGCATAAGGATGTCTGGGGTGGATGGGAATCTTGCAGCATCTCTCATATATTTCAATCACATCGTTGATATGCTCCAGGTTCAATTCAGGATTGATCCCCTGGGAAAACATATTGTAAGCAATATTCATTATATCTACATTACCGGTGCGCTCACCGTTGCCGAACAGGGTTCCCTCCACACGGTCGGCACCTGCCAGCATTGCCAGCTCAGCACTTGCCACGCCCGTTCCTCTGTCATTGTGGGGATGAACGCTGATGATAATACTCTCTCTGTTGTCAAGATGCTTGATCATCCATTCAATCTGGTCCGCATACACGTTGGGTGTATTCATCTCTACGGTAGAGGGCAGATTAATGATCATCTTATTGTCCGGTGTGGGTTGCCAGGTCTCCTGCACCGCATTGCAGATTTCAAGGGCAAAGTCAAGCTCTGTACCAGTAAAACTCTCCGGGGAATACTCGAGGATAATCTTGCCGGGAAACTTCTCAGCTCTCTCCTTCACCATCTTCGTACCCTTGACAGCGATATCTATGATGTGCTCTCTGTCCATATTAAACACAACGTCTCTCTGCAGGGTAGAAGTGGAGTTGTAAATATGTACGATTGCCTGCTTACATCCTTCGATCGCCTCAAAGGTACGGTCAATCAGCTCTTCCCTGCACTGTGTCAGCACCTGAACCACCACATCATCTGGAATCAGTCTGCGGTCAATCAGCTGTCTGAGAAAATCAAACTCAATCTGGCTTGCGGCAGGGAATCCGATCTCAATCTCTTTAAATCCCAGATTGATCAGGAACTGGAACATCTCCACCTTTTCCTGCACTACCATAGGATCGATCAGAGCCTGGTTACCGTCTCTCAGATCCACGCTGCACCAGACAGGCGCCTTCTCAATCTCTTTATTCGGCCACTCTCTCTCGGGGTAATCTACCACCGGATTTTTGCGATATTTTTTATAATTCAACATAATCCTGCTCCTCTTTTCTGTATAATATAAAAAAACAATTTCTTATCACGAACAAAGAGTCCGCAAGCGGACTCTCGCGCCGAGCGCGGTCGCCAAAGCGACATTTCCCTTGTACGCGCGAGTGCACATCCTCACGAAGTGTTTTCACATTATAGGAAAGCCTTACACACTTTAGTGTGACAAGGTCTTTCCTATAATGTGAAAAGACAGCCCTTCCCGTAGGGGGAGGGCTGTAAAATGGACTTTATTCTCCAAGACCGCCTTCAACTGCCGTTACCAGAGCATTCAAAGCTTCCTGCTCATCCTCGCCCTCGCAGATAAATTCGATCTCGTCACCACACTTGACACAAGCACCCAAAACACTCAGAACGCTCTTGGCATTCGCTGTGCTTTCCCTGAACGTAAACGTGATCAATGATCTGAATTGCATCGCTTCTTTACACAGAATACCTGCAGGTCTTAGGTGAAGCCCGGTGGGGTTCTTGATGATTACCTTCTGGCTGACCATATGCCTTACCTCCAAACAATCCTTATACCGAATGGGAAAATCCCATTATCTCCTGTCTGCATACTAACTATAGCACGATTATCCCGCAATCTCAACCTATTTTCAAAGAATTTTAAAACATAATATCCTGAATAAGGCCTGCCAGCTTCTCTGCTTCCTCCCGGATCTCCTGCTGGTCTTTACCTTCAATCATAACACGATCAAGAGGCTCTGTGCCGGAAGGACGAATCAGCACCCTTCCCTCACCGGCAAAACGTTCTTCCAATTTCCTGATCGCATCGGCAATCTCGGGATATTCCATATATTTATCTTTCTTATGTGTGGCTACCCGCGCATTGACCAATGCCTGAGGCAATACCTCCATCACAGAAGCCAGTTCCGACAGGGGTTTGCCGGTTTCCACCACAACCTGAAGAAGATGAAGAGCACTGAGAAGTCCGTCGCCTGTTGTATTCTCATCCAGGAAGATGATATGACCTGACTGTTCTCCGCCGAGGCTTGCATCGATCTCCTTCATGCGCTCCAGCACATACCGGTCTCCCACCTTGGTCTGCTCCATGGCAATGCCTTTCTTCTGACCCATCAGGAAAAATCCCAGATTGCTCATAACGGTTGCCACAATCACATCATTTTTCAG
Organism: Acetatifactor sp.; assembly: GCA_045659805.1. Classification (GTDB taxonomy): domain Bacteria; phylum Bacillota; class Clostridia; order Lachnospirales; family Lachnospiraceae; genus Acetatifactor. Next base: position 28,917 of record JAZRCR010000082.1, read on the forward strand.
CTTTCCCTGCTCTTTCATATAATTGCCCACGATTGCCATGATCTGGTCGCCATCCACAATCTTACCGTTTTCGTCCACTGCCAGAAGTCGATCGGCATCACCGTCAAAGGCAAGACCCAGATCTGCTTTTTCATAAACCACTCTCGCCTGCAGCTCTTCCATATGGGTAGAACCGCAATTGGCATTGATATTGGTGCCATCCGGATTGTTGTGAATGGCTACAATATTGCCACCCAGCTCCTTCAGTGCCTCTACAGAGGTATAGTAAGAAGCCCCCTCCGCGCAGTCCACCACGATCTTCAGGCCCTGAAGATTTACATTTACGGACTGGATCGCATGATTGATATACTCTTCTCTCGCATCCGTGCGATATTTGATCTTGCCCACTCCCGGACCGATAGGGAACTTCACATCTGCCATATTCCCACGGATCATCTCTTCTATTTCATCCTCTAGAGCATCCGGCAGCTTATACCCGTTACAATCAAAAAACTTGATACCGTTAAACTCTACCGGATTATGGGAGGCCGAGATCACAACGCCTGCATCCACCTTATATTTCTGTGTCAGATATGCGACCGCCGGTGTAGGGATCACTCCAACATACACACAGTTGGCTCCCACAGAACAAGCCCCTGCCATCAGGGCATTTGCCAGCATATCACCGGAAATCCTGGTGTCACAGCCTACCATGATCGTAGGTTTATGCGCTTTTTCCTTTGTTAGCACATACGCACCCGCCTGCCCCAGCTGCATTGCCAGCAGCGGAGTCAGCTCTTCGTTTGCAATACCTCTTACACCGTCTGTACCAAATAATCTAGCCATAATCTCCTCACATTCATACACATTGCATGCAGTCTTTTAATAATGTTCAAAAAAGAATTTCGCTCCGCCGCAGTTCGATTCCTGCGGAGCGTTTTTAACAATAAGAACTCCGCAGGAATTTCTTATTGTTTAGAGAAAGTCACTCTGGCTTCCACGGCAACAGTAACTCTCACACCGCCGGGAAGGGACATCTCTGCCGGGATATAGTAAACATCCGAAGACAGTTCTGTTATTTCCTGCTGTTCCATCCACGCCTGCACATCTACAGTACCCTGCAACAACTCTTCGTTGATCAGCGCAAGATCTCTTTGAAGACCTGCCACTCTCAGATCATATACAGTATAAGGCTCTTCGATCTCAGCTTCAAGCCCTTCGGGTATATTGATGATCTCCAGATTCTCTGCCTTGACCTTCAGGTCCAGACTTCTCTCGGGCTCAATGTATATCTTGATTTCAGCCGCACCGTCATCCCAGTCTCTGGCAAGCTGCACGCCGGAGGGCAGACAGCTCCTCAGGCTCACCTGACGCACCATGGTCTCTGTCATTCCGGTGATATCAAGCAGCTCTGCAGGGATCACAATGCTGTTCACATTGGCCAGCGCCATATCACTTCCTGCAATCTTCACTGTTTCCAGGCTGCTCACAGGCTCCCCTGCCAGCAGGTATCCCTCTGCAGGCTCTCCCCTGAATTCCACCTCTAACGGTACCGTCTTGGTAGCCAATATGTTCACAGTAGCCGTAGTACTGTTAAGGTTTTTCTGTACCAGACCGGTATCCAGTAAATTGTCATCCTCATCGTACAGTCTGATGGTCTCTATTGTGGAAATATCCGTATCAGTACCCGTCACATCCACAGTGACTGCAGCGTAACTGACCATTTCCACCTTACTCTTTCCGCCGGTTACCGTGATACGGTTCTGCTCCGTTCTGGCACTTCCCAGCTGATGCCCCGAAGCCACTTCACCTAAGATATTGACCGTAACCGGAATACTTCTGGATATCCGCTCCTCCACAAAGAGCTTCAACCGCGCCCCTCCCGCATCTGTACTGATATCGCTGATCGTGCTGGCATATTGGTTCACCGGCTTGAATTCGATCTCGATCTCATCGGACATATTTTTCTCGGAAAAATCAGCAATGGCAACAATGGAATCCTTCGTCATTTCCGCCACCACGGTCTTGGGCCCCCGCACGGTAACCTTTCTCACCACATCGGATCCGTCCAGCACTTCGTACACAAGCCCCTGGTCAGTCAACAGCTCTGTATTCTCAAATTGCACCGGTATATTGGTAAAGGTTTCATCTATCAGGGGATCTTCAAAATAAACCACCGCAAACCACAGACCAAAGGCAGCCAGAAGACTGATGAGCTTTATACCCAGATTGGCAAATAACTTCTTCCTCATTTTTTGTCTTTGCTCCTTCCTTTCCATCTGTGCCTGCTCTTATCTTCCTCTTCCGCGTTCTCCAGTAATGCGCGCAGGCGACCCTTCAGGACTTCTGCATCGTTGATCCTTTCCAGTTTACCTCCTTCCGCTACACTGATGCGTCCGGTCTCTTCCGAAACAATCACTGTCAGAGAGTCGGTCACCTCTGAGATGCCGATACCTGCTCTGTGCCTTGTTCCCAGCTCCTTCTCCAGATTCATGTTGTCCGTCAAAGGAAGATAACAGGTGGCTGAGGTAATGCGGTTACCTCTCACTATGACAGCTCCGTCATGCAGAGGTGTGTTATGTTCAAAAATATTGATCAGCAGCTGACTGGACACGATACCGTCCACATCGATACCGGTACGTTCATAATCCGCCAACGGATCCTTATGTTCAATGACGATCAGCGCCCCCGTCTTTGCCTTACCCATTTCTATGCAGGCTTTGGCAATTTCATTAACGGTTTTTTCGTCGAACTCGGCTTCTGCTTTCTTATTACTGTCGAACGGGATCATGGAGCTCAACACATTGCGCTTACCAAGCTCCTCCAACGCCTTCCGGATCTCGGGCTGCAACACCACCACAATGGCAGTGGCGGCCACCGGTGCCAGCGTCGTAGCCATCCATAGAATGGTATACATCTCAAAAAATACTGCCAACAGCAGAAACACACCTATGACAGCCAACCCTTTGAGCAGGTACCACGCCCGGCTCTTCTGAATCCACACAATGATATGATACACTAAAAAGGCGATGATCAATATCTCAATCAAATCGCCTATCTTCATGGCAGACAATATTCTCTGTACATGAGCTATCGCCGAGTTCCACCATTCCAGCATACTGATATACCCTCTTGTTCTGTATTATTTGTCTACTCCAGCTCTTCCACAACCAGATCGTTATCAGCCTTTAAATTATCCGCCGTAACACCCTGCTGCACACTGCGGGCCGCCCCCTGATTTACAGGTCTTGTTCCGCTTTTGCCATAAGCAGTCCTCTCCGTCACCACGGTTCCGTTCTGTGACGGCCTGCGCACTGTATGGGACGCACTGCCGCTTCTGCCTGCAGACGTCCTGGCGGGTGCAGGTCTGCTCTGTGTATTGATTTTCTTTACTGTTCTGGTCTGGGCTGCTACGGTCATCTTGGGCACAGCCTTTACATAATAATAATATTCATCATCTTCAAACTGCACCTTCTCCGTCCTGCTGTAATCCACACAAAACCGGAAAAACTCCACTATCTTTGCCACTGCCAGGGCAAGGATCGTTCCCAGTATGGCACCTGCCACCGACATATTGGTGTCAAAAACAAGATCACCGACCAGCTGAAGTACCAGATTGGTGATACCGCCTGTTATCATGGCAATGGTCCAAGAATGATCAATTGACATCCTTCGTATCAGGTATACCGCAACAACAGTAATGCCAAAGGCTGCTATGATCACCAGCATCTCTTTGTTATCCAGGATACCGTCTATCATCAAACGCAGCTTCGCTGTCATCTCACCGTCTTCCAGAGAGCTGATAGCCGTTGCACTGCTCATCACGTGATTCAGGAAATAATGGATCACTACACCGCACGCAACACAGACAGCAGATGCCGGAGTTCCCAGAAGACCCACCACAATAGGCATAATGTAAGGTATCTTCATGGCAAACAGCATCGGAGTCAACAGTACCACAAGGGAATCTCTGGGGCTGAATCTGAAAAACAGAAGAAACATGATCAGATACAGACATAAACCCACCAATGCCACTTCCAGGGAAAGCGCATACATATGGAGCAGACTGAACAATGCCGCGAACAGAATAATAAATCCTGTAGATAAAAACGAGCAGAACAACGCTGCAATCAGGGCAATGGGCATTTTATCGATGGTTCCCATATAACCGATCTTCCCGTTGATCATGGTGAGTACCACAAATGCCAGCAGAAACTTGGCAACGGGAATGATAAACACTTCGTTTTTACTGTAAATTAATTTAATCTTTTCTTTTATTTCAAGTAATGCTGTCATATTCTCAGTCCTTTCGGTACCTTTAATCGCGATAAAGAGTGTTCAACTTTTTCAGGCAATTGTAATAATTCTTAAGATTTTTTCTGGCTTTGGTATAGCGATAAGAATATATAAGATAGGAAATCACTCCGTAAGCCACCACAGACACACCGTAATAGAGCAGTGCGTTCTTTGCAAACGCGATAAGATCCATTTTGTAAATATTTTCCATAAATGTTTCCAGATGATACAAAATGTACAGTGCAAAGCCAAGGAAAAATGCGACGGTACCGCTGACTACAGACTTCATGACCTGAATACTTATATAGTCGCCGCGGAAATAGTTACCGATCTGCATATTCTCCTTTCCCTCATTCTGTGCATAGGATTCCATTTTTGTCATCAGGATGATTCTCTCTTCGTTCAGCATCTCATACTCCTCTGATAACCGCGGGCTCTAAATTCCCCTGCCGCAGGCCACTGTAATAAAATACACGTTCTCTGTTCCTGCCTTCAGCAGGACAGCTGCCGCTTCATCCATGGTACTGCCCGTGGTATATATATCATCGATCAATAGAATCGTCTTTAATTTTACATCATTTCCCTTGATATGGAAAGCTTTTTTCAAATTATTTTGTCTTTCTCCGGGATTTAATTGCTTTAAAGGAACTGTATTTTTTATTCTCACTAACATTTTATCACAAACAGGCACTCCTGTATACCTGCTGATCGCACGCGCAAGAAGAAAAGCCTGATTGTACCCTCTCTTTCTCCTTCTGGCAGGGTGAAGCGGAATGGGGATCAATGCCTGGGGCCGGACCCGGCTGATAAAATCTCCCAGATGCCGTGCGATCTCTTCCCCGTAAAAATCAGCATACTCTCTCCTGCCGTTATATTTAAAACGGTATACCGAGGCCGCAGCACTGTCATATTCATACAGCGCTCTTCCACGGGTGAACAAATGCTTTACAGCGGCACAGTCCCTGCAGTATTCCTGTTCTTCCTCCTCCAGCTGCTTTCCACACTTCATGCACACCGGCTCAGTCACATACCTGAGCTTTTGTCTGCACAAAGGACATATCTTTCTGCCAAAGGGTGCAACAATATCGTCGCACACCGGACATCGCAGAGGAAATAACAGTTGGAGACAAAGGCCGTATATCTTTTCAAGCAGTCTCAAAACATCCCTTCCCTTTCCGGCTGCTCCAATTCAAGAATTCTTTGTGTCAAAGCTGTATATCTGCGGTTTTCACTCTCGTTGTCAATCATACTGCGGACGGTATCACTGCTTCCCAGAATCGTCACACAGCTCTTTGCCCTGGTAACGCCCGTATATAAAAGATTTCTGTTAAAAAGCAGTTTAGGCCCCCCCAAAAGCGGCATGATCACCGCAGGGTACTCACTTCCCTGGGCCTTGTGGATAGTAATTGCATAGGAAAGCTCCAACTCCTCCAACAGGGTAAAAGGATATGTCACCCGTCTGTGTTCATCATACTCTACCACCAGCTGGGATGCCGTCTCATTGATCTCAATGATCCTTCCCATGTCTCCGTTAAAAATACCTACCCCTTTGTCGATAGGAATCCCGTATTTACTTACAACTTCCCATTCGAGCTGATAATTATTTTTTACCTGCATAACCTTATCGCCCTCGCGATACACGGTATCCCCCGTAACATGCTCCCTCTTGCGCGGATCCGGAGGATTCAGGTATCTCTGCAAAATACCGTTGAGCGCCTCCACACCCAGACTTCCTTTCCTCATGGGTGTCAGCACCTGGATATCGTAAGGCGTCGCTTCCACGTACCCGGGAAGCTTTTCCCGGATCAATTGAATCATATGTTTATAGATTACATTCACATCACTTCGCTCCAGGAGAAAGAAATCTCTGCTCTTATTGTCCAGAGAGATCCGTTCTCCCCTGTTGATCCGGTGGGCATTTACCACAATATCACTTTCACCTGCCTGCCGGAAAATCTTTTGCAGCACAACAGCAGGGTAGATCCCGCTTTCCATCAGATCCCTCAGAACCTGCCCGGGCCCCACGCTGGGGAGCTGATTCACATCGCCCACCAACACCAGCCTGGTGCCGGGAATGATCGCCTGGAGCAGCGCCTGAAAAAGCGGCAGATCCACCATAGACATTTCATCGATGATGATGACATCTGCCTCCAACGGATTCTCCATATTTCTTTCAAAGCGAAGCTTTCTGCCGGCCTCATCCGACAGCGCGCCGTTTAACTCCAGCATACGGTGAATTGTCCGGGCCTCGTAACCGGTTGCTTCGGTCATCCTCTTGGCTGCACGTCCCGTAGGCGCAGCCAGAAAAATATCCAGCCCCTGCGCTGCAAAATACCTTATAATCATATTGATGGCAGTAGTCTTGCCGGTGCCGGGGCCTCCTGAAAGAACAAACAAGCCGTTCTTCACACACTCCAGCACTGCCTCCTGCTGAAGCTCATCGGTCTCCATGTGCAAATCTGCCGCCAGCTTCCGGATCTTTTGCCGGATCACCCCATCCTGCTCTGTCCACATGGGAATGTTCAACTGCCTGAGCATCCGGGCGCAGTTCAGTTCCGCATAATAATAAGACGCCGCAAACACTGCGTTTCCCTTTATCATGACCTTTTTATCCATCATCAGATTGTCCACCTGCGGACGGATATATTCCTGCTCTACCCCAAGCAGCAAAGAGGCCCTGGGCAAAAGCACCTCCATGGGAAGATAACAGTGTCCTTCTCCCACTCCCTGCAATAATGTATACAAAACACCGCTCCGGATACGGTAATCGGAATCAGTATGAATCCCGATCCTGGTGGCAATCTCATCTGCCATCTTAAATCCTACCCCCGCAATATCCTCTGCAAGCCGGTATGGATTCTCCCGGAAAATACTGTACATTTCCATTCCGTATGTATCATATATCTTAACCGCCAGCGTGTTGGATATCCCATACTGCTGCAAAAATACAAGAGCTTCCCGCAAGTCCTTTTTTTCCTCCATCTGGATTCCGATCTCACGGGCTTTCCGGTCACTGATCCCCTTTACTTCTGCAAGCCGCTCCGGCTCTTCCTCGATAATGCGGAATGTATCCTCACCGAATTTCTTTACAATGCGGGCAGCCAGAGACGCACCAACCCCCTTGATCGCCCCTGAGGCAAGATAGCGTTCCATACTTACACTATCCCTGGGGGCCACGGTCCCATAGCTGATGATCTTAAACTGCTTTCCATACAAAGGATGCTCTGTTGTTTCTCCATGAGCGCAGATGTTTTCTCCCTGTGTCAGGCCCTTGCACATGCCCACACAGGTAAGCTCTTCCTCCTCTGTCACCAGATTCAGCACAGTATACCCATTCTCTTTATTTTGGAAAATAATATGCTCTACATATCCATTAACTGTTTCCATTCCGTATTCCTTCAGCACCATTCCCTGTACTACGTTCAGCTCGCGCAAATTCGCAAAGGGCCGCCGTTTTACGGCAGCCCCTTATCTCTGGTTCATTTCATCTGTATCAGCTATACTGACAACTTATTCATCACGGTAGCCTGCAAGGAACTCCACATATCTGCCGGTACCCACTGCAACTGCTGTCATGGGGTCTTCCGCTGTCATGGTATTGATACCGGTCTTGGAGGAGATGAGCTCCTCTAAACCTCTCAGCAGGCTTCCGCCACCCGTGAGCACAATACCTCTGTCTGCAATGTCCGCTGCCAGCTCAGGCGGTGTCTTCTCCAAGACACTGTGGATCGTCTCAACTATCTGCGCCGTAGTCTCCCTCAAAGCTTCCTCTGTCTCTTCGGAAGATACCTTTACAGTCTTGGGAAGACCTGTCACCAGGTTACGTCCACGCACATCCATATAGTCAGGCTCCGGTCTCTTAAAGCAGGAACCAATCTTGATCTTCATATCTTCCGCTGTTCTCTCACCAATCAGCAGATTGTGTTTTTTACGCATATATCGAACAATAGCTTCGTCGAAATCATCGCCGGCAATCTTGATAGATGCGCTGACTACCGTGCCGCCAAGAGAAATTACCGCAATGTCGGAAGTACCGCCACCGATATCAACAATCATATTACCGCAGGGCTTGGAAATATCAATACCTGCACCAATCGCTGCCGCAATAGGCTCCTCGATAATGGAAACCTCTCTCGCACCTGCCTGATAGGTGGCATCCTCAACCGCCTTCTTCTCTACCTCTGTCACACCGCTGGGTACACATACGGCAATCCTGGGCTTGCGGAAAGTCTTTTTTCCCAAAGCCTTCTGGATGAAATATTTCATCATTTTCTCGGTCACGGTGTAATCAGAGATAACACCCTGCCGCAAAGGTCTTACGGCCACAATATTACCAGGGGTACGGCCCAGCATCAGACGCGCATCTTCTCCGATGGCTTTGATCTTATTGGAATCTCTGTCAAAAGCCACTACAGAGGGCTCCTTTAACACAACGCCCTTTCCTCTGATGTAAACCAATATACTGGCGGTTCCTAAATCAATTCCGATATCTGTGCACTGCATGAACTGTGTACCCCTTTCCTATGTTATTGCTTATTTCTCTTTATATGATATACAGTTTCCTGTGGGATAATTACCGGTTGCCTCCATGTTCGAAAAGGGCAAGCCTGAGGAGCAGGGCCCGCAGAGCGCCCTCTTTTCAATGTCCGAAAAGGGCAAGCCCCAGAACACGGGCCGCAGAGCGACCCTTGTTCTGAGGCTCGCTTCGCTCGCCAAATATTGACAAGCGCAGCTGCACGAGCAAGCTCGGCAGCCGTACTTGTCAATACTTGGCTCTGCCCTTTTCGAACATTATACCCTAAACAATACCATTTTCATAGGGGTTTTAGAAAAATTTAAAAATTATTTTTGTTATATTACTCGCGTTTGAGCATTTTTGCAATATATTTTCCGGTGTGGGAGGCCGGAGTGTCCGCAACCCGCTCGGGAGTTCCCTGTACAATGACAGTTCCGCCTTTATCTCCGCCTTCGGGACCGATGTCAATGATGTAGTCTGCCGTCTTGATCACATCAAGATTGTGCTCGATCACCACCACTGTATTGCCGCCGTCCGCAAGGCGATGGAGAATCTCCACCAGTTTGTGCACATCGGCAAAATGCAGTCCCGTAGTAGGTTCGTCCAGAATATATATGGTCTTGCCGGTGCTTCTCTTGGACAGTTCGGTAGCAAGCTTGATACGCTGGGCCTCACCCCCGGAAAGTGTGGTAGACGGCTGTCCCAGTTTGATATATGATAACCCTACGTCATTGAGGGTTTCAATCTTTCTGCGGATGGAGGGCAGGTTCTCAAAAAACGGCAATGCTTCTTCCACCGTCATATCAAGTACGTCAAAGATACTCTTACCCTTGTATTTTACGTCAAGAGTCTCTCTGTTGTATCTCTTGCCGCCGCACACCTCACAGGGTACATAGACATCCGGCAAAAAGTGCATTTCAATCTTGATGATACCGTCTCCGCTGCAGGCTTCGCACCGACCGCCTTTTACATTAAAGCTGAACCTTCCCTTGCTGTACCCTTTGGCCTTCGCGTCAGGGGTTGCTGCAAACAAATCCCTGATCTGGTCAAAGACGCCTGTATACGTTGCGGGATTAGACCGGGGCGTCCTTCCGATAGGTGACTGATCAATATCGATCACTTTGTCCAATTGTTCAATGCCCTCGATGCCCTTATGTTTTCCGGGGATACATCTGGCACGGTTCAGGTCTCTTGCAAGACGCTTATATAAGATCTCATTTACCAGCGAGCTCTTTCCGGAGCCGGACACACCGGTCACACAGGTAAACACGCCCAAGGGAAACTCTACATCAATATTTTTCAGGTTATTCTCCTGAGCTCCCAGCACTTTGAGATATCCTGCAGGCCGGCGCCTTTCAGCGGGCACCGGTATCCGGATCTTTCCGCTCAGATACTGGCCCGTCACGGACTCAGGGGTATTCATGATGTCCTCTGCCGTACCGCACGCCACCACTTCTCCACCGTGGGAACCTGCCCCCGGACCGATATCCACAATATAATCCGCGGCAAGCATGGTATCCTCATCATGTTCCACCACCACCAGAGTATTGCCAAGATCTCTCAGACTTTTCAATGTGTTCAGCAGCTTGTCGTTATCTCTCTGGTGCAGGCCGATACTGGGTTCATCCAGAATATAGCACACTCCTACCAGACCGGAGCCAATCTGGGTGGCGAGACGGATTCTCTGAGCCTCTCCGCCGGACAGGGATGCCGTAGCCCGGGACAGGGACAGGTAATCCAGACCCACATCCTTAAGGAAACCCACCCGCGCGCGGATCTCCTTCAACACCTGTTTACCAATCAGCTGCTGTTGGTCCGTAAGCTGCATATTTTCCACGAACGCATACAAATCTGTCACCGAAAGGGAGGTCACCTCATAAATATTTTTATCACTGACCGTCACAGCCAGGGATTCCTTCTTCAATCGCATCCCCTTGCATTCACCGCAGGGTGTGATCCTCATAAAGCTCTCGTACTCCTGCTTCATCAGGTCAGACGCGGTCTCCCTGTATCTTCTCTCCACATTCCTGATCAGCCCTTCAAAAGCTACAGGGTAAACACCTTTTCCCCTCTGACCCTCATAGTAGACCTCTACTTCCTTTCCGCCCGTTCCGTGGAGCAGTACATTCTGTACCTTTTCCGGATATTCCCCGAACGGCGTATCCAGATCAAACTGATATTCCCGGCTGAGTGCCTGTAAAATAGCATGGGTAAAACTGCCTTTGTCTGTGCAGGACTGCCAGCCCATGACTGTAATGGCGCCGTCATTGATACTGACAGACTTGTCCGGGATCATCAGATCCACGTCAAACTCCATCTTATACCCAAGTCCGAAGCACACAGGGCAGGCACCAAAAGGATTGTTGAAGGAAAAGCTTCTGGGCTCCACCTCGCTGATACTGACCCCGCAGTCCGGGCAGGAAAAGCTCTGGCTGAAGTTCACCGGCACACCGCCGATCACATCCACCACCATCAGTCCCTCTGCCAGCTCCAGCACGTTTTCTATGGAATCCGTGAGACGCCTCTCAATTCCCGGCTTTACCACCAACCGGTCCACCACGATTTCAATGTTGTGCTTGATATTTTTATCCAGCTTGATATCCTCTGTCAACTCATACAAACTGCCGTCAATGCGAACACGCACATAACCGCTTCTTTTGGCCCGGTCCAATACCTTTGCATGCTCACCCTTGCGCCCCTTTACCACCGGCGCCAGCAGCTGGATTCTGGTACCCTCTCCCAGATCCATGATCTGATCCACCATCTGATCCACCGTCTGCTTTGCAATCACATGGCCGCACTGGGGACAGTGGGGAATACCGATCCTGGCATACAAGAGCCTGAAATAATCATAAATCTCCGTGACGGTTCCCACCGTGGACCTTGGATTGCGGTTTGTGGACTTCTGATCAATGGAAATAGCCGGAGAAAGTCCGTCTATCCTCTCCACATTAGGCTTCTCCATCTGACCCAGAAACTGTCTGGCATAGGAAGACAGAGACTCCATATACCTCCTCTGCCCCTCCGCATAAATGGTGTCAAATGCCAGAGAAGATTTACCGGAGCCTGACATACCTGTCAGAACTACCAACTCATTTCTGGGGATATCCACATTAATCCCCTTCAGATTATTCTCATGTGCACCCCTGATCTTAATATACTCTCTGGGACGCATCTTCTTGACTTCTTCCATCGCACTTACCTTTCTTATCAGTCATCCATATCCTGAAGCCGTTTCTTCAGCTCGATCATCTTGTCACGCAGCTCTGCCGCAGCTTCGAAATTCAGATCCGCCGCAGCTTTCTGCATCTTCTTCTGCACTTCTGACACCAGTTTCTCCAATTCCTTTCGGTTCATGGATTCCGGATCCTTCTCGAAGCGGACTTCCTCACGGGCGATCTCCTTTGAAATACTGATCAGGTCACGCACCGCCTTCTTAATAGTCTGGGGCGTGATCCCGTGCTCTTCGTTGTACTTCATCTGGATCTCACGGCGGCGGTTGGTCTCATCCAACGCCGCTCTCATGGAATCGGTGATCACATCCGCATACATGATCACATGCCCTTCCGCATTACGGGCTGCACGGCCGATGGTCTGCACCAGCGAAGTCTCGCTTCTAAGGAATCCTTCTTTGTCCGCATCCAGAATTGCCACAAGGGAAATCTCCGGAATGTCCAGACCTTCCCTCAAAAGGTTGATTCCCACCAGCACATCAAACACATCCAGGCGCATATCCCGGATGATCTGTGCCCTCTCCAGCGTATCGATATCCGAATGCAGATATTTCACCCGTATGCCAACCTCTCTCATATAGTCGGTGAGATCCTCTGCCATACGCTTGGTCAGCGTGGTGATCAGTACTTTATTATGTCGCGATATCTCTTTTTTTACTTCAGCGATCAGATCGTCAATCTGACCTTCCACCGGACGCACATCCACCTCCGGGTCCAGAAGGCCGGTAGGCCTGATGATCTGCTCCGTGCGGAGCAATTCGTGCTCCTCCTCATACACCGAGGGCGTAGCAGATACAAACATCATCTGATCGATATGGGATTCAAACTCCTCAAAATTCAGCGGTCTGTTATCCAAAGCCGAAGGAAGTCGGAAACCGTAGTCCACCAGCGTAGTCTTTCTGGAGCGGTCCCCCGCATACATTCCCCGAATCTGCGGAACGGTCATATGAGACTCATCGATGATGATCAGAAAATCATCCCCGAAATAGTCCATCAGCGTCATGGGAGGCTCTCCCTCAGCCGTCCCGTTCAGATGCCTGGAGTAATTCTCTATCCCGGAACAAAATCCGGTTTCTCTGAGCATTTCAATGTCAAAATTGGTCCTCTCCGATATCCTCTGAGCCTCCAGAAGCTTGTCCTCACCCTTGAAAAACCGGACGCGCTCCTCCATCTCCTGTTCGATATTGTCGCAGGCCTGCCGGATCTTCTCCTGACTGACCACATAATGGGACGCCGGGAAAACAGAGATATGCTTCAATTCCGCATGAACTCTGCCGGTGAGAGGCTCCACCTCCGTGATCCTGTCGATCTCATCCCCGAAAAATTCCACACGGACCAGATAGTCTCCTCCCTGTGCCGGATAGATCTCCACCACATCTCCTCTCACCCGGAAAGTACCTCTCTGAATGTCCGCCTCATTGCGGGTATACTGAATATCGATCAGTTCCCGGATCACCTGATCCCGGTCCTTGATCATCCCCGGACGCAATGAAACGGTCATCCGAAGATACTCAATGGGGCTTCCCAGTCCGTAGATACAGGACACACTGGCCACCACCACCACATCTCTTCTCTCTGCCAGGGATGCCGTGGCGGAAAGTCTGAGCTTGTCGATCTCGTCATTGATTGAAGAATCCTTTGCAATATAGGTGTCAGAGGAGGGTACATAGGCCTCCGGCTGATAATAGTCATAATAAGATACAAAATATTCCACCGCGTTCTCCGGGAAGAACTCCTTGAACTCTCCGTACAGCTGTCCCGCCAGAGTCTTATTGTGGGCAATGACAAGTGTAGGCTTGTTCAGCGCCGCGATCACATTCGCCATGGTAAAGGTCTTGCCGGAGCCGGTAACACCCAGCAAAGTCTGGAACTGGTTACCCTCCCTGAAGCCGTCCACAAGCGCTTTGATGGCCTGTGGCTGGTCGCCTGTAGGGGCGTATTCAGAATGTAATTTAAAACATTTCTGTGCTTCCTGCATAGAAACTCCTCCAAAATCTATAGAAAACACCGCAGTGCTGTTCTCTGTCAAATATATTCAAATATGCTCTGTATGGCGTCTGACACATTCATCATCTGGGAAATAGGTAATCGGTCTGTTACCTTATGACCGCGGACGGTCAGATCCAGCAATGCCAGTTTCTCACACTGTATATAACCCTCATTCTCTTCTGTGGACATCCATATGTGAAGGGGTCCGGGCTTAGAATTCTTAATAATGGGGCATCCTATGATTTCACCGCTGGTATTAAAAAAATCTTTACTGACGATCAAAACCGGATGGTTAATCTTCTCTATTTTAAGGATGTCTCCCTGATGCAAAATCTCCATTACCACACCTCTCTTCCGACAGGTTCTCCCCAATCATATTCTCCGTCAAGCATTAACTTCCCATCAAACTCTGCCGCACGCTCTTCCAGCGTTTTGTGACGAACCGGTTTTGCCAGCATGATCACACCGTTTGAGACTGTAACATCTAAAATCTCGCCCAAAGCAATCCCCGCACTCTTCAATACTTCCTTGGGAAGCCTGATACCCTGACTGTTTCCCCATTCTTTTACTTGTGTCTGCATATAGAAACCTCCCAGCCCACCGTATATACATAGTATATACAATTTGTCCATCAATATCAACACTTCCGCTAATTTTTATCTATACAAAAATGGGAGACGCGAAATTTCTTAGTGCGCCAAAAACGTGTATGGATGACTTCGTTTATTATAGCACATCCATACACGCCTTGCAAACATTTGTTCTGTTTTATGTTATTTTTCTTAACTTCACTTCTACGGACACTTACTCTTCTTCCAGGCACTCATACACCATATCCCTGATTCTGGTATGTATGATATTTGCCACATCACGCGCCAGTAACTGCTGGGCATAAAAGATACCCACGCAGTTCTCCACATCGATCATCACATAGGCGCCTGCGGCGCCGTCCCAACCGAACTCTCCCACAGGACTCTTTGCGTTGGTCACGCTTCTGTCCATCATAGTCCTGACACCGAGACCGTAGCCGTAGCCTCTCTTGTCCAGTTTTACAAAATCCTGCAAACAGACTTCATCCAGCCAATTCTGACGCATCAGATCAATACTTTCCTTCTTCAGGATCTGTTTGCCGGAGGCAGATACTCCATAATTGCACATGGCTTCCACAAAAAGCCCGTAGTCGCCGGCTGTAGCCACCAGCCCTGCGCCGCCGCTCTCATGGCAGGGTGACAGCACCGAAAAATTCTTATTCTCCATCGGCAGAGACTTGCCAATCTCGGAGTTGAACCTAAATTGCCTGATCAGGAACGGTTCTGCCTCTTCTATGGAGAAACCGCTGTTTTTCATTCCGAGAGGCTCTAAGAGATTTGCCTTCATATATTCGCCGAAGCTCATGCCGCTGGCCACCTCGATGACTCTTGCCAGCACATCGTGACTTAAGCTGTACTGAAAATGAGTTCCCGGCTCAAAGGACAGAGGATTCTCCGCTATTGCCTCTACGATCTTTGCTGTAGAAACATTAGGATCTTCTCTGACCACTCTCTGAAGGGATGGCATGGTCAAATTGTAATCCAGGCCGCTGCGCATGGTCAGCAGATGCTCTACCGTCATGACATTCACTGCCGGTTTGTCTTTCACATACATATGCTCAAATTCCGGCAGATACCTGCTCACAGGATCTTCCAGTCGCAAACAGCCTTTCTCTATGAGCTGCATAGCCGCTGTGGCAGTCATCACCTTGGTGGCAGAGTACAGCATGTATCTGTCCTTCTCAGACACCGGTTTCGTCTCACATTCATCGCTGAAACCGGACATATGGCGAAACACCATGTCATGGCCGTGATAGACGATACAGTCACAGCCCGGTATATTCTCCACCTCTTTCAAAGTGTCCAGATAATTTCTCAAATCCTCAAAATTTAACTTGCTCACACCAAATACCTCCCGACATTTTCCGTAAACTGCATTGTCTCACGCCTTATGATCCATATTTTTATGCATCATATTCTAACACAACCATCTGGTGACAGTCAATTCTTTCCACTGTGTAGGATACTTTTCCACCCTCCTGTGTAAAGGCGAGAGGCTCTCTCTGCGGTGCCAGATAGACGTTTTTAACAGTCTTCGGAAGCTTCAATTCCACATTCACATTGTATACCGGCATGATATCCTCTATGATCTCCACACCGTTGCCGCGCTTTACAGGGACGACATACAGCAGATGGTTTACATATCTCTTTTCCTGCTTCTGCTCCATCAGTGTCACAACACCCTGAGCTCCCAGATCAGTCCTTAAAGTCTTGTCCTCTGAGAGCAGTCTGTCCAGGGCAAACTGCACAATACGCTTCAGTATGAGGGATCCCTGCACTGCATACTCTGTAAATAACTGCCAGCCTATATAAATGCCGTCCCTGCCTTCCGCAATACCGGGGCCTGCCACTTCCTGCGAGTTGGGCGTATGGCGGTGAGAGCAGAAATGCTCTGTGGTCCTGTTAAAGAATGGATTCTCCTGATCGGCATGGACGCGGCCGTCCGTAGGCGCCGTAACCTCTCCCTGAGAATACATGACATAAGCGGATTCATACAGTCCCTCCATCTCAAACCGGGGATGCAGATAATTGGGTTTGTAGAAAGACTCTCCCACATAATCCACACCGAAATCAAAGGCAAAGGAGCCCCTGTCCACATAGAGACCGGATTTGCCGGTAGCCAGGATCTTACCACCCTTTGCAAGAAAACCCCTCAGCTTTCTCTCCAATTCATCGGTAACACGGATCACATCCGGCAGGATAAGCACCTTGTAAGAATCGAGCTCCGATTCCGTATCGACCACATCAAAGAGATACTTTCCTTCCAGGAGCATTCTGACAACACCTGAATCGGTCTCTGTGTTCATGCCCACCTGTCCGGTGCCGAAAGTACCTTTGTACGCCTCCGTGGAAAGAAACGCTACGTCTGCCACAGCGTTCACCTGATCCAGCCATTCTTCCTTGGCCTCCAGCTCCGCAAAGGCATCACCGATCAGCCGGTAAGTTGCAAGATCTGCCTCCCCATGAGGATGAAGCTGATCACCGATAGAGGTCTTGGCTCCGTTTGCCGCAGAGAGACTCACCTCGTATCTCAAAGCATTGGGATGCTTAAATCCTCCAAACTCGCCCCACGCATAGTGAAATTTTCCGGTCATTCCAAGGAAATCCATTCCCAGATTCTGCACATATCTGGCAGAAAGCGGGAAGTGGTCATAGCCCCAGCCTCCTGTGGGCAGACTTTCCAGCTCCAGATGGGTATTATAACGGGCCAGATCACGTCTGCCGCAGCGGATATGGCCTGCATTGTGGAACAATGGAAGCCCGGGTTTCACGGAATCAACGGCCTCCCGGCACTTCTTTGCATAATTGGCATAGGTTTTCTCCGCCAGCTCCATGATCGCATCTTCATCCGCAGGGTCTTTGCCTTCTGCGCGCAGAGTGCGTATACAGTTGGTACAATAGCAGGGGATCACTCCGGCAATATCCAAAAAGATCCCATCCGCATCATAATTTCTGCAGACCTCCCTGATCTGCTCCAACAGATAATCCAGATATGGAGTATTCATACAGAACCTGTGATAGCCGGGTACCATAAAGCCCTGCACCCAGGTGGTCTGATCATCCTTATCTCTCACCAGCCAATTGGATTTCTCGAGAGCGATCTTCTCATCCAGTCCGGCCGAAAGATAAACCGGTGTCTTCACACCAATCTCGTGGGCTGCCTCGATCTGTGCACCCAGCAGGTCAAAATCCAGATGAGGATGCATCTGATTGGCCTGAGTTGGATGGTATGCCCAACCGTGATGACACTTTGCAAAAAGTGTAATGGAATTGACATGGCCCATTTTCAGCGCCTTCTGAAAATTCTCCTTGCTGAACCTTGAGCCGATGCCGGGAATCTTCTCACTGGTATGAAAATCTAAGTGTACTTGTCTGAAATTCATTGCAGAAACCTCCTTTTGGGTTTTTCATTATTTCAAACAGCGCCAGGGTATTACCCCCAGCGCCTATAAATCATACTATATTTCCGGCATGCCCCTGTCTTACCGGAGTCCCAGGGATTTCAGATAGTCATAGCTTTCCTTAAGACATTCGAAGGGATCTCTGCCGAAACAGTTATCCTGCTCCACAAAAGCGAACTTTGTTCCTGCGGACTCAAGTACAGGGAGGTATTTTTCATATTCCTGTATTCCGCCGCCCACAGGACAATATCTTCTGGTGCCGTCTTCCAGGATCTCCATATCTTTCAAGTGCACACAGGGGATCCTGCCCTTAAGGCGGTTGATCTCCGAGATCACATCGGCGCCTCCGT
Source organism: Acetatifactor sp. (assembly GCA_045659805.1). Taxonomy (GTDB): domain Bacteria; phylum Bacillota; class Clostridia; order Lachnospirales; family Lachnospiraceae; genus Acetatifactor. Next base: position 47,271 of record JAZRCR010000082.1, read on the forward strand.
ACTGTACCCAGTAGGTATCCAGAGTAAATCCCATTTCCTTTGCAGCCGCACTGTCTGACAGGATCTCCATGTAATTTCTGCCGTTGGCAATTCCCTCATATTCAAAGGCATGGTTATGATACATCAGGGTGCAGCCCAGTTCTTTCATTCTCTTAGCTGCCCCTTGGACTGCGTCACAGAACGCAAGGATTTTCCCCTCATCCCCACGATAATCTCCCGGCATGGCACCGATGCCGATATATTGGCATCCGAAAATTTTGTGCTCCTCCACAAGCCGGTCTGTATCGTTTATGATTCTGTTATAGTCCACATGGGTCAGGTCACAGGTCAATCCGTTTTTGTCAAGCTGCTCCTTGAGCCACTGCGCCTCAAAACTGCAGCTTCCGGAAACCTGCACGGAAGTATATCCCATTTCTGCCACTCTGCTGAGAGTCTGCGCAAAATCCTCCAGGGTCTGACAACTGCTTCTCACCGTGTAAAGCTGTGCTCCGATCTTAATGCTCATATAACTCCTTCCTCAGGCTTAGAGGCCTGACTTTGTCTTGCATAAATGCTCCCTTGTAAATATCGTTCCCTTCTTTGCCTCCTCCAGGACGCGTACAACTTCCAGTGCCTGCTCAGGGGGAACGGGATAGGGCTTATTGTTGCGGATGGCGTCATAAAAGCAATCCCATATATTGTCCATAACGTTATCATTAATAAGGACTATGGTCTCCTCTGCCCAACTGAGCACCTCTGCATTTCCGTAGATGGCTTTTTCACCGGGAGTGGAGGGATCTGCTTCTATCTTCTGAAGTTCCATTTGAGGATCCAGATATTTCAACTTAAGTTCTTTACCCTTACCGATCAGCGTTCCTTTTGTACCGTACACGATATACTCCGGTATTTTCTGCGTTACGCCATTGCTGATCTCCATGTCCACAATACGGCCGTTCACACCCTTGAACACCATTTTAATGTGATCTTCCGCATCACCCACAGCTGCCACACGCTTAATGTCAGAGAAAAGCTCCGTATAAGCGCCGCCGCAGAAACGCAGGGCATGATCCACGATATGGGGCCCCCAGTTGAGCAGCTGACCGCCGCCGTATTCAATCAGGGTCTGCCAGTCATTTCGCCTCTGGTAATCATTTCTTGCCAATCTGATCTCGTACACATCACCAAGGATTCCGGAATTGATAATCTCGTTTACTTTGATGAATCCTTCTTCCAGACGTCTGTTGTGACGTACAAAAATCCTAGGCCCTGCCGGCTGGCTGCCCAGCTTAACAAGCTCTTTAGCCTGCTCGTAGGTCTCACAGAAAGGCTTTTCCACCAACACACTCTTGCCGGCCAGAAGTGCCATCTTGGAATGTATGTAATGGTCACAGGAGCGAGTGGCAATATCAACCACTTCCACCTCCGGGTCAGCCAACAGATCCTCTATTCTGTCATAGGTCCGACAGCCCAACTCCTCTTGGTACTTTTGTGTACGCTCAGGGATCAGATCACAGGCAGCCACCACCTGAAACTTATCCGGACGGCTTTTGAGACTGTTTTTGTGGGAACGCATTCCGATGCGGCCAAGTCCGACCACACCAACTTTAATGGGATTTGACATGGTTTCATCCTCCTTCTTTTGCCCCCATTATAACAAAACAGAATACTCATTAAAATTGCATTTTTTATTGAGAACATTGCATTTTCTACTCTCCTATGTTATGATTTCTTTACAAACGAAAGCTCTTTTGCGACTCATTTCAAAGGAGATATATCATGTTTATTTATGGAAACCGGCAGTCCCTGCACCATCTTTCCCACAGTCTTTATGAAAATCCTCTGGAGCTCAGTTTTAAGAGGCACTTTCATGATGACTGCGAACTCCTGCTCATTGTCAGTGGTGAAGTGGACTATAGTATTGACGGAAAGCATTATTCCCTGAAGCCCTATGACCTGCTTTTTATACCCTTTTCCACTTACCATTTTCTGATTCCCAGATCCAACCAGCCCTATGAGAACTATGTGATCAATGTCAACCCCAGGCTGCTGGATCAAAAGAAGATCAATCAGCTTTTCTTTCCGCCCCATATCATTAATATCAGCAATGACAAACGTCTGAAGAGAATGTTTGCCTTATTGGACTATTATTACGAGACTTACTCCGCAGAAGACTTTGAACAGAGCACTCAGCATTTGATCAACGAGATCATTATCTACGCCAGCTACCAGTCCCGGGCAGAGATCAGCAGCTCCGACTCAGACGAGAGTCTGGTGGCAAGGATCACTTCCTATATTGCCCACAATCTGGAATCGGAGCTGAATTCAGAAATCATCGCAAAATACCTGCAGTTCTCTCCCTCATACATACAGAACCGCTTTTCCCAGACCATGGGCATCGGCCTGCGCCACTTTATCCACCAGAAGAAGATCTACGCGGCCCACGCCGATATTGAGGACGGGCTTTCCCCCATGGAAGCTGCGAGAAAGTACTGCTATAATGATTACTCGTCCTTTTACAGACAATATAAGAAAGTATTTGGGGTATCACCGAAAAGAGGTGGGCAGCCGTAAAGCTGTCCACCTTTTTTATTTCCTGATCTTATTTACATAAACCACATATGCGTTGTTCCGCAGGATCGTGATATACTTGGCCAGCCTCTCATACAGGGGCTCAGCCTTGTCGCCAAACTCTGCCTTCACGGCCTGTCCGATCTCATAAACCGTCTTCTCTCCGTCTATCTGCTGCCAGATAAAGGATCCGAACTCTTCCAGTTCAATATAGGAGAACTTGGGACGCTTAAAGATCAACTGGGCAATGCGATTGAAAAAACCTGTGTTGGCCACTTTAATGACCACCAATCCATTTTCCTTGATCTCCCAGGAAAAACGCGCATTATGCTTCGGAATATAATCCAGATAATTCTCTTTCTGCCTGGCCATGTGCGCTCCTTAAGCTTTCTTGCTCTTCTTGGCAATTGCGATGCAGAGGGTTGCGCAGAGAAGGGCAAAGAATACCAGTCCGCCAATGTTGCCCAGGTTCACAGAACCGGAGATATTGATGATGTCTCCCAGAGACTTACCATTGATCTTGATAATGGCAAATACTGCCAACAGGATACCGATCAGACCTTCACCGGCAATCATACCGGAGGAATAGAGGATACCCTTGTCGATCTGCTCCTTGCGCTCTTCTTCGGAGAGGGTCTTAGCCTTTCTCTTCTCGAAGTAGTAGCGGATCAGACCGCCGGCAAGCATAGGGGTGCTTAGATGGATGGGCAGATACAGACCTACTGCAAAAGGAAGTACGGGGATTTTGAGCACTTCCATCACAACAGCAATTCCCACACCGGCAAATACCAGATTCCAGGGAAGATTGCCGCCGAATACACCTTCAACCACCATCTTCATCAGGGAAGCCTGAGGTGCGGAAATTTCAGCGCTGCCGAAGCCCCATGCTTCATTGAACAGATACAGAATCGCACCGATAGCAATAGCGGAAACCACAGCACCGATCAATTCACCGGTCTGCTGTTTCACAGGGGTTGCTCCCACAATATAACCGGTCTTCAGATCCTGTGAGGTATCACCGGCCATAGCGGCAATGATACAGATAACAGAACCGATGGCGATGGCTGCGATCATTCCTGCAGTCCCGATAATACCTGTAGCCTTTAACAGGACAGAAGAGATCAGCAGGGTAGCGATAGCCATACCGGATACAGGGTTATTACTGCTGCCTACGATACCTACCATTCTGGAAGATACGGTGGCAAAGAAAAAGCCGAATACAATGATAATGATAGCACCGAACAGATTCACGGGAATGGACGGGATCAGCCACATTGCAATGGCACAGGCACCGATTCCCAATAGTACGAACAGCATAGGAAGATCTCTGCTCAGACGGTTAGTCTCGGAAGCCTTGGACCCGATTCCCTTCACTGCTTTGGCAAATGTCAGAATGATTATGGGCAGGGTTTTTACCAAACTGATGATACCGCCGGCCGCTACAGCGCCCGCACCGATGTAACGGATATAGTTGCTCCACAGATCCCAGGTTCCCAGATCAGCAATCTCCGGTCCGCCAAAAGAGGAGAGCAGAGGCATGATCACGAACCATGCAACCGTACCGCCGGCAAAGAGGTAGGAAGCAACCTTCAGACCGCAGATATAACCTACACCGGCAAGGGCAGGAAGCACATCCATACCGATTCCGGATCCTTTGTAGGCTTTGATAGAATAATCAACTTCACTGGGGAACAGTTTCAAGCCGTCTGCGATAAATTTGTAAACAGCCGCAATTCCAAGACCGGAAAATACTGTCTTGGCAGAAGAGCCGCCTTTTTCTCCGGCAAGAAGTACTTCCGCACAGGCTACACCTTCCGGATAGGGCAGTTTACCGTGCTCCTGCACGATCAAAGCATTCCTCAGAGGGATCATAAAGAGAACACCCAGGATACCACCGCAAAGAGCGATCAGTGCGATCTCCACAAGACCCGGCTTGTCCGCCAGACCTTCATTGGCCCACATAAAAAGTGCAGGCATGGTGAAAATGGCACCGGCTGCCAAAGATTCACCTGCAGAACCAATGGTCTGCACTACGTTGTTTTCCAGAATAGAATCGCGTCTCAAAACAAAACGGATGATTCCCATAGAGATAACTGCTGCCGGAATGGAAGCAGATACGGTCATACCTACGCGAAGTCCCAGATAAGCATTGGCTCCGCCGAAGATGATCGCCAGAAGGATACCGAGTACGATGGAGGTCACTGTAAGCTCAGGAACAACCTTCTCCGCCGGTATATAGGGTTTGAATTCATTTTCCTTATTCATATTTTATCCTTTCTATAAATAATGCAACATGCATTATTTTAACATATTCTTAACATTCTTTCAATCAAAACCGTATCCTGTTGAAAAGAATATCTCCTTATCCCTCTATCAGCTCCCGCAACACTTCTTTGGCCTTCTCCAGCTGGTTATCCGGAGCGGACGGATCTTCGTAGTATGCATCAACATCAAATTCACATTCCACATCCGGTGTCACACCCACTCCGTGGATATTATTTCCGTTGGGCGTAAAATACGTACTGATGGTAAGCTTTACAGCGGTTCCGTCGTTCAGTGATATGGCCGACTGTACGATGCCCTTGCCGAAGGTGGTGGTTCCCACCAATGTACCAATACCGTAATCCTTCACCGCACCGGCAAGGATCTCCGACGCTGATGCCGAATTGCCGTTGATCAGGACAACAAGCGGCTCCGTTATCTCTCTCTTGCCGTCACACATATATTCATTACGGTAACCGTACTTGTCTTCCGTATAGACAATCAGTCCCTTGGGAAGTATCCTCTGTGCAATCTGTATCACCGAGTCCAGGCTTCCTCCGGGATTTCCTCTCAGATCCAGGATCAGTCCCTTCATGCCGTTACCCCGTGCCATTGCCAATTTATCGGTAAACTGGTCTACTGTCACATCATCAAACTCACTGATCAGGATGTATGCCATGCCATCTTCCAACATCTCATATTCTACCGTGGGAACGTCCACTTTACGGCGCTGTACATCGATGCTTAAGTAATCAGGCTGGCCGTCCCTGACAATGGTCAGGTTGATCCAGGTGTCTTCCTCTCCTTTGATCTTGGAAACCACCGTCGTCAAATCCAGACCGTAAGTACTCTCTCCGGCCACTTCGTAAATGATATCTTCCTCACGAAGCCCCGCTTCCTCTGCGGGTGTTCCCTCATAGATCGTAACGATCTTGGGATAAGAAGTGGCTGTATCTATGCTCACGCTTGCTCCGATCCCGTAATATACGCCCTGCGTATGCTGCAAAAGTGCTGAAAGCTCCTCCTGGGTATAATAAGCAGAGTAGGCATCTCCAAGTGACTGTACCATGCCCTTGTAAATACCGTTGCTGATTGCCTCCGCGCTGATATCCTCATCTTTGTAATAATGCATATTGATAATCTGTTCTATCACCTGCATCTTCTGAAGCGTCTCCTGGGAGATCGCGCTGTCTTCGCTGACATTCAGCTTCTTCTGGCTGCTTCCGATCAGGACACCGACCAGAACGACACTCACTGCAAACAGACCTGCTGCCAGGCCTCCTATAAAATATCTGATCTTTGCCTTCCGCAGGACTTCGGTCTCTAAAAGATCCATTTCCTCATCCATACACAGGCTCTCCTTCCACTGTTCTCATTTTATTTTTTGTCCGGCAGATAGTCCCACGGCGATACATAGGAACCGTTTATCCGCACACTGAAGTGAAGATGATTGCCTGTGGACCGTCCGGTGGATCCCACCTCGGCAATTTTTTCACCTCTGATCACAATGTCATTTTGTTTCACATGCAGCTTGGAAGCATGCATATATATGGTATAAACCCCGGAACCGTGATCGATCATCACGTAATTTCCCATGGTGGTACTGTAGGTGGCTGCGATCACCTGTCCGTCATAAGCCGCATAAATAGCAGTTCCTTTAGGAGCCGCAAAATCAATACCGTTGTGGAACTGCGGCACATGCAGGGTGGGATGTATCCGGTCTCCGTAATCATCCGAAACCCTGGTATAGGAAGCCAGAGGAAACTTGAACTCACCGCCGTCATAGGTCAGCACATAACCGTTCGCCGCAAGGATCTGCTTTCTGGCATCGATCACAGCCTGCTCCAATGCAGCGATGATCTCATTCTGTTCGGCAATGTCCTGCTGATACTCTTTGATGGCCTTTTCCTTATTTTTAATATCTGTCTCGTATCCGGTAATCTCCTGCTTCTTTGCCTCTATCAGCTCCTCAATCTGGGCCTGCTCCGCCTCTACATTTTTCTTCTGTCCGTCCAGAATCTCTCTTTCCAGCTCAAGGCCTTCCTTGCACAACCGTATATACTGGCTGTTTAACTGATATTCTTCCCACATTTTCTGATCATAGGCATAAATACTGTTGATATAATCGGCCTTATTCAGAAAATCTCCGATACTTTCGGAAGAGGCAAGCAGTGTCCATACGGATGTGCTCATCCCCGACTCATACATAAATCTTATGCGGGTGCGCATGGAATCATACTGCCTTGCCGCCGTCTCCTGAGCCGCCTCCAGCTGTTCCTGCGTCACTGTGATCTCTTCTTCCTTCGCAGTGATCTGCTGCTGCAGATTCGTAATGTTATTCTCTAATACGGCAACATTTTCATCCAGCTTAGCCACATAATTCTTCAGGTTGCCCTTTTGCGTTTCCAGCTCTTTCTTGATCTGCTGCAGGTTGGTGACATTGCCCTTCAGACTGTCCTTTTCTTTCTGGGCATCCTTAATCTGCTGCTCCATATCCTTAATGCCGTCTGAAGTGACACTGGACAGATTCAGTGCTTTTACTGAAAGTGCTGCATCTGACATCATGGTACACACCAGAAGCAGTGCAGCACAAACTATCGCTTTTCTTTTCATATCCTATCTTTCTCTCAATCTAAACATGCAGATGTTTTCTGGCAGATGCGATACTTCCCAGAAAACCGATGCCGATGCCGACCAACAGAGATACCGGTGTCAGAACCTTGAAGACTTCCTCGACACTCAGGAAATCAAGCATATTGCTGAGCATGGTAAACCGCTCTGTCAGAAAAGTGAGCACCTTGTTGTAAAGACCATGGATCAGAAGCAGCGGTATGGCAGCCCCTGCCAGTCCGATCAGCATACCTTCCAGCACAAAGGGAGCCCTTACGAAAAAGTCCGTAGCTCCTATATATTTCATGATGTTAATCTCTTCGCTGCGGACAGAAATTCCCACCGCAACGGTGTTGCTGATCAGGAAAATGCTCACCAGCAGCAAAATGGCAATAATTCCTACCGATACATAGGCGATCAGCTTGTTCGCACCACTCAAAGTATTGGCCAGCACCACCGAACGGTTCACGTGATCTACATCGTTGATGGACTCAATATAAACCACAAGACTTTCCTGATGCTCCACATCTGTCAGATAGGCGTCGATCCGGTCCAGTCCCTCCAGGGGATTCTCCGTGAACCCGTCTTCATATCCTCTCAGATAATCCTTGCTGAATTCCTTCCAGGCTTCATCCGCGGAGATAAAGTCGGTCCTGACCACCTCTACCGTGCGGGCATCCAGCATTTCCTGTATCTCCAGCATGCGCTCTGTAGTGGTTCCTTCCACAAAAAAGACGGAAACACACACATCCTCTTCCGCAGTTTTTACCATATGCTGAAAATTAAACATAATTGCATAAAAAAGACCGAGCATGAACAGACAGGCGGAAATGGTAGATACCGATGCCAGTGAATACCATTTGTTACGGAAGATATTCACAAAACCCTGTCTGATGATATAAAAAAATGTACTAATCTTCATCGATATATTCACCTTCCTCCTGATCGCTGACAATAATTCCCTTCTTCATGGCTATCACGCGCTTCTGCATGGCGTTTACGATCTCTCTGTTATGAGTCACCACTACTACCGTAGTTCCCTGCTCATTGATCTCCTCCAACAGCTTCATAATCTCCCACGAATTCTTGGGATCCAGGTTGCCGGTGGGTTCATCTGCCAGCAAAATGGAAGGCCTGTTAATCAAAGCTCTTGCCAGCGCCACTCTCTGCTGCTCACCGCCGGAGAGCTGCTTTGTCTTGGCCTTGTACTTACCTGCCAGCCCTACCATCGTAAGGGTTGCAGGAACATTCCTGCGGATCTCATTGATGGGGGTCTCAACAATGCGCTGGGCAAATGCCACATTTTCATACACATTCCTGTCGTTTAACAGACGGAAGTCCTGGAATACTACGCCCAGATTGCGTCTGAATCTGGCAATTTTTCTGTGCTTCATGGTATTCAGATCCTGTCCCATCACATGCACACTGCCGCCGGTAGCCTTAAGTTCCCGGAGCAGAAGCTTGATCAGGGTGGATTTGCCGGAACCACTGTCACCAACGATAAACACAAACTCTCCCTGCATGATATTCAGTGAGATATCATTGATGGCGGGGGAGCCTGTGGAATAAGATTTACTTACGTTTTCCAGGCAGATAATGCCCTTTTCTTCTATAAATTTTTGCTGTTTTCTCAGTATAAGTTCTTTTCTCTTACCCATTAAAATGTCACCTTTTCTAACTGTTCCTTACCTGTTAATACTGGGAATCCTCCATATACTTCATGTACCTGACCACCATCAGCGCAATCCTGAAGGTTATGGCATCTTCAAATACACGAAGATCCAGATTGGTACTCTTCTGCAGCTTGTCCAGACGGTATACCAGCGTGTTCCTATGTATGAACAGCTGTCTGGAGGTCTCGGACACATTCAGACTGTTCTCAAAAAACTTATTGATGGTCATTAATGTCTCTTCGTCAAACTCATCCGGGCTTTTTCCTCCGAAAATCTCCCGGATAAACATTTTGCACAGCGGAATGGGAAGCTGATAAATCAGTCTGCCGATCCCCAGCTCACTGTACGCAATGATGTTTCTGTCGTCAAAAAAGATCTTGCCCACGTCAAGAGCCATCTTGGCTTCCTTGTAAGAACGGCTCACCTCTTTGATCTCCTGTACTACAGTTCCATAGGAGATCCTGATATCCTTAAGTCCTTCTTTCTTCAGACTGTTCTCCAGCGCCCTGGCGGTCTTCTCGATCTCCCTGTTGCTGTCAGATTCCACAAGATCCCTCACAACGATCACGCATTGTTCGTCCACTGCTGTCACAAAATCCTTATTGCTCGCGCCAAAATGTGCCCTGGTGAGCTCCAGAGCATTATTGTCTCGTCCGTTTTCGCATTCAATGATCATGGTGACGCGGGGGATGTCCGTCTGAATATGCAGCTTTTTAGCACGGCTGTAGATATCGACCAGAAGCAGGTTATCCAACAACAGATTTTTGATGAAATTATCCTTGTCAAACCGTTCTTTATAAGCAACCAGAAGATTCTGAAGCTGAAAAGCTACCATTTTGCCCACCATGTACACATCTTCACCGCTTCCGCCTGCCACCAGGATATACTCCAACTGCTGGTCATCATAGACCTTAAAAAACTGATAGCCCTGGATCTCCTGGGAATCGGCGGGTGAACCTGCAAAGTCTATGGCTGCTCTGGAACAGTGGCTCATGTCTGCAGTAGACACAACTTCCTTGCCGTCCACGTCCATGACGCACAGATCCACTCTGGCAATGCCCTTCAACCCATCAATCGTATTCTGTAAAATCTGATTCGAAATCATAAAAACCCCGCTCCTTTAGTCGACTATTGTCGAAAAAATACATTTTTTCCTATTCAACACTTTAATACAAATTTACAAAAAAATCAACAAAAAAGCAAGGGTTTATTATGCATTTTTTACTTTTTTATTACAAATTTATTTTCTGCGGATTACTTTTTCCGCAATCTCGATCTTTCCGGCTTTTAACAGATTTCCCACTGCCCTTTTAAACTCATTTTTGCTCATGCCGGTCTCCCTCTTGATGATCTCCGGAGATACCTTGTCATTGAATGGCAGAACGCCGTCATAGCTGTCGATGATCTTAAGAATCTCCTCCGCATCCTTTTCTATCTGAACATACGCCTTTTCCCGCACACTCAGATTCAGCCTGCCGTCCGCAAGCACTTCCGTGACTCTTGCCTGAACCACCTGTCCCACCTCTATGCGGCCGTACATCTCGCGTTTGGGGATCAGGGCGGAATACTGATCATCCACTGCCACAAAGGCACCAAACTCCTGACTGATCAGATAAACCCTTCCCGTGACCTTATCCTCTTTCTGATAAGGGCTGTCACTTTTCAGATCCGGGTACACATTCATGGTGGCACACAGTCTGTCGCTCTTGTCCGTGTACATAGACACCAGCACCTCTTCGCCGTCGCTCACTCTCCTGGTTTGCTGCTTGAAGGGGAGCATCAGATCTTTCTCCAGCCCCCAGTCAAGAAACGCTCCGAACTTCCCGGTCTGCGCCACCTTAAGAACAGCCACCTCTCCCATGGTAAGTTTCGGTCTGTTGGTGGTGGCGATCAGCCTGTCCCTGGAATCTCTGTACACAAAAACCTCAATCCTGTCGCCCACCTTACTGCCCTGAGGCACCTGCTTGACCGGGAGCAGTATCCTTTCCTCCTGTTGCTCCCTGGAGGGCGCAAGATATACTCCAAACTCTACTGTCTTTACAATTTCCAATGTCTGTATTTCACCTAATCTGATCATGTCTGCTCCTTTATCTGTCTGAACTCACGGGTATTTTGTTTCAAAATTCTTATTTTTTAAATTCTATATTTGCAAAAGGCTTGTTCTCTTCATTGCGAAGGGAGACGATCACGGCATCCTCACCGCTCACGATATAGGGATACATCACATCGTCCAGAAAAGCCTGCATCTTATACTCCGCCCTTAACTGACGGATGTTGCATTGGGCTCCGAAGCTCTCCGGCAGGCAATCCATGGCCATGTTCACATACTGCCCGTTATTTACATGGTGGTTGGTATCCAGATGATGCTTCTTCACCACGATAGGTTCTCCCGGTATCCCGCCTTCCGGCACCGCTATCTTGCGGGAGGCGTAATCCATCTGCAGCCTCGGCTCCAGCCCGTAACGGGAAAGCATCTCCTCTGAAGGCACCGCCGGCTTCATGGTATCTGTATGCAAAAAACTCCACAGACTGTTAGCCCTGGCAAGATAGTTTCCTTGTCTGTCTTTCATATAAAAATTTCTGCCGCCCAGAAAATTCTTGAATTCATAGGGCATGGTCCCGACTTCCACTTCCTCACACAGCTCAGGATAGCGCTCCACAACAATCTGCCACGCGGATAATACCCACACCAGACGGTGCTCCTTCATATACCGGACACCCAGCCCCACCGACTCCGACTGGAACGTGGAGCAGTCCTGAAAATAATTGAGCAGCGAAGAAAGCGTCAATCTCCCCTCACTGTCCGTCTCACTGTATCTGATCTTTGCGTCAAATGAATAATACATTCCGTGCCCTCTCTGTGCGCTTTGTAAAGTTATTGTATCTATTTTAACATCTAACGGGAATAAGCACAATTCAATTTTAAAAAATACCTGATGTCGCTGACTGCGTGTGCAAATACCTCCGGCGAGGCAGACAAGGAAGCCGACAAGGCAAACGTGAAGATTTGCCCGGTCCTTTTCCCGTTATAAAAAATTCCCCAATGCAGATTTTTATTTATCTATTACAATTCCTTAATATTTTGGAACAATTTAGAAAAAGTGTTGCTTTGTGCCAAAATAATGGGTATAATAGGAATGAGACCCATAATTTTATACTAAGAGGAAGCAAAATGAAACGGCTGAACAAATTATTGTCTATCATTTTGTCAGGTGTAGCTTTGGGATGTCTGATTGCTGCGGCGATCATTTATGTGGACATGCGGAAGGACGCGAAAGAGGTGGATCGGGTTCTGGATGCTTTCCGGACCCAGATCGCGGAAAGTACGGAAGCTGACGACAGTACGGTGACGGATTCTTACCAGGCAAACGCCACAGATGAACTTTCCCGGGAGGAAACCTTCTCCGAGGAAACAGATAACACCGCCACGGAATCCACAGAGCCCGAAGAAGTCCGGGTGGTCAATCCTTATGCCGACACATATCTGGCCAACAGGGATATGGCCGGATGGCTGCAGATCCCCGGCACAGTGATCGATTATCCTGTCATGTGGACACCGGGCAATGAAAATTTTTACCTCTACCGGGATTTTAACAAGAAGGATAACAACAACGGCTCCCTGATCCTGGATACGGACAGTTGTCTTGATCCACTGAGTACCAACCTGATAATTCACGGTCACAATATGAAATCGGGTGCCATGTTCGGAGATCTCACCGAGTATGAGAAGAAGGATTACTATGAGGATCACAAACGGATTATCCTGTACACCCCGGAGTGTCAGCGCAATTATGAGGTGATCGCCGTATTCCGGTCCCAGGTCTATAAGAAGACTGATGATGTGTTTAAGTTTTATCAGTTCTTTGATGCCGGAACAGAAGAAGAGTTTCTTGACTTTTACAACAACATCAAGAAGCTGTCTCTTTACGACACCGGCGTCACAGCCGAGTTCGGAGACCATTTCATCACACTGTCCACCTGCGTTTACCATGTGACCAACGGACGCTTTGTGGTGGTAGCCAAGGAAGTTGAAGGAGGAGACCTCTATCTCCCCTTAAAATAGTCAAAAGACACCAATATTACAATATCAGGAGGAATGTAACATGAAACGTTTCAAAAAAGTTTTAGCTTTACTCACAGCGGCGCTTTTCTGCGTACTGCCTATCCTTTCCCAGCCGATCACAGCAGAAGCTGCCGAAGAGCCCATCACTTACTATCTGAAATATCTGCCTGAATCCGGCGAGTGGAGATATCAGCAGCTCACTGCCTGGGATTCCGCTGACAACAATGGTCCTCTTTACTATGTATGGCATCATATCAAAGATGGTGACACCATTGTAATCGACGGCGCAGGTCAAAGTATTGAGCTGGACCTCCATGTTCGTCTGGCCAACCTAACCGTTATCAATGTGGATGTTCTCCTCGTGAAAGCCACCGGCATCGACGAGTACTATCAGCACAACGGTACCTGCGTTTTGAATACAGACGTTAAAAATGCCTACGTTTACAACAACAGTGTTTGTAACTTCAACGAGAACGTTGCTGACCTGAATATTCTGGGAAGTGAAGACATCAATGCATTCGTTGGTTGTCTGGGAACCGTCGGCCACCTGTTAGGCAAATCCGATTACCAGACATTTTATGAGTGCTACAATATCGCAGCAGGCCAGCTGATCCTTCAGGACGGTTCCTTCAGAACCGAGTCCAAGTACTACAGCACCACTGCTCCCGCTACAAGCAAGCCCGCTGCAAGTGCTCCTGCAACCGGCAACACCGCCTCCGGTGATTATGATGATGTTCCCAAGACCGGAAGCTCCAATATGCTGGTATGGCTGATGGGAATCGCTGTTGTTTGCTTCTGCAGCGTAGGCGTACTTAATAAGAACAGATAATAGCCAAGGAGAATCTTATGATCAGCAACTATAACGGAATGGCAATCGGCGTTTTTGAGCTGGACAGCGAATGTGCCTGCTTCGTAGCCCTGGACGCTGCCGCGAAAGCCGCATCAGTAAAAATTCAATCTGTTGAGAGAAACCGTCTCGGCGCAGGTGCCTGCGTGAAAATGCGCGGTACCATCTCTGACGTGAAAGCCGCAATGGAAGCTGCATTACAGACGGCTGCCCCCATTGCAAAGATTTACTCTCATACCATCATCGCTTCCCCCACCGACGGAACGGAAGTGGCAGCGACGATGACGATCAACAAGTAAGGAGGAGGACATATGTCATACAGTGCATTCGGATTAGTAGAAGTCCTTGGCTCCGCCAATGCTGTGATCGTAACAGACCAGATGCTCAAGCTCGCGGACGTTTCCTACGTCACACAGGACACCAAATGCGGTGGTCATGTGCTGATATTTGTCACCGGAAGTGTAGCCGCCGTAACAGCCGCCGTAGAGCATGTGCGCGAGAACCCGGCATGCAAAATATTCGCTTCTGCCGTGATTTCCAATCCATCTGATGAGATGGTAGAAATCGTGGAAGTGTTCAAATCCCGCAGAGCGAAAAAGTAATACAAAATTTATTATTGTATAATAGGAATCCCGGCGTTACCTGCAATTTGCAGGACGCCGGGATTTTTGTAAAGACACCATTACTCAAGGGATTTAAGGTAAGCTTCCCTTCCGGTTTCATAGAGATTGTTTCCTTCACTGTCGATGATCACAACGGCAGGAAAATCTTCTACCTCCAGTCGCCTGATGGCTTCTGCACCCAGATCCTCATAGGCAACAATCTCTGATTTTTTGATGCATTTGCTTAAGAGAGCTCCGCAGCCTCCGATGGCTCCGAAGTACACTGCTCCATACTCTTTCATTGCGTCGATCACTTCCGGTCCGCGCTTTCCTTTGCCGATCATACCTGTCTGCCCTTGAGCGATCAGGGTAGGGCTGTAGGCATCCATCCGATAAGAAGTGGTAGGTCCTGCCGAACCGATTGCCTGCCCTTCTCTGGCAGGAGTGGGACCCACAAAATAGATCACACAGTCTTTGATCTCCATAGGAAGTTCTTTTCCCCGGGCCACAAGTTCGCACAAGCGCTTATGAGCCGCGTCACGGGCAGTATAGATAACTCCTGAGATCAGGCAGCTGTCACCTGCTTTCAAAACTCTCGCCTGTTCCCTGCTTAAGGGAGCGGTCACTTTAATAGCCATACTACAGCACCTCCTTCTTGTGTCTGGTCACATGACAGTTTATGTTCACTGCCACAGGCAGTCCTGCAATATGAGTGGGATACGTCTCAATGTTCACAGCCAAAGCGGTGGTCTTCCCTCCAAAACCCTGGGGACCGATGCCCAGTCGGTTGATACGCTCAAGCAATTCTTTCTCCAGCTGCGCATAAAAGGGATCCGGATTAGGCTCCTCGGTGCTGCGGGTCAATGCTTTCTTCGCAAGATAGGCAGCCTTATCAAATGTGCCGCCAATACCCACTCCCACCACAATGGGCGGGCAGGGATTAGGGCCTGCTTCCTCCACTACCTTTACCACAAAATCCTTTACTCCCTGCAGACCGTCAGAGGGTTTCAGCATCTTAATCTGACTCATATTTTCGCTGCCAAAGCCCTTGGGTGCCACCATGATCTCAATCTGCTCTCCGGGCACGATCTCATAATAAATCATAGCCGGGGTATTGTCGCCGGTATTCACCCGGTCCAAGGGATCCCTGACAACCGACTTACGAAGATAACCTTCCGCATAGCCCTTACGCACACCCTCGTTGACTGCATCCTCAATGCTGCCGGTCACATGGACATCCTGACCGATCTTCAGAAACACACATGCCATTCCGGTGTCCTGACAGATAGGTTGCTGCTTTTCATCGGCAATCTCATAATTCTCAATGATCCTCTGAAGAATCTCTCTGGCCTGCGGCCACTTTTCCTCATCATAAGACTTTGCAATACAGTTTTTCATATCCTGCGGTAAGTGACAGTTCGCCTCAATGCACAGCCTCTTTACCGCCTCGGTAATCCTTGATGCACAGATTTCTCTCATAAACCTGCTCCTCTCACTCCGAAGCTTTGCATGATATCACAGCTCCGAACGTTTCTTTATTTTGATCCATGTACATATTACCACCAACCAGCCCGGCTGCATAGACCTTGGATAAATTTTCACCGCTACTGTTCCACCAACAGGTCTGCCAACTCTGTCATCATCTTCAGCACTTCCCCCCGGACAGGTTCCGGCATTTTGGGATTGGGCGCCGTCTCATAGGAGAACACACCGTCAAAACCAATCTCCGTAAGGGCCTGACAGAAATCCTTCCAATCGATCACGCCTATGTAGGGCAGCCAGTGAAAATCTCCCTTTCCGTTATTGTCATGCACATGCAACACGCGCACCACATCGGCGCACTCCCGCAATGCATCTCCCGGTGTCACTCCTTCAAATACCGCGGCATGACCGGTATCCAGACACATCTGAAAATGGTCATCATCTATGTCGCGGATTATGCGCAATACGTCCGCGGGAGCTCCCAAAGAAAACTGGCGGAAAGGCAGGTTCTCCAAGCAAACCGTCACATCATATTCCTTGGCAGTCTCCAACAATTCCCGCATAAATGCCAGATTGATCCGATAGGTCTCCTCCTCTTTTCCGCTGTCTTTGTCACACATGCCAAAAGGAAACACCGGATGGATGACCCAATTTTTACATCCTAAAAGCGCTGCAAACGCGATGGATTTTTTCATTTTTTCCATGCGTTCTTCCCGATCCTCCAAGGTTTCATCCATGGGCGGATAGCGCCAGGGCCCATGTACCTGGGAAATCTCCAGACCGGCCTCCTCTATCAGCTTCTTTTCTTTTAAAAGCAACTCCTGTGCTTCCTCCGTGGGAGCCGTATAATAAGCCGTTTCCGTGCTCACCAACTGAAAATCCACGCACGAAAACCCGCATTCCTTCAGCTTCAGATACTTTTGATTTCCATAATAATCTACCGCGTTTGACTTGATTCCTTTTTTCATAAAACAGCCCCCCTCTTAACGCCACAGGTCTCCCCAGACTTTATCACACAGTTCCACACAGTACTCTTTTGAAAATGCAGGATCCTGTGCAACAATCTTATTCTGTAGGGACATTTCCTGAGAATACTCCGAAAGCGTTGTGGTAAATACCCCGTTTACCTTTTCCTCCAGATGTGTCACCAGTGCCGTCACGGAATAGTCCTCGATAAAAGCTTCTCCTCTTTCATCCAGCGTGACGGTGACCTCTGCCATTCCTCCCACCATCCGATTGGCAATACCGGCACCGCTTGAGCTTGTCCAGTTTACATAATTACCTAAAGAATAGTAAACCAGCATATCGCGGCCGGTCTCTTCATCCCTGATCATCTCGATGGGCTCAATCACATGAGGATGGGTACCGATCACCAGATCCACGCCGTTCTCCAGGAATATCTGCACCCACCGCTGCTGCTCCCGGGTCTCTTCCAGCACATACTCTGTTCCCCAGTGCGGGCATACCACCGTAAAATCCGCCAGTTCTTCCGCCTCCCTGATATCAGCGATCACCTTGTCTTCCTGCAGCAGATTCACCGCATAAGGCATGTCAGCAGGCAAAGGAATCCCATTTGTCCCATACGTGTAATTCAGCACAGCGATCCGGATACCGTCCTGTTCATATATGTAAATCGCATCCTGCTCTTCCGCCGTTTCATAAATGCCCAGCACCGCAATCTCGGGATAAGATTCCTCCCAGAAATCCAGACAACTCAGCAAACCGGCCTTTCCTTTATCCAAAGCGTGATTCGTTCCGTGACAAACCACATCAAAGCCGGCATCCACCAGTGCGTGCCCCAGTTCGAAAGGCGCATTAAAATTGGGATATCCGCTGACTCTGAAGTCCTTGCCCGCAATGATCACCTCCTGATTGACGATGGCAAGATCAGCCTCCGCAATCTCTTCCTCCAGGTCATCAAAGATCACATCAAACTGATAAGAACCGTCCTCCTGCATTGCATACTGCGCCACTCTGTCATGGAGCAAAATGTCTCCCACCATCCTGATGGTGATCCGGGGCGGCTCTGCAGGCTCCGTTTCTTCCGTTCCGGATTCCTCCATTGCAGATTCCTCCTGCAATCTATCCTCTGTCAAAGAGTCTTCTGCCCAGCTCTCCTCATATACCGTCTCCTGTACGGTCTCAGTCACTGCCACTTGCCCTTCCGTATCGGGGACATCTTCCACTCTTTTGCTGCTGCAGCCGGTGAGCATCACCGCACACAGCAAAAAGATCCACAGAAATCTTCTCCTCATAATTACAGATCACATTCCTCTCATATCCTTGTTATGGCAATTATAACTCATTTGTTTCGAGCAGTAAACTCCATTCTCTTTCATGACAAACCGGATGGAAAAAAGAATTTCGCTTCGCCGCAGTGCGCATCCTCACGGAGTGTTTTTGCTTTATAGGAAAGACTTTCACACTTTAGTGTGACAAGGTCTTTCCTATAAGGCAAAAAACCTCCTGAACAAAAGCTCAAGAGGTTTTCAAAGCAGGGCTACAAGGATTCGAACCTTGAAATGACGGAGTCAGAGTCCGTTGCCTTACCGTTTGGCGATAGCCCTATATCAGATTACTTGATGTATTATACATGAAGTATTTCCATTTTGCAATACCTAAATTCAAAATTTTTACAAATTCTTTTACTTGCAGGTAATGGGATGTCTGCAGAGGCGGTTCAGATCAGTTCCCGGGGAAGGGCGGCTTCAGGCAGTGGTTTGCTTCGCAGTTGCCTGAAGCCCCCCTTCCCTTGGGAACTGATCATGAACGCCCTGTGAGAAGCCTAGTTCCTGCAAGTTCCGTAATACTGTAAAAGAAGTTCCACTACCCTGCTATAGCTGACAATACCGTCTGTCACCCCATTTACCTTTAAGGTGGTGTCCACCAGCGTATCCGATGCCTTTTTGACCACCTCAGTATCGATCAGTGCTTCTCCGTTGATCCTGTCCCATTCTTTTTGAGTCACAAAAATATTGTCATCCCTGACCTGTTTTGAGATGATTGGCTGTGCCAGATACGCGTCCCGATCTTTTCTCACTGCCCGGTAAAAATCATTGTCCAGATAATTGAGCACACTCAGATATCCGCTGTAGCGAAACACCGGATCCTCTGACTGAATGCAAGCCAGATAGCTGATGAAATTGGCCTCATCCTCCAAAATGTAGCCTCTCAGATGGGCCAGCTCATGACACATTGTGGCAGGCTTATTCATGAGATACATCACATCATTGTAATTGGCCTCCAGCGAGAACGGAAAATAATAGCCGCAAATATGCTGCTGACAGAAGAAGTCTGAAGTATATAAAGGCTTGGGAACCGGATAAAACCCATCCAACTGCTCATAGGTTTCTCCCAGCTTCTGCATACAGGCAATGGCCTCCCGGCGCATATCCTTGCCATAGATAACAGCACCTTCCCCGTCTCTCTCCATCACAAGTGACAGGCGGTTACATTCCTCCACCACCATATTGCGTACAGCAATCAGATCCTCCAACCCATATTCTTTCTTCTCCTTCCCGAAATGGGTCTCAGAAAAAGGCGTGGCATGATACAGGACAAAGCAGTTCAAGGTCATGACCAGACACACCGCGAGAACAACCCAGGCCACAAATCCGTAAAAACGCCGAATGATTTTTCCGAACACTCCTGCCCGCACAGCTGATATGAACAAGGGGATCCACAGAATCGCTGCCAACACTGTAAGCAGGATCCCCAATCCCAGCAGGAGCTCTCCCACCGAAAACGGTGCCAGTCCCATGATACGGCCGTAGGTATTCACCCAAACCGGAAATACATACTTTATATAAGCATCGCAAAAGGCTGTGCTGTTCCATGCCACAACATTCAGCAGGAACACCACAGCCCAGATACCGATATATATGATAAACGGTCTCTTGATTTTATTCATATGCGATAAATTCCGAATACTCTTTCCAGATATTGCAGATCCAGGTCTTTCCCTGATTGAAGATGATCTCATTGCCATCCTCATCAAAGAACAGGTTGGGTTCATAGTCGGAAGCTCTCTTCCAGGTACCTTTAATCACTTTGCCGGCAGTAAACACATAAGCATCACCTTCGCCGTGTACACCAAAGGCCAGATAGTCTCCGTCGGGAGTTCTCACCTCTCCGTGACATATTTTAAATACCACGTTGCTGAAAGTAAGCTGTTCCCCGTTCATCTCGTCAATGTGGGGACCATCGTACTGATAGCGGTAATACAGACCATCTTCCTCATTATACTCAAAATAGGACTGTGCATTACTGAAACCGCCACTGTTCTTTACCTTGCCGCCGGGATAGATCAGGGTTGCATCCTCATGGTCCTCATAGGCAACCGCATGGCCGTCGTTGGCAAAGGTAAATGCCTGCACAAAAGTATCTCTGTACTCGGTCTCGTAGCCCAGTCTCTTTACACCCTTCTCATAACCGTCGATAAACATATAACCGGTGTACTCTGATTTGTAGCCCGGTCTCTGAATTCTGTCAAAAGCCTCCGCCGCCGGATTGTGAATACCCTTAAGCGCCTGGCTGATATTGTCCACACGGTCACTCTTGAGAAGCTCCTCCACGAAAGGAACTGCAAGACCCCAGTTACAATAGATACTGTCATAAGCCATGGATTCATACACATAATAGTCACGGCTGCTTCGAACGGGTCCTATGTACTCCAGATCGTCATAATCTTCAAAGAAGCCCATAAGTCTGGTTACGCGGCCTTCTACAGGTGCCTCGTAAATAATGCTGGCCTTGGAGATTCCGTACTGGGGAAGTGCAGCCTTATTATTGGGAATCATAACGGCCATATTACGGCGGCGCACCACATCCGCATCCTTCCACTCACCGGTGAGGTAGCTCTGCATCTGTCCGTCCACTTCTTCTCTCTCTGTGATGGTCGGCTCGTCCGCGATTTTGATCTCCTCGGTCTCTTCCGTGGTTTCTGCCTCTGCAGAAGATTCCTCGGTTGACTCTTCCTGTGTCTCGCTCTCAATGGGAAGCGGCTGTATGCCGGTGCCTTCCACGTCCTCTTTCTTGGCACCACAACCGGCGAGAATCATTGTAACCAACACCATCATTGCAATTAATATCTTTTTCATGATATACCCCTTTGCGGTTTTTCTTCTATTGTATATCGAAAGAAGGGCTTTTGTCTATCTGTTTTAGCAAAATTTCCGAAGTCCTTTGGGATAATGATTCTTCATGACACCACCTGCCAGCTTTCCCCAGCCGATGCTGAACCCGTCCACGGTGATCAGATACCAACCCTTGGCCCCTTCCGCCGCAAAAGTCAATCCATTCAGATAATCTCTGGCCTCCCCACTGTCTGCCCTGAGTTCATAATGATACGACACATCCTCCGCCTTCAACGCAAGCGCAAGTGCATGGGATGGTTCAAACCTGTTTTTCTTGACAGTCCCCAGGTGCAGTCCCGGACGAAGCACCTTCATCCCTTTGGTGGAAGGCATGTCTTTGGGGCAAAAATAGAGTTGGTCGCCAAACTTAAGAAAGGTTCCCTTTCCCGGTCCGTAAGCATCTGTCTTCAGAAACTCTTCTGCAAAAGCAAAGTAATCTCCGCACTCCTTCATCAACTGATTTTTTCCTCCGGGGATCCCTGTCTCCACACCGTTCCTGCTCCTGCAATCATAGCCGGGCGCTACTTCCCCTTCTCTTTCCAGGACAGCCGCATAGTGACCTTCCCCGTCGATCTTATGAGGCCACAGGCGCAGATCCTTTATCAGCCGAAAATCCTCATGCCGCTCTAAAAACCTCTCTACGCTGCCTTCATCTTCCAGGGTAGCAAAGGTACAGGTAGAATAAACGATCCTCCCGCCGGGGCGCACCATCATCGCCGCACAGCTAAGGATCTCATCCTGCCTGTCCGCACACATCTGCACATTTTCCTCGCTCCACTGCTCGCATGCCTCTTCGTTCTTCCGAAACATCCCTTCTCCGGAGCAGGGTGCATCCACCATGATTCGGTCAAAGTAATCCCGGAAAATCCCGGAAATCCTCTGGGGTGTCTCATTGGTGACCATGGCATTTACAATTCCCAGGCGCTCCACATTTTCCGAAAGGATCTTCGCCCTGGCAGGATGGATCTCATTACAGATCAGAATTCCGTCCCCCTCCATGGCCGCTGCAATCTGCGTACTCTTGCCGCCGGGCGCCGCGCACAGATCCAATATCTTCTCACCGGGCTTTGCCTCAAGAAGCTCTGCCGGCAGCATGGCACTGGGTTCCTGAATATAATACACTCCCGCTTCATGATAGGGATGTTTTCCCGGCTGATCTTCCGCCTGATAGTAAAAACCGTTCTCCGCCCAGGGCACCTTCGTCAGTGTAAACGGTGAGTTTGCCGTAAAATCTTCCTTTGACGCCTTCAAGGTGTTGATTCGAAGCGCCTGGTATTTTTCCTTATCATAGCTGGCCAGGAATGGCTCGTACTCATCGCCCAGCATCGTCTTCATCCTTTGTAAAAATTTCTCAGGGAGCATAATATTTCCTTTCCTTTTCGCTCTTTTTCTTCTTTCGTTCAAGCAGAACTAATCAAGCCAATAATAAGCGGAAGTGACCTCTTGCAGATCCACAACCAATATCTCCTGCGAATTTGCATCCGGCATAATCCCCGCCTTCACAAAAACCGATCTCAATTTATCAATATTTTCTGAGGATAAGAGTTCTCTCCTGACCGTGTACAGACGGAAGTTCGTATCTTCCACATACATCTTGTTCAGCAATTCTATTTCCTCTTCCCCGATCAGAGGCACCATTTCTTCATAGGTCTCAAAGGAAAGCGTCTCTATATAATCCCTGTTGGAGGAAACCGTAAAAGTGATGTTATCTGCCGGAATGTTTAATTCTTTGCATGCCATCCGTGCCGCCATCTCCGTGTAAATATCTGCCTGCCCCGGAAAAAGGGAGCCGTAAAGATGTATTCTCTCTTCCCCTTTGTAAGCCGCAACCGCCTGCTTCAGATAACGATAACCGTATTGATTATAACCCACCCAGAAATCCCGCATATAATCGTTGCTGTTCCAGGCAATCATGAACAGGAGCAAAAATAACACATACCGGGAATTACATTTGGAGAATACTTTTCTTTTTACAAACTGAAAAATGCTTATTCCTCCCAAATACATAACAATCAACATGCAAATGCACAGAGGCCCTGCATAATAAGCAGTATAGGCGCTTTCGCCCAACAGAAGGAAAACGTAATACGAGAGAGGCAGACACAAGGCAACCTGGATCAATCCTGACAGCTTATGCTTCCGATAAAGGGAGACAAAACCTGCTATGATAAAGATCACACAAAAACCAACCGTAACCGCTCCCCAAATTCCGCTTCTATATTCAAGTATCGAATGCATCCATGGCGACGTGAATAAGGAATTCCCCAGAAAAGAAGCTGTGATCTGCTTGATTCCTTCCACCAATACCATTCCAAAATATACAGCTTTTGAGGCAATCCCATCAAAAGAAGAAACAACCTCGCCTCTTCCCATCACAGGAACTTCCTCTGTCACGGCGATCAGTTTCATCAAAATATAATAAATACCGGTAGAGGCAATAAAGAACAGTGTACTGTAGAGAAAATATAATTTCTGCTTCACACAGGGGCGGTCAAAAAGCCAGCATATCAGAATAAAAGGAAATGCAATGGCTGCCGTTGCCTGATAGATCAGATTGGCCGCTATAATGTTCCCTGTCCCCACTAGAATATGAATGCACTTGTTTTTTCTTAGCTCGCTTTTTAATGCCTCTGTGAAATGTACGATCCCCATTGCCGAAAAAGCAAATGAGAAGGAGTAGCAAAACATACTTCCGTAAGCCACAACATTTACGATAGGAACAAGCAATACCGTGATCAGAGAAACAGCCATAGACACCGCCTTGGAAGCTGTAAATCGATACATAGTCTGCATAAGGATCAACAGAAAGATCCCGAGACCTCCTACGGCAACCCATCTTAAAATATAGGAATTTGAAGCGGTTATCCCACTGAAAATATCCGTTAAAAGACCTGTTATTTCTCTTCCCTGAGAGATGGAGTATGTATAAAAATCCTTATAAACCCCGGTAAAATTTAAGTAGTCATCATGAAAGAAAAATCCCTGTGTGCAAAGCGGTGCATAAATAAAAAACAGGCCAACCAGCGCACCAATACAATGTTTAAAAGGTAAACGCGGCTTTTCCCCATGAAATTTTCCAATACACGTCTGTCCGAGAAATGCATAATAAAGAGCATCTGTCATGCAAGCCCCGAATAAAACCAACATCAAAATCATTATAATCTATGTCCATTCCTTTTGTTAAGTATCCCATCCCACAGCAGAAAATCTTTATAAATAGTTTAACCCTATTGCCGCCAGAAAGCAACAAACTAAATTCCTTTTCAGACAATCCGCACGCTTCTTTTCTTCAGTTTCTTCATATTCATCAATGTTAAAACCGTGCTTATTAAATGATAGGTGTCGATTGTTTTTAAAATATCTAAGTGCAAGTGTGGCAGTCTGCCCTTTCTGCCAACACTTCTTCAAAAATCCATTTGCAATTGTCGTTCTTTCGTTTATATTTGCCATTGAAAACGTCTCTGTTTTTGCTAAACTATTAATACAGGTGTTTCCATAACGGTAGCGGTTAGTCCTTCTTCCAGAGGGTTGCTGAGTGCCGGTGGCACTCGTCCAGCAACGACCGAAACGAAGTGAAGACCTGTGACCCTCTGTTTACATAGAAATCCTTATCTTTAACAGGAAATGTTATAACCATTCTGATAGCCTATATCGAAAGCACAAAAAAGTAACCGCCACTTCCCAAGGTACCGGTTACTTTCTTTGTAATCAACACTAAGGACTAGCCGTCTATCGGCAACACCTTTTTATAATTTTATGATATCTTCTGTTTTTATTTTTGTCAATACCTTCTACACCTTAAACCGATACCCCACACCCCAGATAGTCTCAATGTACTGGGGCTTGGCGGTGTCTTTCTCAATCTTTTCCCTGATCTTCTTGATGTGCACGGTTACGGTTGCAATGTCACCGATGGAGTCCATATCCCAGATCTCGCGGAACAGCTCCTCCTTGGTAAATACGTGATTCGGGTTCTCTGCCAGGAAGGTCAAAAGGTCGAATTCCTTGGTGGTAAATGTTCTCTCTTCGCCGTCCACGTAGACTCTGCGGGCGGTCTTGTCAATGCGGATGCCTCTGATCTCCACCACATCGTTGCGGGGCTTTGCGCCGCTGCCTACCAGTCTCTCGTATCTGGCCATGTGTGCTTTTACTCTGGCTACCAGTTCGCTGGGGCTGAAAGGCTTTGTCATGTAATCGTCTGCGCCCAGACCCAAGCCCCTGATCTTGTCAATGTCATCCTTCTTAGCGGATACCATCAGGATAGGGATATTCTTCTGTGCGCGGATCCTCTTGCACACCTCAAAGCCGTCCATTCCCGGGAGCATAAGATCCAGGATGATCAGGTCAAACTCACCCTCCAGTGCGGCTTTCAGCCCTCCGTCTCCTGTATTGCATGTCTCCACCTGAAAATCAGACAGCTCCAGATAATCCTTCTCCAGCTCTGCGATTGCCACTTCATCTTCAATAATCAAAATTCTGCTCATGATCTCCTCCGTTCCTGCGGCCGACAGGCCGCGCTCATTCTTATTCCCTGTTGATCTCTCTGTATTTGCGCATCACAAAATGCATGCAGGTGCCTTCCCCTTCTCTGCTGGTGGCCCAGATATAACCTCCGTGATCTTCAATGATCTTTTTCACAATGGACAGTCCGATTCCACTTCCGCCCTGTGCAGAGTTGCGGGAAGCGTCAGTCCGGTAGAAGCGGTCAAAGATTTTGGACAGATCCTTCTGTGAGATTCCCTTTCCGTTATCCTCGATCTCCACGCGGATGGAATCCACCTCATCCAGGATTCGGATATCTATGACTCCCCTGGACTTATCCATGTATTTTACGCTGTTGCTGATAATATTATTGATCACCTTTTTCAACTGCTCCGGATCGGCTATGACCATTGTGTCAGGCTCCACCAGATTGGAGTAATTCAGCCGGATATTGCGGTTCTCCAGATCGATGCCCACTTCCTCCACGCAATCCCCAAAATAATCGGAGACATTGATTCTATGGAAGTTATAGAGGATTCTGTTGTTCTCCACATTGGAGTACATTGTCAGCTCATTGATCAGCTTCTGCATGTCATTTGCTTTATTATAAATGGTGCGCAAATACTTATCCTGTTTCTCAGGCGTGTCCGCCACACCGTCCATGATTCCCTCCACATATCCCTTGATCGCTGTAATGGGGGTCTTCAGATCGTGGGAGATATTGCTGATCAGCTCCCTGTTCTGCTGCTCCTGCCGGGAATTCTCCTCCACGGATTCTTTCAGCCGCAGCCGCATGTCCTCGTAATTTCGGTACAGGTCACCGATCTCTCCTTTGGCATCTGTCCGCAGCACATATTCATAATTGCCTTCCTTGATCTTCTTCATGGCAATGTTCAGCTCATTGATGGGCTTAAAGACGCCTCTCCGGATCCACTGTGTCAGCATGACGCCGGTAAAGATCAGAATCAGGAAAATCGCAATGAGCATGTCCACCAAAAGTTCCCTGGAGATCAGGGTGTTCATCTTGGTTACCACAAAGACGCTTCCCTCCGATCCGTCCCGGAAAGTAAAATCAATCTGTTTCACATACTGCGACAGCTTATCATAATAATAACCGGAATCTTCTGTCAGGTCACCCTCACCATATGCCGGCAAAATATCGGCGATCCGCCGGGAGGCTTCCTCATTTCCCGTGTAATAAATATCCCCATTCTTTCTTACCAATATATAAGTGGACCGTTTGGAGATCTTGTCACTGACTGTTTTCAGATACTCAGTCTCTTCCAGCCTGCCCGGATCCTTCCGTACCTGTGTAAGAAGCTCATCATAGGTTCTGTCGGCTGTCTCCACAAAAGACTGCAGAGATTCCGACATCATGGCATAATCCAGGTCAGCCACATTGAAGCCCTGATTTATATTCGTCAGATAGATACCGATCACCGAAAATGCAATGACTGTCAGTATCATCGGCAGCATAATAATAGTAATAAATGTGATCTGCAGCCTTGTTTTTAGCTTCATTTTTACTTCCTTTCACAAATGATTCTCCGAGCAAATTAAGTATATCATACTTCCTTCCACTTTTTACTAAAATTTTTCTAAAAAGTTTGCAAAAATGTATTGACATTTCTCATATTATTTGTATAATAAAATTAGTAATGGTTCTTGTTATTAAGAAAGGAGGGCCGGATGCAACTTAAACACAGTAAGCAGCGGGATATGATCAAAGAATTTCTTATAACCCGTAAAGACCATCCTACCGCAGATGTTGTCTACACAAATGTCAGACAGCAGAATCCCACGATCAGTTTGGGAACGGTATATCGCAATCTGACACTGTTGGCTGATATCGGTGAGATTGCAAGACTGCGGGTGGGCGACGGTGTGGATCACTTTGATGCCGACACCTCCCCTCATTACCATTTCGTCTGTTCGAAATGCGGCTGCGTAGAAGATCTGGAAATGGACAATATCGATGATATCATCACTTTGGCCGGAGCCAACTTCGACGGACACATTGCAGGACACGTCACTTATTTTTACGGCACCTGCAGCAATTGTACACAGCAAGAAAAAACATCATAAAACAAAAAACAATATTTAAACAAAAAGGAGATTAAGATTATGAAATTTGTATGTCAGGTATGTGGTTATGTTCATGAAGGTGATGCAGCTCCCGAGTTCTGCCCCGTTTGTAAGGTTCCCGCTGAGAAGTTTACCGCTCAGTCTGAGGAGAGAACCTGGGCAGCCGAGCACGTTGTAGGCGTTGCACAGGGTGTCAGAGAAGACATCATTATGGATCTGAGAGCTAACTTTGAAGGCGAGTGCTCCGAAGTTGGTATGTACCTTGCAATGGCAAGAGTAGCTCACAGAGAAGGCTATCCCGAGATCGGCCTGTACTGGGAGAAGGCAGCTTACGAAGAGGCTGAGCATGCAGCTAAGTTCGCAGAGCTTCTGGGCGAAGTGGTAACCGCTTCCACCAAGAAGAACCTTGAGATGAGAGTAGATGCTGAGAACGGCGCTACCGCAGGTAAATTTGATCTGGCTAAGAGAGCTAAAGAGCTGGGTCTGGATGCCATCCATGACACTGTACACGAAATGGCAAGAGACGAAGCAAGACACGGCAAGGCATTTGAAGGTCTGCTTAAGAGATACTTTGGCTAATCCGAAAACCCTTGATTTATAAGGATATTCCAAGAGAGGATAGAGAAATCTATTCTCTCTTTTTTTGCCTGCTACCAAAAGATTTGACTATTGATTGACTATTTTAGATATTCAAAACTACAAAAACCCCAAACTTGACTATTTTACAAGTATGGTGTGTTACGCAACAATTCTACTGCAACTTTACACATCTTGCAATATCTCATCTGGAAAAAGACACTTCTTTTAAAAATTTTAGCCACTTAGGACAAGTTTATATAATTTGCCTGCTGCCTTTTTCAAGTATCTCTGAAAGGAGATGGTTGAAAAATGGTGTGCAAAGCAACCAAGAGGAAGATACTGGAAGTCTGGCATGATGAATGTGCTATTTGTGGTAGCAAAGATTTTTTGGAGTTCCACCACATCATTCCCAAATCTATGGGTGGCTCTGATGATTATGACAACATCATTGTTCTTTGTGCCTGCTGCCATGCAGGAATCCATGAGAGAGCCTACAATCCCCAGAAGTACAACAAACATACATCTATTGACTATGACTTAGCAGTTCCTATTTTAGAAGCCTATTTCACAAATGAAATAGGGGCAAAGGAAACAAAAGAAAAACTGAACCTATCCTCTAAAACCCACTTGTGCGAAAGTTCTGTCTACAAGCGATACAAGAGAGAACATGGCATAGACAAATTTTACAACAATGTTGATTTGGTAAACAGTAAAAGGAGAACCCAGAATGTATAAACTATTTTATGAGTTGTTCCAATCCATGAGCCAAGAGCAGAAAGTGAAGTTTTTAAAGCAGTTGTATACAAATGGCTGCTGCCAAATTTTCTTCACAGAAAAGCCCCCTCTTCCATTGTTCTGGGAAGAAAGGGCTGATTTTATTTTATAAAAAAAATTTGGTATAATATTATTATAAGAAAGGAAATTTTCAAATGACAATTTCAAATTACTACAAACTGAAAAGGCTATACCCTAATGCTTCTGATGAAGACCTTTGGATGTTACAAAGAGAGCAATTTATAAATGAGGTTTTAGCCAAGAGACAGGCAAAGCAGCAGGCAGAAGAAGAAGGAAAAGAGGCTGCAAGAGCCTTTACTGCTGCCTTTGAAAAAGAATTAGAGAAACTTTTCAAGTAACAAAAGAGAAGGATTTTCCAAGAGAAACAATGGAGAATCCTTCTTATTTTTTACCTTAGAGTATCAATTTTTAGTAAAGGAGAACCACAGATGAGAGAACTACTCAAGAAAATCAATGTTGCCAAAATGTGCAGTAGCACCAACTTAAATGTAACCCGAATCCGAAACTTCATCAATGGGAAAGTGGCACATCTAAGCCCAGAAGAAGAGAAAGCAATCAATGATTACTGCTACAATCTTGTAAATAGGGGAAAGAGAGGGTAAAATAGTGTATACTAATCCAAATCAAAATACCATTGTTATTCACAGAGAAATGCCAAAGTCTGATTTTTTACAAATCAAAAATGAAAACTGGCAGACCATGATAAAAGAAACACAAGACTATTATGCCTTTGTTCTTTATCTGTATTTCGCAGCAAATGCAAATGGCTATACTTTTGCCTTGTCTCCTGCTGCCATTACAGAAGCAACTGGACTTCCACGAAGCACATACTATAAGAAGTTGGAGTTTTTGAAAGAAAAGGGATACATAGTGGAAGGTAAGGGAAAAACATTACATTTTTATGAAGTTTCCCAAAAGTCCAAGAGAGAGAATGTGAAAGAAGAAAAGAGTTTTTGCGGCAGTCTCCCTCGTGAACATGAAAATCTCACAGATGAACATGAAAATCTCGCACAGAGACAAGCCCCACTCTCGCAGGAACAGAACTCTTCCCAAGCGAATATAGAAATAGATAATAGATATAGTATAGATAACAAACACATAAAACAGATATTGGAAGTTTTTGAAGGTGGAGAATCCACTAAGTTTAAGTCAGGAACTTTTGATTTTTAAGGAGAAAACCCATGAAAGAGCAATCAGACAGTAAGAAACTCATTCCTATCTATTTGCAGGAAATTTTTCTGGAAAAGACAGACAAAACTCACTTTATAAGAATGCCAGAGATTTTGAAAGAACTGGAAAAAAGAGGGGTAACTGCTGACAGAAGAACCATTTACACAAATATTTCTCTGCTTGAAGCAGTTGATTTTCACATTGAAGGTGTGCAGGAGAAAGGCAATTACAAATACCATTTGCCAGAACGAACCTTCGACTCCAACGAATTGAAGATTTTGATTGACTCTGTTGCTTCTTCCAAATTTTTGACAGAAAAGAAGTCCAGAGAACTGATTAAAAAATTGAAAACTTTGGGAAGTACCTTTGATAATGAGTCCTTCAACAGAAGGGTTTTACTGGATAAAAGAGTAAAGAGCATGAATGACAGAATCTTTAAAAATCTTGACTCTTTGTATGCTGCCATTGCTAACAATAGCAAGGTTACATTCCAGTACGCAAGGTGGAATACACAAAGAAAATTTGATTTGCTAAGAAGTGGAAAAGAGTTTGTTGCAAGCCCTTATGCCATTTCCATGAATGATGATAATTACTATCTGGTTGCCTATGATACCAGAACCAAAGGCTTGAGACATTACAGAATTGATAAAATGCAATCCATTAAACTGACCTATGAAGCCAGAGAGGGCAAAGAACACTTCGAAGCCTTCGACATGGTGGAATACTCCAAAAAAGCTTTTGGAATGTTTGGTGGTAATGAAGAAACCATTACCATTGAAGCCCCTAACCACCTTGTAGGAGTTTTCATTGAAAGATTTGGGGATTCTGCCAGAATCAGACCAAGCCTTGATAAAAAGAACTATTTTGTTGCCAGAATTACAGTTTACACCAGTATTCAATTTTATGGGTGGCTTTTTGGTTTGGGGAAAGATGTAAAAATCATTTCTCCAGAAGCAGTAAAAGAAGAGTACATAACTATGCTCAATCAAGCGATTTCCGACAATGCCCCTCATACTTCGTAATGGATCGTCAGTTTCGACATTCCCCTTTAGCCATTTGGAAAAAGGGGAATTTTTTATTTTTCCAATCATTTTCGTTTTCCCTTTTTCAAAATTGCATTTCGCAGCAGGGAAGACCTCGGCAACGAAGACGAAGGAATTAAAAACCTCGCACTCCCGAAACATAGCCCCCACCTCTTAGATGATTTTAGGCTGCTGCCCCACTTACTTCTGCTACTGGAACAGATGTAAGAGCAGGCTTGCGTGTAGGTACTGCTGCCACAATCATTTCCTTGTGGTGTGGGTAGTTCTCAAGAAACCAATCCCTAACTGCTGCATACACTTCTCCATTTTCTGCGTAAACACCTTCAAAATGCAGGATAACTCTTTCAAAAGTATCAAGATTTTCGTTGTCCATGACAGAGATAAACTTTCTCATGTATCTGTATGTTAAGCCCTTGAATGCGTTTGGCTTGCTCTTTCTGCTGCATTCTCTCACAGAGACTTTCATGTTTGGGTAGTCACTTAAAACTGCTCTTAATCTGTCATTTTCCTCTGTCGCAGGCACTTTGGCATTTTCATAGAATCCTTTAGTAACAACAATTTTGTTTGCGATAAAATCAATAGTAATCTCTCTCATGTTCGTAATCTCCTTTTTATAATTCACACAATTTGTTAAACAATTCTTCATCTGTTAGTGGCTCAATCTCTGCTGCAACCTCTTCCCATGCTACTGGGGTACTCTCATAATAGTGGCAGAGCATTTCTTCCATTGTCTCTCTCATGGATAAGTTCCACCACAGAGACATCTCTTTTATTTCTTTAACCAGTTCCAATCTCTTTTCCTTGCTCATAGCAGTTCTCCCTTCTTATGCAGCACCTTCTAATTCATCAACTTCTGCTGCCAGTTCATCAAGTTCTTTCTCAAGTTTAAGGTTTTCAAGCTCTGTTTCGTATGCTTTCTGATAGTTGTTTAAGAACCATTTCTTGATTACTGCATATTTACCCTGCTTACCCTCGGCAATCTCACAGACCTTTTCAAAAAGTTTCACATCTGCTTCTCCAATAGTAGAGAGGAATCTTCTCATTTCGTCTACTGTAAGACCTTTGAAGGACTTCTTATTGTCTTTTTTTGCAATTTCTTTTCTTCTGATTGTGTAGTCTGGGAAGTCTTTTCTAATTCTTACTAATTCATCATAAGCAGCAGAGCCGATTACATTTGCTTCTGTCTCGAAAGCCTTTGTGATGATGATTTCCTTTGTTGCGTGATTGAAATTAATTCTGCTAAGTTTTTTCATGGTATTTGTTCTCCTTTGATTGTGATTTTTTATTAGTTGTATGAAGTTGTTGTTATTTCCTTGCTTCATCTTATGTACTTAGTATACTTCGCAAGGTGTGCAAATTCTTGTACTTGGATAAAGTCTTTTTAAACTTTTTTCTTAGGCTGCATTCTTTTCTGGAACTGCTGCCAGTTCTTCAACAGTTGTTTCTTCTACTGGTTCAGACTCTTCGGACTCTTCAACGCCTGCTGCAATTTCTTCCAGTTCTGCTACAAGTTTGAGGTTTTCAAGTTCTTTCTCATACACTTTCTGGTAGTTATCTAAGAACCATTTTTTGATTACTGCGTATTTGCCCTGCTTATTTTTCGCAATCTCGCAAACTTTGTCGAAAAGTTCTACTTCCTTTTCACTTCTGGTTGCAATGAATCTCTTCATTTCCTTTACTGTTAAACCTTTGTAACTCTGCTTAGAAGTGTTCTTTTCAATTTCTTTTCTTTTGATTGTGTAATCTGGAAAGTCTCTTCTGATTTTGACTAACTCATTGTATTCAGTTGAACCAATGTTGTTTGCTGCTTTTTCAAAAGCCTTTGTGATGATGATTACCTTTGCTGCGTGATTGAAACTTACTCCATTTGTTTTCATAGTTGTTAAATCTCCTTTTCTCTTGGTTGTTTGTTTTAATTTATTGTGATGAAGTTGTTGTTTTTTGTTCTGTTCCCTTGCTTCATCTTATGTACTAAGTATACTTCTTGCGGTGTGCAAATTCTTGTACTCCGATAAAAATTTCAAAACTTTTTTTCAAAAAGATTTTTGTTTATTGTACCAAAATAAACCTCATTGTTATTGTACCAAAATTGTTGACTTTTAGTGTTAAAAGTGGTATGATTATAGTATCAAAAAAGAGGTTCGTTTAATTTGGTATTAAAGAGTTGTAAAAGGAGATTTTGAACATGGAATACATTGATTATGGTTATTGTAGAATTTCAACCCCAAAGCAGAACATTGACAGACAAGAAAGAAACATCTTAGATGTGTACCCTGCTGCACACATAGTTAAAGAGACTTTTACTGGAACTAAGATAAATGGAAGAAAAGACTGGAACAAACTATACAAATTAGCAACTCAAGAAGCAGAAACTAAAAAAGTGAGAATCATTTTCGACTCTGTTTCCAGATTTTCCAGAAATGCTGATGAAGGCTGCGAACTGTATGAGGACTTGTTCAACAGAAACATTACTCTTGTTTTCTTGAAAGAGCCACACATCAACACAGAAGTTTACAAGCAGGCTTTACAGAACCAAATCGAAATCAAATTGAATACTGGCAACAAAGCAACAGATGAGTTCATAAACAACATCATAGAAGCCTTAAACAAGTACACCATAGACTTAGCCAAAGCCCAAATCAGAATAGCCTTTGAGCAGGCAGAGAAGGAGGTTCTGGACTTACACCAGAGAACATCAGAAGGTATCAAAACTGCAAAACTCAATGGAAAACAGATTGGAAGAGTGGCAGGCAAGAAGTACACCACAAAGAAAGAAAGAGAAGCAAAAGAAATCATTCTTAAAAACAGTAAAGCTTTCAATGGAACTAACACAGACTCCGAAGTTATAAAAATAGCAGGAATTTCCAGAAACTCCTACTACAAATATAAGGCAGAACTAAAAGAAGCAGCAGAGCAATAAAGCTCTGCTGCACACCCTTTACTTTTTATATAATTTTTCTCTTCTATTAATCTTCTTTAACTTACGCACCTCTTCTGTCTCTAATAAAATACCATATTCATTAAATGGGACATCATTTATATGATGAAATTTATAGAACTCATCATTTGAATTATAAAGATATTTTCTTTCTCTATTTACATCAATTTTTCCCATAGCCAAGTTTCTATAATTACCCTTCAAGTAATTTATGTATTCCCAATTTGTAATTTCGCTTCGTTTAAAAACTCCTTTTTCTTCAAGTAATTCAAATCTTATTGTGGAAATACACTCTTCGTATTCATGCAATTTATTAAATAAATCATCATCTTCTTCTACAAAAATAGGTTTTCCAAATCTACTATGTATTTTTGTTATTTTTTCTTTTTCTGTTGAACTATCATAGGTAAATTCATGTACTACTGGTACCACTGGAACCTTAGCTTTTTTAGCAGTATCTAAAAAACCAAAATTTAATGGCAAATGTAATTTGTTTGGAGACAAATTCCATGCAGATTCTGGGCAATAAGTGATAGAATGTCCTTTTAATAGTACTTTAATCATATCCAACTTAGCATTTTGATTATTATCTTTATTCCCTTTTTTTACTAAAATCAATCCATCTATCAACTGAGCAAACAACAAAGCTTTACTTACATCTATGTTATGTAGCATTAAGCAATGTTTCTCAATTTCTGGCATCCAAACAAAATTATCCAAGACACCTTGATGTGTATGTGCAAAAATAACTGCCCCTTCTGGAATGTTATCTTGACCATCCCATACCCATTCAACATTTTTACCAGCAAATACTTTTGTAAGAACAACTGCTGCTTTTGTTGCAAGCTTTTTTAATTTAGGTGCAATAGTTGTTGCTCCTATTGTTGTATTTGTAAGTTTTCGTTTTAACACATAGTCCCTTAGTTGTTCATAATATGTATGTTTTTCTTCTAAGGTTAAAGCATTTTCTTCTCTAAATGTTAAAATTTGAAATTTATCATTCATTTTACATACCTTCATTTTATCTTGATGTATTTTCAATTATAACCACTTTTGTTTTTGGTGTCAATTTCTAAGTGTCAATTTGTTCCATCGTCGCGATAATGCAATATCTTTTTGATTGTTGTAGCATACTCTTGGAAAGAGGTGGCAACATGATAGCAGATAGAATAAAATCTCTAAGGGAGAACCAGAACAAAACACAATCTGAATTAGCAAAACAACTTGGAATTACAAGGTCAAGTGTCAATGCTTGGGAAATGGGAATTTCTGTACCTTCTACCCAGTATGTTGTAGAATTAGCCCACATCTTCAAAGTCTCTACTGATTACCTCTTGGGAGTTGACACAACCTCTTCCATAAGTGTTGCTGGACTTAGCGAAAAAGATGTTGAAATCATCAACACTCTTATCTTACATTTGAAAAACAGAGAAAACTAATTGGCAGGGTGTGACTCCTGCCAATTTTGTTTATTTCTCTCTATTGTCTATAATGAACCTATCTATTTCATCAATTCTATCACTCAGATTCTCTACCATGGAATCCAGTAATAATTTGAATAGCAAAACATTCTTCTGTAATTCGTATTCATGTCTTAATTCATAAATCTCTTCCAGAGAACCTAATACATAAGACAGACTTTCCATACTAAACTCTATATCTGATAAGTTACCCATAATTTCTCTTAATCTATCCATTGTTCCACTTCCCCCAATTAAAGTTTATTCAAGTTGCTTCTAAGTTCTTCAACTGCCTGCTCTGACATTGCCAAATAGTATTTGTGAGTTGTGGAACTCTTGCTATGCCCCATTTGCTTCAACAAAATGTGTTCTGGGGTATTCATCAAAGCCAATTTTGTACCAAAAGTATGTCGCAAGTTGTGATACTTAAATTCAACATCTGCAATTTTGAGAATGTGCTGCCTATGATGTCTGATTGCATGTTCGGTCTGGATTTTACCATTTGGGAGAGTGTTCACAAGTTTTAAAGACGATACTGTTCCCCCTGCTGCGTCATACACCATTATTTCATTCTGTTGTCTTTGCTTCTGGTACACAACCTCATACTCTTTAATTTGCTCTTGTAGATTTGTTAAATACTCCTTGAGAGCATCACAGATAAAAACTTTTCTTCTTGCGTTTGGGGTCTTAAGGGCATTCAGATACACCAGTCCGTCATGTGATTTCATCTGTCTCTCAATGGAAATGTAGCCCTCTTCCAGATTGATTCTATCCCATGTAAGTCCATAACATTCTGCAACCCTCAAGCCACAGTATCTCCCTATCATGTAAGCAGTTTCTACAGTTGTTCCTACAAAATATTCATCTAAAAATTTCAGTTCTTCATCTGTATAAACATCAATATCCTTTATATCTGTTGACTTCTTTGTAGGCATTTTGATTTTTGTGTTCTTATTCACACACAGTTTATTGTAATCATCAACAGACAGATAATTTCTGGAATAGGCTTGACCGAAAATCAAATAGAACTGCTTTAAAAAGCCTTCCACATACCCATACGCATACCCATTTACACAATATAATTCTGATAAAAAGTCTTGAATATCTGCTACTCTTACATTATCCACATAGCAAGAACCAAATCTCTCCAAAATGTGATTATTCCAAAGGGCTTCCTGCTTCTTGATAGTTGCGTATGCTTTATCTTTTCTGCCACATTCGCAGTATTCCTCATAAACTTCTCGGATTCTCTTTCTTACAATCTTCTTTCCCTTTGTGGCAGCAGGGGGAAGGGCTTGCGATTGCATTTTCTCTAAAGCCTTTTTTCTTGCCCTCGCTGCTTGCTTCTGGGTTTTAAAAGGGTTGCCTTCCTCGTCCTTAGACCTTCTTTGGGTTTTCTGTTCCCCATTGATTTTCACAATGAATCTGTAAGCCCAAAGACCATTTTTTAATTGATAAACTCCTACCTCTTGGGATTCTGCTTTTTTGACTTGTGTTGTTGCCATGATTTTTAAACTCCTTTTCAGTTGACTATGGTTGACCATAGTTGTAAAAAGTTGTTTAAAGTTCTTGTAGAATTGACTAAAGAATTGACTATTTGTTTGTGAGATACTGTTCAGTTGTAAGACATTGTAATTCCCCTTGAAAAGTGCTATAATACAAGCAAAATTGAAAGGTGGATAAACCAATGGTTACAATAAATAATATCTTTTTAAGTTCCCTTTGCACAACCGAACGCAGTGAAGGTTGTGATGAAATGGCAAGAGATGAGGCTCGACATGGAAAAGCATTCGAAGGTCTGCTGGCTCGTTATTTTAAATAAGACATGACATAACGAAAGCGGAGGTCAAACCCTCCGCTTTCTAATTATTTACTTCTTCAACACTTTTTTGCACCAGGTGCGTTTATTGCATTTGGGACATTTTAAGTGACGTGTCGTTCCCATGTGCATCGCATTAAGTGCCTGCGTATAGGTAGGTACAATCTCCTGGCCGCAATTTTTGCACTTGTAAGCACCTACGCTAACTTCAAGTTTTAAAGCATAGAAACACGGTATCAGAAACACAACACAAATTCCAAGAATTGAAACAAGCTGCCACACTCCTTCGGGAATCAAAAATGCAGCAATGAAGAGTCCTGCAATCAGGGCTGTCATGCTTACAATCATAATTGCCCACATAGAAGACCAAATTGTTTTGTTTTTCTTCTCTAATTCTTTCGCCATATCAAGCAAAAGTTGTTCATTTTTCTGATTATCATTTTCCATATTGATTTCCTCCCCACTTAATAATTCATTTACACTGATGCAAAGAATATCACAAAGTTCAAGCAGTATCGAAGTGTCGGGCATTCACACGCCGCGTTCCCACTTGGATATTGCTTTATCGGTGATACCCAGTTTCTCTGCTAACTGCATTTGCGTTAAGTTTGCTTTTTTTCTGCACTCAGCAATAAATCTTCCGATTTTAATTTGATTCATAGGCTATCTCCTTTCATATTCAGTATAGATAATTCAGATAGGAAAACACACCTACCATTGGTTTAGTGAGGAGAGGGAAACCATTGGTAGGTGCGTTTTCTTATCTGACTCTATATGTGTAAGTATTTCTGTCTACCGTAAATGAAATCTCCAAAGATCCATCGCTTTCTCCTACTTCCTCCGGCACTTCAAACAGATAATGCACATATCCTGTGCTGAGAGGCGGAATATTCGTAATGTTTGAATAGGTAAAATCAGTACGGCTGTCTTTTTCAATCATAGTAAAGCCGGTATATTCATACTTTCCTGCATATTTGAGTTTTGCTGAGATAACTTCATCCGCTCCTATGTTATTGCTTCTTGTATTTTTATAGGCAATGCAGAAATCCACATACATTTTATCCTCGTCCGCCTTATAATAAGAATACCAGTCTCCTGGCTGAGGTGGAACGACAGTATCAGTAATATCAGAATAATCCACATAAAATTCCGAGTTCTTAGTAACCGCAACCTCCCCGAGCGTTACCTCTCCGGAAGTATTTCCCTTTTTCTCGTCAGATTCGCCTGACTCCGCAGAAACGGCCACGCAGAAATCACCTGCAATTCTGCTGATCTCGATGCTGACTACTTCCCTCGCTTCTCCCTCAAGCTTGCTTATGAAGTTACATACACCCAAATATTCTCCATATCTGTCGTTGGTACTCTCACCGATGTACTGACCCACATTATTCATCGTTTCCACGGTAGGCTCGGAGGTTTTCATTCCGGTCGCCTCCCCATAAATGACGGCTCTGTTTTCAAAATCAACGGTGTAGGGTTTACTCTCTATATTGCAGACGAACTCAAAAGTAACATCGCTTTTACTTTGATCAAAGAGAATTCCGTCCTTGCTCACAATGCTGTAATATGTTGTAACTTTCTTAAATTCTCCAAACCCGTTTTCTTCAAACTTATGATATTCGCGTAGCTCAAAATAGTCCTGCCAATTATCAAGAGTTATTTCCACCGGTTCATACTTTGACTGCTCATCAGAGGATTCTTGCTGCGAAGGGTTCATCGGGGCTCCCTCCGCATTCACCTGCTCTGCTTTCTCAGGTTCCGGTTTTTCGGCAGCGTCATCCTCTGTGTCGACGGGCACTTTTCCGAATTTTTCAAGGTCGATGGCTCCCAGCTCTGCCACATAATAAAGTGCTTCCTCAAACTCTCCGTCCTCTAACATGTCAAGCAGTTCCTCATATTCCTGATATTCGTTATCCGTTTTAACGCTGTGTTCGCCGGCACACCCTGCCAAGGACAGGCTCAGAACCACCGCCAGGAACATAACTGTTATTCTTCTCATCGCATCAGTCACTCCTTCTCTTTCAGATATAAAAATGAATTTCTATCCGCGCGGACTCTCGCGCCGTCCGGATGAATTTCTTATTGTATAAAAAGGGTGTTGACCGTTTCAACACCCTTCTAGCGTTTATTACTTCTATTTTTTAATCCCAGCTTTTTACCATGCCGTAAACACTTTCATACCAGTATTCATAGGCCATTTCATCCCTGTCTTCGTCAAATTCATGGCGCATTTGATTATATTGATCAACACTGATTTCTATCGTTCTGACACCGTTTTTGCCTTCGGGGAAGTACTTCTCCAGTTTCTCAAGATCATACTCTATGATCCTTCCTGCAACCTTCTCAACCTCGAAATCATAGATCATAGTAACACAAACATTACCTTCTTCTACGTATCCGTTACTCTCATAGAATTCATGGCTGGTATTCAACAGCCACCTCTCTCTGTCAAAATAACCGAACTGGAAATCACTTTCCCGGCTATCATGATAAATAACATCTTCATTGCTGTCTAAGTCGCCGGTGGGAACCTTCGGATTCTTTTCATCTTTGTCGCATTGCATTGTGACATAGGAAAAACTTACCCGGATAACATTTTCCTTGTCAGAGTCGAAGAAATAACCGTCTTTCAATTTGAATACAAATTCAGTTTCTCCGGTTTTATCTCCGAAGGCATCCTTCTGATCAACTTCTTCAATCTCGAAGTAGTCCATCACATTATCCTTCGTCAATTTGATCTCCTCAAATAACTTGAGAACATCTTTTCTGGAAATAATCCTTCCAATCCCGCAGGCAACCAGGGAGAGACTCATTACTGCTACTAAAATAAGCGCTACTGTTTTTTTCATGATAGGTAACCGTTCCTTTTTGTTCAATATTTCTTTTATTATATCTCTGCTCACTATTACTGTCAATTTGTGCCAGGAATTCCTGTAATATGGGTTTAAATTTTCATGGCTGATCAATAATAGTGCCCCTCAAATGTCAGATTGTAATCTGTCTGCGCCATGACATCCTGGTGAATACCCTTGCATGCGTAGCGGCCGTCATAAGTGTCATAGCAATAGATAAAGGGATCTACCGTTGCCCCCTCGAAGAACCACTGTTCCGTCATATACCAGTCACACAGATCCGTTCCCACGTATCCGTTTTTGCCGCTTCTGTTGTTCCGGTAATTGTAGAAGGGCAGATAAACGCTTTGCGAGTATCCGACCTTTATGCTGGGATACTCATATCCCCAGTCAAAATAATATACTCTGAACTTCAAACCGGGGAATGCCGCTTCTGCGATCCTGATGATCTCCATCTCAAAATCCAGAATATCAACAAATGCCTGTATGCGGTCTTCGTATGCAAAAGCATCTCCGTACTGGATCATATACGGCAGTGATGATTTCATTGCATTGCAATAAAGATCGTTCGCTTCAATCTGGATCTCAAAATCATAAGGATGCATATAATTCGGCTCATTGCTCTTGATCTCGTAGCTGATATTTTCCACATCTCCCAGTGCCGTATGCAGATCGCGGAAATTGTCTCTCAGATAGACTCTGAGTTCATCGTAGGTTTCTATCAGCTTATCCCCACAGCGGGTGCACACATTCTGCACATGATCATGACCCAGCGCTTCTCCTGATTTTGCTCCGCAGCGGGTACATTTTGCTTTCTCCGTGCAGGTTGCCTCGGCCAGATCGTGACCCAGCACGTCGCCCTCTTCCAATCCACATCGGGTACATGTAGCTTTCACCGTGCAAGTTGCCTCCGCAAAATCATGACCCAGCTCGTCGCCTACTTCCGCGCCACATCGATTACATTCCGCCTTGTCCGTGCAAGTCGCCTCGGTCAGATCATGACCAAGCGCTTCTCCTTTTATCTCTTGGCAGACCGTGCAGGTCTGAGGCTCGGTACAGGTTGCCTCCTCCCAGGTGTGACCGTTTTCTTCGCCCTTTTCTTTTCCGCATTCACTGCAGATCATTGGCTCCGTGCAGGTTGCCTCCTTCCAGGTATGCTTCAGGCAACAACCTGACAACACCAACATGACCACGCCTGACAACAAAACTGCTTTCATCTTTTTGTTCATTTCAAAACCTCTCTCGTATATTCGTCATTACAGTCTGTTCCTTAAGCATCCCGGAATTCCAATACGGGCCTTCCATCACCCTTTCCCCTGTAAGCCGGGGTTTCATTACAATAACTATACAGTGCTGCGTCCCTAAAGTCAAGGGAGCCCGTGTTCTCCTCTCCCCGGAAACGTAATAATTGCAAACTTTCCTTTTTCGTGCTATATTTTCAATATATCACTTGCAAACCATCTTTTGATGAAGGAGAAAACACATGAAAAAAAGACATTCGAAAATATTGGCTCTCGTAAGCATATTGACTCTGTTGACAATCGGTCTTTCCGGCTGCAGCAAGGCCATCTGCTACTTCTGCGACAAGGAAGCCAAATGCAGCCAGATCAATTTTATTGGCGAAAGGGTAGACATCTGCAGTGATTGCAAGAAAGATTATGACTCGATTCCTAAGGAACTCCGGGATATGTTCATTGGCAAATAATGTCTCCCCCAACCAATATAATCTTATATTTTAACAAGAGATATATCACATGTCTCAAAGAAACCACGATATGTTTACAGATATTTTAAAAGGTATTTCTGTTATTATTTAGAGCAGTTGGGATATACGTTTCCTTACTCCACACAGACTATCGTTCATTTCGAAGGAGACGATTACTACCCAGCCAGTCGTAACTACTTTATTAAAGCAAACAAAATCCAGGAGCCAGACTCTCATCTCAGAGATTTGCTCCTGGATTTACTTTTGCTTCTTAGCAGCTTTGGGGTACGGAGTACTCCGATCAGTATTCTCCAACAAATAATCCACACTTGTGCAATACAATTCTGCCAGTTTCAAAAGAAGATGCACCGGAATTTCACGTTTTCCGATTTCATAATTACTGTATACTCTTTGATCGATTCCAAGATATGCCGCAACCTCTTTCTGAACCAGATCATGATCCTCACGAACATCTTTCAAACGGCGATAATGATACATCGTTTTCACTCCTTTGAGTGTAGTATACTTTACTATCAATAA
Source organism: Acetatifactor sp. (assembly GCA_045659805.1). Lineage (GTDB taxonomy): Bacteria > Bacillota > Clostridia > Lachnospirales > Lachnospiraceae > Acetatifactor. The sequence continues at coordinate 89,960 of JAZRCR010000082.1, forward strand.
ATAGTACTTGACATACTATCGTTTAGTAGTAAAATATATGATGTGGATTATACATAATTAATCAAAAAAGGAGGTAACTGTTTTGGATAATTTACTGTTTGAATCGAAAGGTGCTCCTGCAAAGCGAAAGAAGACCATCAGAAATTGCAGCATCGGCGCGATCATTTGCGGCATTCTGCTACTTCTTATTTGTCAGAAGATTGCCGAAGGACTTGCTCTATGGGGAGCAATTGCCATCATTGCAGGAATCATTGGACTGATTTTCTGTAATAATGATTTTGCTGATAAATCCTATCTGCAAATCTACGATGACCGTGTAACAGGTCGTCAGCTTTCACCTGATAGCGTTTTTGAATTAAAATATGATCAAATATATAATGTCAAAAAGGCAAATCTTATTTCAAACGAATTTCTTGTGATAGAAGGGAAGACGGAATCTTATTCAGTTTTAGTGAATGATTTGGATGCGGCATACAGAATCATCAATAATAAGCTGGATGAATTGGAAAAAATCTAAAGGAGGATAATATTATGGCACTGATTAAATGTAGAGAATGTGGCAACGAAATCAGCAGCAGGGCTGAGCAGTGTCCTCACTGTGGGGCAAAGACACGCTTTGGAGCATCGCAAAAAGAGCAAAAGCAACTGTCCAATACATTGATAATATTGCTTATCATATGTGTTATCGGGACGATCCTTTTCTTTTCCGGTATCACTACCATGATCTCTGATATCAAAGGATATAAAGATCTCTGGTCTTATGGCTACAGTTATAAACCGCCATTTACCGACCATGAAAAGGCTATCCTCCTGAAAACCGGCATTGGTATTGCAATGGATATCGGATCCTTCGTAGGGATATACAATATCAAAAAGTCATTAAAGAAATGAGTCGTTCGTTGTTTTATCATTTGGCATCTTCCGGGCGGAAGATGCCACTTTTTTATTTTTATACCTTAATTTCTTCCGCGAACTTATACAGGGCCTACAATTACACTTCCTTCTGTAATTCCGGATCTGTTAAAACTGTCCACCCTGAAATAATAGGAAATACCGTTGGTCAAAGTCCGCACTTCAGCCTTTTCCTCATACACCTGATACTGGTTGTAAAGTTTTTCAGGCGAAATACCGTATCTTACTATGTAGCCGTCAGCCCCCTGCGCCTTATCCCAGGTCACCGTACTGTTTCGGTTGTCCTCGGGATCTCTCACCACAGTTACACCTTTTACCTGCTCTGCAGGAGATTCCTCCACAGAGCCAAAGATACGGAATCCCGATACTGCGGCAAAACCATTGCCCGGCATATGGTAAAATGTCACCTTGACGTATCTTGCCTCTATATCAGCTTCGTAATAGGCGTGGGGATCGAAACGCTTCTCTCCTCTGGTGTCTGCAAACAACACATATCCCTCTCCGTCCACGGAATACTCCAGTGTATATTCCAAATATTTTTCTTCCGGATCCTGCGTCTGAATGTTATACGTTCCTATATTAAGCTGTATTACTTTGATATTGCACAAACCACCCAAATCTGCCTGCAACCACTCACCTTCGTTCCTGGTAGCAGCCACCCACATACTCCGGATATCTTCATCAAAAGCATACTTCGGCTCATGGTGGTAGCGGTAGGAAATGTCACAGTCATATAATTCACATCCGTGCGTGCTTGTCTCCGGCATTCCCATCTCCACGGAGGAAGCACTGCAAACACAGTCTTTGGATAACAACATATACGGTGTTCTCTGTATGCGGTGATCTCTTGGCCCTTCCGACAAGGTGATTGGATAATCACCCAGCGTGGTGTTTACATATAACAGCCCGTCCTCGTCAAATCCCGCAGGGAACATATTAAGCCGGCGTTCAAAAGGATGGCTGATGTAAACCGATGCACAGGTGACGTTCCACCAGTTGCCGTGTTTGTCCTCAAAGAGACACCCATGACCGGCACCGCCGATAAATCCCGTATTTTTATGGGAAACCGGATTGTTCTGTGCATATTCATACGGTCCCGTAGGACAATCCGAAACATAAACACCGTTGGCATAATTCTTATGTAAGGTATATCCGGAGTAGATCAGATACCACTTGTCGCCTTTGCGCAAGATCTGTGATCCTTCCGTATAGCCCCAACCTTCTCCCGTGTGGTTGTTCATGGTGCGTTCCCAGCCGCGATTTCTCTGGTCATAAAAAATGCAGTTATGTACCCGGCCCACAGGCTCCAGCGTGTGTCGGTCCAGTTCCACCACCTTGATGTACTCCATCTTGCCGTCGCCGCATCCGTAGGATGCCCACACTCTGTCGTCTATCTCATCGTAATACATGAACGGATCATGTCCCAGATAACACTCGCTGGTCACCAATTCCCATGTGTCCGGATTCTTAGGCGTCTTATTGCGATACAGATTGCGGTCATAAAGACCCTGGTGGAAATAAATAGCATCGTCCAAAACCATAACTGCAGGTGCGTACTTAAAAATATTGGGCAATTTGCTGTCATCGCAGTCTATAAACTGCCAATCACTCATATCCTCCGAAACCCAATAACCGTTGGTAACCGATGAAAATAAGTAATACTCATCCTTGAACAAAACTATAACCGGATCTGCCGCTTCCAGACAGATGGGGGTTTTTCCGCTTTCTCTTTCTTTGGAAAAAACCTCATAAACCCTGTACTCATAATTTAAGTTCAGAGGATTCGCATACGTTTTCTTATTCTTACCCTGCATTTTAAAACCTCCTTCAAACAAAACTTAATCAGCTCCCGTAATAACAATTGTCTTAATTATATCATCCTTCCCTTAGCAGTTCACGCAAAAATCATATTTATTATAGACAATGTTTTCACTTGCACAAAACTCGCCTTTGTTTCTATATACTTTGCTTGCCAAACCACCGCCAAAATGTTATACTATACATACAAACTTTTCATCTAATGCAAAGGAGAAAATAATATGAATAAACAGACTGCTAAGTTAATGCTTTTGGGCGGAAATATTCTTGCCATCATCGGTTGCTTCCTTCCTTTTGTTTCCGTATGGGGCTTCAGCGTTCCCTTCATCGACGGTGACGGTAAGATTGTCGTTGTTGCTTGTATCGTAAGTATCGTTCTGGCATTTATCAAGGCAAAGCTTGCTTCCATTGCAAATATTATTGCTTTGATCGTTGTTGTGGTAGACATTGCCAATGCAGGCGATTTGGCTCTTGATTTGCTCGCTATCGGTGCATACGTTATCATTATTGCTAATATCATTGCTATTATCGGAAGCATTAAATCCAAGAAGGCTTAATCTGATATCAGGCGCATAAAGGAGCAAATTAATTATGAAAAAGAAAATCGCGGTTGCCGCAATCATTGCCGGTATCATCGCAGTCCTGATTATCTGCATGTTTTATTTCAGCAGAGTTACCTGTTATTTCTGCGACAAAAAGGCCATCTGCACATCGATTAACTTTATTGGCAAAAAAGTAAACATCTGTAAGGACTGTAAGGAAGATTATGATTCCATTCCTACAGAGATCAGAGATATGTTTATTGGCAAGTAAAGCACAAAAGCACCTTACCCCAGATAGGTAAGGTGCTTTTCATTTGCTTCCGGGACCATTTCCTGCCACTGCAGAACAGGATGTCCCTGGTCTGACATCATCCATATCTGATCAAAGTCCAGCGCTCCATAGCTTTCCTGCTTGTCTGCCATATCATCCGTTATCTTATATACTCTGATGTCATCGGAGTTCTGCTCCTCATCCTCTGTCATGTTATCTCCGCCGATAGCCCCCTGCGCCGAAACAGAATCAAGATAATAACAATCAACAACATAGCCGTACCAGTCTCCTGAGATGCCGGCTTCCACCGTTCCGAAATTACAGCATTGGATCACCTGATTGGCCCCCATCACCTGATAGGCAATGCCTCCTTCAATGGAGTACACACCATTGCCGGGAATCACAGATCCCTTATTATAGCAGTTGATCAGGGTTCCGTTGCTGCTCGTTACAATTCCTGCCAACCGCACGGAAGAGATCAGATCCGCACTGATATTTCCGGTATTGTAGCACTCTTCGATCAATTCCGTTGTGTAGTTACAGATACCTGCAAACTCCGCGTAACCGCTATACTCCACATTCCCCAGAGGATTAATAAAGGATCCTTCCACATAAATGTCCGCTTCATTACCGCACTGCCGTATGGTACCGAAGCTGGTCTCCGCTATCGCACCAAAACCCACACTTCTGGCGGACAGCCTTATGTTACCTCTTACCACGCATCCTTCTATCAACCCAAGGTTTGTATTTACAAGCGCTGCCATACACAACTCCCCGTCGTGAGCGGTATTAGCGATATCCATATTGCACTCCAGAATAATGTTACGAATGGTACCGTTATTCGACAGAAATACACAGCCCTGTTCCACATTATATATAGTATGCCCGTTCCCTTCTACCGTTCCGTATACCCATCCTTCTCCTCGGCCGTATCCGGCAAAGTCAAGATCAGCCACAATCTCATAAACTTTATCCGACTCAAATTCCTCTATAGCAAAAAACTCTTCTGCTGTGGCAATGGTTACTCTGTCAGATACTTTCGCCTCTGTTTCCGGAACCTTCTCATCCTCAGCTGAAGATCCGACGGCCACATCATCTGTAACCGGAGCGGCAGACTCCGCAGAAGCAACTGTCTGGGACGTTTCTTCATTCTCAGAAGATTCCTCCTTATCTTTCTTTCCAAATAAACTGTCTAAGACAGACCCATTCTCTCCCGATACTTTGTCAATATAATCGTGTGCCTTATCGTACTCTTTATCCTCCAGCAGTTCAAACAGCTTCTCATATTTGGCATACTCCTCATATTTGCTTGCTCCGCAGGCGGCCAGGCCCATACACAGTGCCACAGACAGCACTGCCAATATCCGTTTTTTCATCAAATTACGCTCCTTATCACTGAGGCTTTCGCCAATATCCCACACATTATACAACAGAAAAGAAACTGTTGACAAGCTTCTGTAATTATGATAATGTAAAAAACAACAATAAAATAACGGCAGTTGAAGTTCTTAGGGGAATGGCGTAAGCCTGCCGAAGGAGTAACACTCTCAGGCGCCCGTTTGCGGGTAAGGACTAGGAATGGATGCAGCTCTGGAGAAGCTCAGAAGTGAGTACCGAAGGTGCAAGGCTGTTGCGACAGCTGAATCTCTCAGGTAAAAGGACAGAGTAACATTTGTGGACATACTATGTCTCTATGTTAAATTGGCTTATCCGGAGCAGTTGATTTTCAGCTGTTCCGTTTTGATTTTCAGGAGGAAAAATCATGGAAGCATTACACAACTTTTTGTACCCGATTGTGGTCAACATTAACGAGTATCTGTCAAGCTACATACTCATCGTATTGCTGATCGGTGTCGGTCTGTGGTATACCATCAAGACCCGTTTCGTACAGGTTCGCTGCTTTGGCGAAGGTATGAAGAAGGTATTCGGCAACATTTCTTTAAAAGGCGGAAATCAGGCAAGCGGCGGTATGAGTTCTTTCCAGGCGCTGGCAACTGCTATTGCAGCACAGGTTGGTACCGGTAATATCGTCGGTGCATCCGGTGCGATCCTGACCGGTGGTCCCGGTGCGATCTTCTGGATGTGGGTTATCGCTTTCTTCGGCATGGCTACCATCTACGCCGAGGCAACTCTGGCACAGAAGACCCGTATCAAAGACAAGGACGGCAACATCCACGGCGGTCCCGTTTATTACATCACCACCGCTTTCAAAGGTAAATTCGGTAAATTCCTGGCTGTTTTCTTTGCAGTAGCTACTATTTTGGCTTTGGGCTTCATGGGCTCCATGGTTCAGTCCAACTCCATCGGTTCTACTTTTGAGACCGCATTCAATGTTCCTGCATGGATTATTGGTGTGGTACTGATTCTGATCTGTGCAATTATTTTCCTTGGCGGCGTTAAGCGTCTTGCCGCTGTCTGCGAGAAGCTGGTACCCATTATGGCTGGTCTTTTCCTGGTAGGCGCTCTGATCATTCTGGTTCTGCGCATTCAGTATCTGCCTGCAACCTTCGGTATGATCTTCAAATATGCCTTCCAGCCTCAGGCTATCCTCGGTGGTGCTTTCGGTGCCGGTATCAAGGCAGCCATCAGCCAGGGTGCTAAGAGAGGTCTCTTCTCCAACGAGGCCGGTATGGGTTCCACCCCTCACGCTCACGCACAGGCTAACGTAGCTCATCCCCATGATCAGGGTGTTGTTGCTATGATCGGTGTCTTCATTGATACTTTTGTAGTTCTGACCCTGAATGCACTGGTTATCATTTCCACACTGTATACCGCAGACGGTCCTCTTCATGGCGTTGGCGCTGCTGCAGCAAGCACCACCATCTCCAAGACCAATCTGGCTCAGACCGCTTTCGGTACTGTATTCGGTGCAGAATTCGGTGCAATCTTTGTAGCAATCTGCCTGTTCTTCTTCGCATTCTCCACAGTTCTTAGCTGGAACATGTTCGGTAAGATCAATGCGCAGTATCTGTTCGGTAAGAAGAACGTTAAGGCTTGTACCGTAGTATACACCCTTATTGCCCTGGTATTCATCTTCCTGGGTACCATGATGCAGAGTGACCTGGTTTGGGAGCTGACCGACGCATTCAACTACCTGATGGTTATCCCCAATGCCATCGCACTGTTTGCTTTGACTAAGATGGTTACCGGATCTGTTAAGGAAGCAAAGGAAAGAAAGAATAAGAAATAATTATCCGTTCTTTATAAAGATTATACTGGAAAAGGATCGCCGGCATTGGCGATCCTTTTTATTTTTAACTGTTTTTATTGATTTGAACTATTCATTTTGTTGTAGTAATCAAATACTTGCTTAGCCTTTACTGCATTGGTTATTATTTTATATTTCCCGCTTGTCGTAGAAATAAAAAGATTTAATCCCGAATACGAGACATCGGTAATCTGAGAATAGTCAAGATGAAAGTCCCTAAGATTGAACTTCTCAAGTCCTTTTCCCACAATCTTATCTTCATACACATCCGCATAAGACATTGCACTTAAGATGGTCCACAAAAACTCCACAAAAGCAACGATATACAGTAATGTGGCACAAGTGGAAGCAGTTGATGCAGTCTTACTGAACGCAGCCATATATGGATTCATTTTGCTGACATAAGAGCTGAAATACATTCCTGCTCCTGCAAACACTAATGCGCCTGTGACTCCAATGATTAAAAATGCAGTATTTGATTTCTTTGTACTAATAATAACACGTTTCATTTTCATCCTCCTTGGTAAGACGTTTGTTTCAAAAGTCCAATATTACAATACCATGGTATTTCATAATTGTCAATAAATTATATACAATAGTATTAGAATATTGGACGCAAGGAGAAAACAATGCTGGGCCAGAGACTTTATGAAATCAGAACTTCCCTTGGCTGGAGTCAGGTAGAGCTAGCCAAAAAATTAAATATTTCCAAGCAAACCGTCTCTAACTGGGAGAATGAAAATATCCAGCCTTCCATTGAGATGCTGATACGGCTGGCCAAAATTTTTAATGTGTCTACCGACTATCTCCTTGGGCTCGACGAGGTTCCCAGACTGAATGTGGAGGGTCTCCCCACGGCTGTCATCTCCCACCTGTCCTTACTTATCGATGATTACAGAAACATAAAGTAGCTTACCGTGTCACTCCCTCTTTTCATTTCAGGAAGAATAGTGTATACTTTTGATGGTAACGCTATAAAGCATTCGGAAAGGACAATCTTATGAAAAAAATAGCAAGTTTCACCATAGATCATATCAAGCTGCAGCCCGGCATCTATGTGTCCAGAAAGGACACCGTAGGTACAGAAACCGTAACTACCTTTGACCTTCGTATGACCAGCCCCAATGAGGAGCCTGTCATGAACACAGCGGAGATGCACACCATAGAACATTTAGCTGCCACATACCTGCGCAATCATCCTGTTTATCAGGACAAGACGATTTACTTCGGTCCCATGGGGTGCCGCACAGGGTTTTATCTGTTGCTGGCCGGCAATCTTTGCTCTGAAAATATTGTTCCGTTGATGATTGAAATGTTTGAATTTATCAGGGATTATCATGACGAAGTGCCCGGAGCCTCCGCCAAAGACTGCGGCAATTATCTGGACATGAACCTGCCTATGGCTAATTACCTGGCAAAGAAATATCTGGATCAGGTTCTTTACGGTATCACACCTGACAGACTGAATTATCCCCAATAATCACGGAGGAAAAGAAATGATAAGAATCGGTATTATAGGCGCTATGGAACTGGAGGTAGAGGAGCTGAAAGGCAAGATGGATACCTTATCCATTAACAAAAAAGCCGGCATGGAGTTTCATGAGGGAACCCTGCACGGCGTGAATGTAGTCATTGTCCGAAGCGGCGTGGGCAAAGTCAACGCTGCACTGTGCGTGCAGATCCTTGCAGACCGCTTCAGTGTCACCCATATTATCAATACCGGCGTGGCCGGTTCGCTGAACGCAGTTCTGAATATCGGTGATATTCTGATATCCGCAGACGCTCTGCATCACGATGTGGACGCCACAGTCTTCGGTTATCAGCCCGGCGAAGTGCCTCAGTTGGGGCGCAGAGAATTTCCTGCAGATGACAAGTTGGCATCCTTGGCTAAAGAATCCTGCTGCAAGGTGAATCCTGATATCAATGCCATGATCGGAAGAGTTGTCAGCGGAGATCAGTTCATCTGTGACAAGTCTGTGAAAAAACGTCTTGTTGAATTGTATCACGGTGATTGCACGGAAATGGAAGGCGCTGCCATTGCACACAGTGCCTGGCTGAATCAGATTCCTTTTGTGATCATCAGAGCAATCTCTGATAAGGCCGACGATACCGCGGAAATAGAATATCCGGTATTCGAAAGAGCCGCAGCCAAGCATTCCGCTAAGCTGGTGGAAGAAATGATAAAGAATATTTAGTAAAAAGCAATTCGTTCATCGGGCTGTCTGTGAAGGCAGCCCGCTTATTTTAACTGAATCTTCAGATCCTTTCCCAGTGCGCGTGCCACCTTGATCAGAAAATCGAGACTGGGATTATAAGCACCGCTTTCCAGCCTTGAAACATTGGACTTCTGTGTTCCTATTTTTCTGGCCAGATCTTCCTGAGTCATATTATTCTCTTTTCGGCTCTCAATGATCTGTGAGATTACTTCATAGCGGGGACGCAGCTTCTCATATTCTGCCGCAAACTCCGCATCCTGCATCAGCTGATTCTTTAAATGGTCAAAAGAAATTCCTGCTTTACTCATTATGAAACCCTCCTTTTGTAATCTTCCATGTACCTTTTCGCCCGAAGAATTTCTTCCGTCGGGGTTTTCATAGACTTTTTGATGAAACCGTGCAGAAGTACATATTTATTGTTATAATATGTAAAGTAAAATATTCTGGCTATGTCGTTGGCAAATTTAATTCTGAGTTCATACAAGTCCTTACCGTTCTTTCCTTTGATCGGCTTCACGTAGGGCTCCCTCAACTCATTCCCGTACTTCTGCAATAATTCAATGTCGCTGAAAGCTTTCGCTCTTAATTTGGAGGGCAGAGATAATAAGAAATCTTGAATCGGCACCCTCCCGTTTTCTTTCTGATAAAGTTCTACTTTATAAATGGTATCCTCTCCTTTCTTAGGTTATCATATCCGATAACGTTTGTAAAGTATTTTTTCTGTTTTTTGCCAACATTTTGGGGGGATCGTAAAGAAATATGTTTAGAATAAAAAAGAGAAAAGAAAAGTATTGGAAGGGGGCAGAAACGCCCCCTCAGATTTACTTTTTGTCGCCTTTAAATACAAACAGCTTGCTGAACACGTAATTGCCGATAATGACTAACACCGAGGAGATCAGGGTTGCTACTATCACATCTACGCCCATTGCACCCAGCACCTGCATTACAACGGTATCCAGAATCAGGGTAGACACTCGGGAAAGAACAAACTTCGGTATCTCCGTGAGCATTGGCTCATGGCTTTTAAATACATATTTTCTGTTGGCAAAATACGCAAAGACTACGCCCGCTGTCCAGTTGATGATACTGAGTATCAGGTTCTGACCGCCGGTGGGGTAAAGAGTTCCCTCAAACAACAGGTAATTGGCAAGAAATTTTGCTCCCCATGACACGAGGGTGGTCAGACCTCCCACAATCAGATAGGCAATGATCTCTTCGTATTTTATCCAAAGCTGCTTGATTTTGTCCATCATGTCACTTCCTCCTAAAAGTTTACCACATTTTCAGGGTTCCCCTGCTGAAATGCTTTTATGTTATTGTATACACCTTCCACACATCTTGTCCTGGCCTCTACGCTGGCCCATGCAAGATGAGGTGTGATAATCAGCTGATTGGAATCCATCAGGGTACTTAAAGGATTTTCCGGTTCCAGAGGCTCCTTCTCCACCACATCCAGTCCTGCCGCTGCAATCTCTCCGTTTACCAGAGCATGATACAGGTCTGTGTTATTAACCACACGTCCCCTTGCCACATTGACAAGGATGGCAGATTTTTTCATCTTACGCAGCGCCTCTGCATCGATAAAATCCAAAGAAAGACTGCTCAGCGGACAATGCAGAGATAAAACATCACTCTCTGCCAACAATGCATCTTTGTCCACCTGCGGGTATTCTGTACAGGAACTTTTTCCGGTGATCGAGTGGAAGATCACGCGACATCCAAAAGCCGATGCGATCTTTGCCACACGTCTGCCGATATTGCCCATTCCCACGATACCCCAGGTTTTACCGTCCAGCTCATAAAAAGGGACATCAAAATTCGAAAATCTGTCCTGGGCACTGTAAGCACCGCATTTTACATACCGGTCATAGTGGGGCAGCTTCTCCGAGAGCGCCAGCGCCAGCAAAAACGTATGCTGTGCCACCATGGCAGTAGAATAGTCTACCACATTACACACCACAATCCCCCTGGACTTGCAATACTGCAGATCTACGTTATCATAGCCTGTGGCCAGCTGGCAGATCAGCTTCACATTGGGTGCATCTTTCAAAGTCTCCTCCCTGAGAGGCGACTTATTGGCTACAATAATATCCGCGTTCCTGACTCTCTCTATTACTTCTTCCACAGTAACGGTATTACGATAGCTGGTCACTTCCCCCAGCTCATCCAGACTGGACACCGACACGTCGGGACCGACACTGTTTCTTTCGAGTATTACAATCTGCATCACTTTTGCAGACCTCCTTCTACAGTCGCTTCAAAAGTTCTTCTCTCTGAGCTTCATATCCCGGCTTGCCAAGCAAGGCAAACATATTCTTCTTATAGCTCTCCACACCGGGCTGATCAAAGGGATTCACTCCCAGCAGGTACCCGCTGACACCGCAGGCAAACTCAAAGAAATAGAAAAGTTCTCCCAGACAGAACTCATCAGCCTCGGGAATATTGACCATCAGGTTGGGCACATTGCCGTCAGTGTGTGCAAGGATGGTTCCGTTCATGGCACTCTTATTCACAAAATCAACTGTCTTGCCTGCAAGATAATTCAGGCCGTCAAGGTCAACTGCCTCTTCGCCCATAATGATCTCTTCTTTCGAGGTCTCTACATTGAGTACGGTCTCAAAGATCATTCTTGCACCATCCTGGATATACTGTCCCATAGAGTGAAGATCTGTTGTCAGATCAACGCTTGCAGGGAAGATACCCTTCTGATCCTTACCTTCACTCTCGCCGTACAGCTGCTTCCACCACTCAGATACATAATGGGCAGCCGGTTCATAATTGGCAAGAATCTCTATGTTTTTGCCCTTTCTCAGCAGAATATTGCGGACAGCCGCATACTGAAGGGCATCATTCTCTTCAAAAGCATTCTCCAGCGCACGGGTTCTGGCACTTGCCGCACCTTCCATCAGCCTATCGATATCCGCGCCGCTGACTGCAATGGGAAGAAGACCAACCGCTGTGAGAACCGAGAAACGTCCTCCCACATCATCGGGCACTACAAAGGTCTCATAGCCTTCCTCATCAGCTACTTTCTTAAGCGCTCCTCTTGCCTTGTCAGTGGTGGCATAGATTCTCTTGGCAGCCTCTTCCCTGCCGTATTTCTCCTCCAGCTTTGCCTTAAATACGCGGAAAGCAATAGCGGGCTCGGTAGTAGTTCCGGATTTAGAGATCATATTAACAGAGAAGTCTCTGTCTCCCACCACATCCATTAGATGCTTCAGGTAAGTGGAGCTGATAGAATTGCCACAGAAATAAATCTCCGGAGTCTTGCGGATGCTCTTATCCACCACATTGTAAAAACTGTGACGTAAGAATTCGATCGCTGCCCTTGCACCCAGATAAGAACCGCCGATACCGATGACCAACAACACCTCGGAATCACTCCGGATCTTCTCTGCTGCCTTCTTGATCCTGGCAAATTCTTCTTTATCGTAATCTACCGGAAGATCGATCCAACCCAGAAAATCATTCCCCGCACCGGTGCCGGATACCAGAAGCTCTCTGGCGTCCAGTGCCAGCTTCTTCATATATCCTACTTCCTCCTGTGAAATAAACAAACCTGCTTTTGCATAATCAAATGTAACGTGTTTCTTCATAATTTCACTCCTTCCATAGTTATTTATAGTGTAGCAAAGAAGTATACGAAATTCAAGATTATTTATGAGATAAACCAAAACAAAAAATAACCGCCCCTGACCTTGAGAAGTTAGTGCGGTTATTTCGCCCTGCTCCAATTTTCTATTGCTCTCGGATCTATGATGTGAGAAAGTCCACCAGCAGATCCTCCAGCTCCTTCTCCTGATCCTTTGTAAACTCCGTACATTCCGCTTCTTTGCTCTTTTTAGCCGCAACTGTGCGCCCTTTCTTTTTTACTGCGGGATACGGATCTTTTGGCACCCATTCTCTTCCGTAAAGCATCTGAATGTCCTGATCTGTCACGTCCATGCGCGACGACAGATGATTTTCAAGGTAATCCACCAGGTTTACCTTGAGTATTCTTCTTTTCCCCTTGATATCCACTACCGTCGAAACGGAAAAGTACACATATAATCCCAGAAAGCACACAATATAAAAAGGCACTATGTCACCCAGTGATCTCCCTCCGGCAATACTTTTGCATACACCGATGCCGGCACAGGCTACCGACATAAGCATCAGCTGTCCGGATAAATGGTATATTCCGTCAAAGGAAAGCTTTCCTACCATAAGACGGTTCATAAACTTGTCCACAAAAACAGGAATATTGGCCACACCGTTATTCAGCTGAAAACAGTTGGCAAACTTCAGCTTACACTGCTTCAAAAGTTTATTATCGGTTGCCGCCATATTGTCGGTCTCTTTTATCATCCGCCGGTACAAAAGCCCCAGAAACAGCCTGGTCAGAATACTGAGCACCAGGAACAGTCCCATCAGAGCCGATATCACCATTTCCTGCCGAAATATAGAAAACATATGCTTCCCTCCGTTTCCAAGTTGGTACCTACTATTATATTCCAGAAAAACTCTATTTGCAATATAACTTGCCGGCAAATCGTTGACAAATAATATTATTTTTCTATGGGCTTGTACTTCCTTCGACAAGGAACAGTACTTCAATTTTCATTGCACCTGTTAGGGAAATCTGCTATACTATAAAATAAGAAATTGTGCGGAGGAAATGATTATGAGATATAAGACACAAGGAACCTGCTCATCAGCCATTGATATTGAATTGAAGGACGGCGTGATCGAATCCGTTAAATTTACAGGTGGCTGCAACGGCAATCTGCAGGGCATTGCTGCTCTTGTCAAGGGGATGCCGGCCGATGAGGCCATTCAGCGCCTGAAAGGGATCCGCTGCGGATTCAAGTCTACCTCCTGCCCCGATCAGCTGGCCTGCGCACTGGAAAGCATGATTTGAGAAAGGTAACGGAAATGAAAAAAATTGTTTTAACAGGCGGCGGTACTGCCGGCCATGTTACACCGAATATTGCCCTTATCCCCAGACTTTTGGAGGAAGGCTGGGATATTGCCTACATAGGCTCTTATGACGGAATTGAGAAGAAACTGATCAGTGACTTTGACATCCCCTATACAGGAATCTCCACCGGTAAATTCCGACGGTACCTGGATATCAAGAATCTGACAGACCCTTTCCGGGTCATCAAGGGCTTTGGGGAAGCCAGAAAGTTTTTAAAAAAACATAAGCCCGATGTAGTCTTTTCTAAAGGAGGATTTGTCAGTGTTCCTGTGGTCAGGGCCGCTGCGACCCTCGGTATCCCCTGTATCATTCACGAGTCCGACATGACCCCGGGACTTGCCAACAAGCTTTGTATTCCGGTTGCTGCCAAGGTATGCTGCAACTTTCCCGAAACGCTCAAGCTTCTCCCTGACAAGAAGGCCGTTCTCACAGGATCTCCTATCCGGGAAGAATTGCGAAAGGGCAATCGTCTGACAGGGCTGAATCTGTGCGGATTCTCTGCCAACAAGCCCGTGATCCTGGTAATGGGAGGAAGTCAGGGCGCCGTCAATGTAAATAGGGCCGTACGGGAAGCACTCCCTGTACTGCTGAAAGAGTTTCAGGTGGTTCACCTGTGCGGCAAGGGCAAATTGGATGATCAGCTGATCAACACGCCCGGCTATATGCAGTTTGAGTATATCAAGTCAGAGTTAAAGGATCTTTTGGCTATGGCAGACGTGGTGATCTCCCGTGCGGGAGCCAACGCCATCTGCGAACTGCTGGCACTGAAGAAGCCTAATATCCTGATCCCCCTTCCTGCCGGCAGCAGCAGAGGAGACCAGATCCTCAATGCCCGCTCCTTTGCGGCACAGGGCTTTTCCATTATGATAGAGGAAGAAACTCTTACCACAAACCTTTTGGCAGAGAAAGTCCGGGAATTATACGCCTCCGGACAGACATACCGCGACGCTATGGCGCAAAGCGGCCAGATAGATTCCATAGAGACCATACTGCAATTGCTCGGGGAGGTAAGTTCCCGGTAAGATTAACATTCCGGGAATTTACTTCCTTACAATTTTGGGACCCGGCATCCTGCAATCGGACCAAGGAAGTTATAGAAATTGCTCGTCGTAGATGGCTCTGGTCCCTCCGATGAATTTTCTGCGGGTTCTGGCGCATATCACATGGGCTTCCCCGATCTGAGGATGGGCAATTCTTACTGGCACGGCCACTTCCTTCAGGTGCATGCCGATCAGGGTATCTCCGATATCCATACCTGCATGGGCACGGACGCGCTCCACCGCCACAGGTGACGTAAACGTCTTATATGCGGTGGTTGCAAAGCTGCCGCCGGCTTTGGGCTGGGGCACTACGTTGACCGGCTCGTATCCGTATTTCACAGCAGCCTCTTCCTCCAGGATCAGCGCCCTGTTCAGATGCTCGCAGCACTGGGCAGCAAGATAAACCCCTGCCTCTTTTACAGCCCGATAAATACCGTCAAACACCGACTGCGCCAGCATGGGGCTGGAGAAGGTCCCTATTTTAGCGCCGCCCACTTCACTGGTGGAGCAGCCGACCACAAACAGCTCTCCCTGTTTTAACCCTGCAATTTCCAGAATCTGCTTTGCCGCGTCATATGCTTCATCCTCAATGTTCTGCAATACACAGATACAGTCTGTTTCGTTCCTTATCTCTGACATATTTTCTCCTCCTCTATCAGATGACAATCTTATCCCAAACAAATATAATAAACTGACAAAACCCCGAGAAAGATCAGGTTTGCCGCAGTAAAACCGATCAGATACCTCTTTTTTGCGCCTTTATTCTCTTTTCCCACATACTTAAAGGAGATAAGGCTGGCCATAGATGCGATCAGCGTTCCCAATCCTCCCAGATTGGTTCCCACGATAAGGGCCTCCGCATTGGCAGTAAACCCTGAGAGCAGAAGTGCCGCCGGCACATTGCTGATCACCTGACTGGACAACACGGCAGTCCACACTTCATTGCCGGCAATCATATTCTCCAGAAAATCGCGAAATACCGGGATGCGTCCCATGTTTCCTATAAACACAAAGAATCCGGCAAAGGTCAGAAGCAGGCCGTAATCCACCTTCGCAAGAACCTTTCTGTCAACCGCAAGCACCGCTGCCGTCACGAGAAACAGTGTGATGCCAAAATGCACGATTCCTGCTACCGTAAGGATACACAGGGCAAACAGGATCAGATAAACTGCCAGTTTCCCTCTCTCATTGCATAAAGAAGGGCCCTCCGTTCTTTCTGCTTCCTCCAGGCTGTCAGTCTTTTCATTCTTCTGCAGAAGACACCAAAAAAGCAATAAAGCCAGCGACACTGCCGTATAGGGCAGCATCAACAGTATGAACTGTCCAAGTCCCATGCCTGATCTGCCGTACAGATACAGATTCTGGGGATTGCCGATAGGCGTCAGCATACTTCCCAGATTCGCCGCAATGGTCTGCATAACCACCACCGGAACCATCAGCTTCTCTGCAATCTTCTCTCCGGTCAGCCGAAGGACCGTAAATGTAAGGGGCACGAAAGTGATCAATGCCACGTCATTGGTGATCAGCATACTGAAAAAGAAGCACAGCATCACCAGGATCAACACCAGCATCCGGGTCCCCCTGACTCTCTTAAGGAGTCCGCCGGCAACCCGGTGAAATACACCGATCTCCTGTAATCCTGCCATCACTGCCATGAGACTGAACAAAATCCCCAACGTCCCAAAATCGATATATCCCACATATTCCCTGTCAGGAAGCACGATACAGCAGGACACAAGCGCAAGGACTACCGCTATACTCAGCACAGCCTCTCTTTTCACAAACTCAATCAATTTGTTCCATTTGCCGTTCATATTGTCACCTTATCTTTTGTAACATTTTATTCCTTTTTAAAATGATATTTAACAGTATATCACTCCCACCACAGAAACTCAACACCAACCCCGCCGTTTTTGAATATACTAAAAGTAACAAGATGTGACATCGGAGTCTGTGATGCGCCATGTATCTTCTGTTTTGTTTGCCATATCTGCCAGCCTCGATGCTTTGCTGACAGGTCTCTTACTGGGGCTCAAAAAAATACGCATTCCCTTTCACCACAACCTGTGTATCAGTGGGATCACTCTGCTCGGCACCTTTTTGGCAATTTGGCTGGGTAATTATCTTGCACCATATTTTTCAACACCCTTCCTTACTGTGCTGGGAGGCTCTGCGGGGAGTATCATCCTCCTGGGCATGGGCGTTTATTATCTGGGCAAATCCCTGTCTGCATGGTGCAGGAAAAAAATCCGTCGTCCCTGCTGTGACAAGCCTCCTGACAAGGAACCCTGCTTTTCTCCTCCCGATGAAACTGCTTCAGGACCAACGAATCTTCCCCGCAGAAAGCTGCTGTTTCTCAGTCTCGCACTTTCAGCCAATAATATGGGCATCGGGATTGGTGCCGGAATCGCCGGACTTCCCCTGATATCCAGCTGCTTTTTTATCCTGATCTTTTCTTTTTCATTTTTGTATGCCGGGAACCGGCTCAGCCGTACCACTTTTCTTAAACTGCCGGATGTTTTGTCCGATGTACTTTGCGGACTCCTCCTGGTAGTCCTGGGGATCGTTCAGCTCTTATGATCTTCCGCAAAAATGCCCATGCTCCCAACCGCTTTGTGGCCGGGGACCATAGGCATTCCTACATAATCGCAAAATTTCTTAATCTAACAACTCTTTATACAACGTAAGCTTGACCTTTTCCCGGTCCTGCACAATCTCCGCCCGGTCAATCATCATTCCCAGAAGCAGAAGCTGACTGGTCTCTCCGGGATCTCCGCTTCCTGCCAATTCCCAGTAAATATCCTCAATCCCTTCATTCTTCGGCTCGTTCATATATTTCTTCAGGGATGCTATTTTATGCTCATACTCCGGCAGATAATTGGCCTCGAAGGTGATGATCACCTTACTGCCTTCCCGCCGGATGCCGGATTCCATAGTGTCAGCTCCGATTGCAAAGAAAAACATGGTCAGCTCTTCTACGATTTTTGCTACTTTCTTCTCTTCATGTGTCATGATTCTGTTCCCCAACCTCTCTTATCAACTATTGCTTCTTCTTCCGATGCTTTCTATCTTCAAAATGTCTCATAAAGCTCTCCAGTACCGGAATCATGATGATCGCAACCCAGCCGGCACTGAATCCGTTATTGTACAGATTCAAACCTCCGTACATGGAGGAGGTGCACATTACGATGGCCGCATGTAAAAAACCGGCCAGAATACCCGGTATCACACCAAACTGACCTGCTATGGGCGCAAGCCCCACCGCAAACATGGCAGCCAGCAGAATCCCCGGAGTGGATGGTGTATACTGCGTGATAAAGGTAGATAAAAACACTCCCAACAGCACCGGCAGATAATTCTTCAGATGTGCACCGAATGCGGAAAAGCCCACCACTGTCAGAATCGCTCCGATCACCGGTCCGGACAGGTCTCCCCTGACCAGAAGCACATACGTCAAAGCGGCGATTCCCATGGTCCCCATGTTGATCAGGGTGGCTCCCTCTCCGTTCATAATGGCAAAGTCAGCTACGGCTCGGCCGGGATGGCGCAGGATCTTACAATACTGCTTCAGGTCCCCCCTGCTGCTGATCAGTCCCAACACCACGGCAAATACAAAATACACATACATTCCTGCCGTCAGGGCAATTGGCTGCCCTTCTTTCCAGATAAATACTGCTTCACTTTCCATGCCGAAGGATTTCAGCACGCATACCACCACAAATGCCAGAACGCCGCCGGAAAATCCCACATTAAACAGATTGTAACCCATATGCATGGACGCCGTGTGCATGGACAGAGGAGGCAATACAAATCCTATAAACACGCCTATCACTACAGCCAGCAGCAGATTTATCACCAAATGGAAAGGCAGCAGGTACACCAGCTCTGTAATGACAGGTGCCAGACAGGTGCCGAACAATGCGGTATAAATATATCTGCTCATATGGGATCTGTGCATTCGGGCGTATAGCCAGGTACCCAAGAGCACCGGCAAAATATTTAACGGGTTCTTGCCCCACAGTCCGTAGCCTGCATCAATAAACAGGGCCGCCATGGTCAGACCGGTAAACGGAATCTTAACCGCCGCCACAAGAGATATGGTAATCGTCAGGATCAGGGCTGCATTAAAAAAAGCTGCGCCATAGCCTGCCAGTTCAAAATAATCCGTGATCAGTGCATCTCTGCAAAGTACAATGTCCGCCATTCCCCGGACGATCTCAGACGGTGATCCCGAAATAAATGCTGCTGCATACAGAAGAACTGCTGAAGCGATACTGAACAGCTTAAGTTCTCTGCCCCGGAGCCTGCCAAGAAGTCTTTCTTTCATGTACGTCCCTCCCTGGGTGATGTATAAGAGTATTGTAGCAAAAAACTTTTTCTGTGTACAGATAAATTTACACCCGCCCGTTCGGCCTTCCTGTATAAAAATCCCATCACGGCACACACTATGGATTGCAATACAGACAATTTGCCTAAGGGAGAACATTATGACCAAACTTTCCACCTGTCTGGATGAAAACATAGCATACGCGAAAAAGCTGTTTCCAATTCCCAAAAGCTTTGACATCATTACAAGAGACTTATATCTGGGCAAAACAAAAGGTTACTGGATCGGTATCAACGGGATGTGCCGCACGGAAGTACTGCAGCAGATCTTTTCGGACCTGCAGAACCCTCTCTATATGCTGGATTCCACTGTGGAGGATATCCGGCGCTATATGAACACCAGGATCGGCTACGCCCAGACCTCTCTGACCGACAGTTGGGAAACCATTGCCCGCCATTTGTTGAGCGGGCCGTCAGTCCTCTTTATCGACGGCTTTGACCGGGCCATTATCCTTGACGTGCGTACTTACCCTGCCAGAGGGATTGACGAGCCTGACACAGAACAGGTGACCAGCGGAGCCCGGGACGGTTTCGTAGAGACAATGCTCTTTAACACCAATCTGATCCGCCGGCGCATCAGAACTCCCGGACTGACCTTCGAGATCCTGTCCGTTGGCTCTGTCAGCAAGACAGATGTGGCAGTGGCATACATCGACGGATTTGCGGATACCGACCTGTTGGTACTTTTGAAAAAAAAGCTGCAGGAACTTTCCGTAACCTCACTTACACTGGGAGCCAAAAGCCTGGCAGAGCTTCTGGTCCCCAAAAAGTGGTTTCATCCTCTCCCCTCTTTTCACATGACCCAGCGGCCGGACACGGCATGCAGTTATCTGGCGGAAGGGCATATTGCCGTGATCGTCGATAATTCACCCTCCGTGCTGATCCTGCCCTGCAGCATCTTTCAATTTACCCAAAGTCCTGAAGACTATTACAAAAGCCCTATGGTGGGGACGTACTCCCGGCTGGTCCGTTTCCTGTGCATTCCCGTAAATCTGTTGCTTCTTCCTTTGTTTTTACTGATCACAGCCTATTATCCACAGATTTCTGAGAGGCTGAACCTGTTTTCCACCCAAAGACCGCCGGCACCCACAATCATATTTTATGTGTTGGCGGCAGAGCTTCTTCTGGACCTGTTCAAATATTCGGCCTCTCTGAACGGAAGCCGCTTTTCCGGATCTCTTTCCATTGTAGGCGGGCTCATCATCGGAGATATTGCCGTGGACCTGCACTGGGCCTCTGCCGAGATACTGTTTTATGCAGCCATCACATTATTGACCTCCCTTTCTCTGGCCAGCATTGACTTCGCAGACGGGCTCAGAGTGTTGAGAATGTTTTTACTTCTGACCACCTCCGCAGGCGGATCATGGGGATTTCTTTTAGGATTGGTGTTTGTGACGCTTTCTGTCATCACGACACCCACCTTCGGAAACAAAAGTTATTTATGGCCTTTGCTACCCTTTAATGGCAAAGCACTGAGAACACTGCTGTTCCGCTATCCAACCGTCAAGGCGCAGCCCAGCAAAATATGGCCTCACTGAAAATATACCGTCTCCACAATTTAGATAATCTAAATTAGAAATGGTTTTTGTTATATTAATTCACGTTTTCTAAAGTGCTATTGTGTCTTCACCTGATGTGCAATATGATGATATTGACATATTTTTTACTATTTTAATTATTTTTTGTCATAATAATATATTTTGCAAAATACACAAAAGAAAAGGGGACATTCATGGAAGGCACCAACTTATTATCGGCAACTCCGCAGGGTGTGAGCTGTACTTATGGGAAAGGAGACAGCTCACATACCGATTTCTATCAAAGACATGATAACTATGAAATTTATCTGCTCTTAAACGGCAGTGTCAACTTTTATCTGGAGCATCACGGGTATCACATGGAAAAGGGTTCTCTTTTGTTTATACGTCCGGATATTTTTCACAGGTTTGAGGTGTTAAACCGGGACAGCTGCGAAGGAATCCGGATCCTCATTAAAGACAACTATTTCCACACACTCAACACGACCCAGACCAACCTCTCCGATGTGATATCCACAGAAGGAAACGGCACCCACGTCTCCTTTCACCTGTCTGAGAGCCAGATGGATACCTTTCTTCAAAAGAGCCTCGACCTGGAAAAGACGCTTCATTGGCAACGCTTTGGGGATGATATTCTTTCCGAATGTCTTTTGAAGGAGCTTCTGATACTTGTGAACCGTCTGCCCCGAAACAAAGATACGATACAGCAACCCGATCTTTTCATGCCCTCCCTCGTGACAGATCTGATTGCTTACATTGACAAAAACCTGTCTCAGGACCTGTCCCTGAATGCTCTGGGCACAGCACTCGGCCATAACGGGCAATACTTAAGCCATCGGTTCAGGCAGTCCATGGGGATAACCCTCCAACAGTATATTTTGCATCAGCGCATCGATCAGGCAAAAAAACTCCTGAAAAAAGGATATCCGCTGACAAAAGCCTGTTTTGCCAGCGGATTCCGCGATTACTCAAATTTTTCAAAAATGTTTTCAAAATATACGGGTGTATCACCCAAACAATATCAGCTACAGTCAGTTAACATCTGGTTAGGGTAACCAGTTTCCGTTTTCAAATAAGACCATCCTTTGGCCATCAGGCAGGATTCCGGTGACGGTAAGGTCTGCGGTTCCCACCATAAAGTCAACGTGATTGACGGATGCGTTGCCTCCCACTTCGGCCAATTCCTCTTCGGTCATGAGGGCGCCGCCCTTTACTGTAGTGGGATAGCATTCTCCCAGAGCAAAATGGCAGGAGGCGTTCTCATCAAACAACGTATTGTAGAACAGGGTCTTCATCTGTGAGATGGGGGAGGAGTAAGGCACCAGTGCCACTTCTCCCAATCTTTTTGAGCCCTCATCCGTTTCCAGAAGGGCTCTTAAGGTCTCCAGACCTTCCTCCGCACTGTAGTCAACCACCTTTCCCTCATGGAAAGTAAGCCGGAAATTGCTGATCAGATTGCCGTGATAGCTGAGCGGCAGAGCGCTCACAAGCGTTCCCTCCGCCACACGCTTATCCGGCATGGTAAAAATCTCTTCCGTGGGCATGTTGGCTTCAAATACGGTTCCTGTGCCGGCGGTCTCGGAACCGCCTTCCCAGATATGACCTTTTACCAATCCCACAGTAAAGTCCGTACCGATACTGTTCTGATAGTGCAGCTTCTCAAAGGCATATTCATTGAGAAGACGGCACTTTTCCTTTAAAAAGCGGTCGTGCTTACGCCACTCCTGCACCGCATCCTTTTCTCCGATACGTACAGCCTGCAGGATCTTCTCCCATAGCTTTTTCATGGCCTCTTCTTCACTGCAGCCCGGGAACACTTTTGCCGCCCACTGCTTCTGGGGAACTGCCAACACCGTCCAGGGGATCTCGCTGGCCATGATCAGCTTATAATGCTCCTGCAGAGCTTTTTCCAAGGCGGTGTTCCTCAGCTGGAGTTTCTTAGGATCTATTCCTTTCATGCTCTCAGGATCACTTCCCGTCACGGAAATATATCCTGCACCCCTTTTGGAGTAATAATTGCAGGATTCCGACCTCCAAAGGGGTACCGTAGAGAGAGCTTCCTCCGTTGCATGTTCATAAAACAGCCTTGCTTCCACGCTGTCACTCCACCGCACGATAACTTCTCCCGCACCGGCCTCGTAGGCCTCACGGATCAGCAATCTGGCAAACTCGTAATGTTCTGCCGGACAGTTGATCACAATCTCCTGCCCCGGCTGCACATTTACCCCCATGCGCACCGCAAGACGGGCATATTCCTGTATTCTCTCCGGGTCAATTCCATAAAAATCACTCATGTGATTCAAGCCTCCCTGACAACCATTATTTCTTTTTATACAGCCTTGCTTCATAGGGCCTGAGCACTTGGGGAGCCTCAGCCTCCTTATAATTACAAAGCAAAAGTTCCTGCTCCTGCCACTCTGCAAGAAGGGGCACTGTAAGTGTCTTATCATAAAAATTGCAGATTACCAGAAGCTCCGTGTCCCCGTTCCGTCTGGTATAAGCAAAAATATCTTCATCCTCCGCAAGCAGAAGTGTAAACCGTCCGTCTGCCAGAACCGGCAGCTCCTTCCTCAGCTGCACCAGCCTTTTGTAAAAGCTGAAAACGGAATCCGGATCCTTCCTCTGGCTGAGCGCATTGATCCGGGTATAGTTGGGATTGACTTTGATCCAAGGCGTTCCCGCAGTAAAACCGGCATTCTCCGAACCGTCCCACTGCATTGGGGTACGGGCATTGTCTCTTCCCTTTGCATGGATGGATCTCATGATCTCTTCCACTGGGTATCCCTTTTCCAGACGCTCCCTGTACACATTGCGGGTCTCAATATCCCGGTACTCCTCAATCTCATACTGCACATTGGTCATTCCCAGTTCTTCGCCCTGGTAGATATACGGGGTGCCCTGCATACCGTGAAGCAAAAGCCCCAGCATTTTGGCAGACTCTTCCCGATATTCCCCATCATTTCCCCAGCGGGAGACGATGCGGGGCAAATCGTGATTGTTCCAGAATAAACTGTTCCAGCCCTGCTGATACAACGCTTCCTGCCAGCGGCTCATCACTTCCTTCAGCTTCAGAAACGGCAAGGGTGCCAGATCCCACTTTTCTCTGCCCGGCTGCTGGTCCAGTCCGATATGCTCAAACTGAAATACCATGGAGAACTCACTGCCCTCAGGATTGCTGTAAAGCTTTGCCCTCTCTGTATCGGCTCCCCAGGCTTCCCCCACGGTGAGAAGATCGCCTTTTTGGAAGGTCTCTCTGCTGAGCTCTGTGAGGTATTCATGGAGTCTGGGGCCGTTGCAGGTGATCTTTAAGTCCGGCTCCTTTGCAATCTGATCGATCACATCCATACGAAAACCGCCGGCGCCCTTGTCCATCCACCAGAGAATCATGTCATACAGCTCCCGACGAAGCTTCGGATTCTCCCAGTTTAAGTCCGGCTGCTTCACCGAAAACTGATGGAAATAATACTGACCAAGCTCCGGAACCCACTCCCAGGCAGGTCCGCCGAATACAGACTGCATGTCATTGGGCAGTATGCCCTCCTGACCGTCTCTCCATACATAATAATCGTGCCAGGGGTTGTCCCTGCTTTTCTTTGCCTCTGTGAACCACCTGTGCTCATCGGAGGAATGGTTCAGCACCAGATCCATAAGAATTCGGATATCCCTTTTTTTCGCCTCAGAGATCAGGAGCTCCATATCCTCCAGACTGCCGAACATGGGATCAATATCCTGATAGTCCGATATATCATAACCGTTGTCATCCTGCGGCGACCTGCACACGGGAGAAAGCCAGATCGCATTAATCCCCAGGTCTGACAGGTAATCCAGTCGCTGTACGACCCCCTTCAGATCCCCGATACCGTCTCCGTCACTGTCCTGAAAGCTACGGGGATAAATCTGATAGATAACGGCTGTCTTCCACCACTTCATATCATTCTGCATTTTTCTGTCCTTTTGCCGGCCTGTTTTTCTTATTCTTGACCAGGAAGATAAATACCAGCACGCTGATCAGCAGCATATACGGATAAAACAGATTAGGGATCACCTGAAATGCGGAAACAGGACTGCCCAGCTCTGCTGCCACGGTCAGTGCCACCAGCATCTGTGCTCCGTAAGGGATGATTCCCTGGAAAACACAGGAAAAGGTATCCAGAATGGATGCTGCTTTTCTGGGTGAGATTCCGTAATCCTCTGCCATCTCCTTTGCAATGGGGTTGGCCATTACGATTGCCACCGTATTGTTGGCTGTGGCAATGTCCATCGCTCCTACCAAGAGACCCATACCCAGCTGACCGCCTTTGTTGCCTTTAAATACTTTCTTGATCAGCTGAAGCAGCGCCGCAAAGCCGCCGTATTCCGCGATCAATGCACAGATAGCGGATACCAGAATCGCTACAATGGCCGTCTCAAACATGCCGGACACGCCGCTTCCCATGTTGTAAAGAATATCCGTAGCTGCAGTAGCTCCTGTTGCCAGCATGATCACCGCTCCGGTGACGATACCGATGATTAGAACCACAAATACGTTGATACCGATGATTCCTCCGATCAGTACCACAAGGTAAGGAATGATCTGGACCAGATTGTAATCCTTGATCACAGCCTCTCCCACATCAGAACCCAGTGACATCACAAGGATGATAACCATGGTAGCAATAGCCGCCGGCAGTGCAATGCCGAAGTTCTCCTTAAATTTATCCTTCATGGCACAACCCTGACCATTGCACGCCGCAATAGTGGTATCCGATATGAAGGAAAGATTGTCACCGAACATGGATCCGCCAACCACAGCGCCCACACACAGAGGAACCCCAAATCCGGAGCTGCCTGCCACTGCCACCGCGATGGGTGTGATCAGCGTGATCGTTCCCACTGAGGTTCCCATGGCGAGGGAGACAAATGCACTCACCACAAACAACACCAGCACCGCAAATCTTGCAGGGATAAAGGAAAGCACAAAATATGCCACGCTCTCCGCGCTGCTTCTGCCCACGACGCCCACGAACATACCTGCTGCCATGAAAATAAGCACCATGGTGACAATATTCCTATCACCCACACCTCTGGCCATGATCCCCAGCTTGTCGTCAAATTTCAGCTTGGGATTCTGCAGGCATGCCGCCAGCAGCGCCACCAGGAAGACTACCACGATAGGAATCTTATAGAATCCCATCGGAATCTTTAAAACATATTCAAATATAATACCGAGACCGAGATAAAGCACCAGAAAAACCCCGATAGGAAGCAGTGCTTTGTAATTTTCTTTTTTCATAAGTACCTCCAAATGTAAAATGATTACTTCCAGTCTAACACACATTCTGTTTTTGCTCAACCGTCTATGTATGGGAACCATTGTTTAGGGGCAGTCTGTTGCGACTCTCTTCACTGTCCCCGCACACTGCCCCTAACCGGTCCCTTATAAATACTTACGCAGATCCTTGCAGAGCTGCTCTTCAATGGAAACCAGCCTGTCACAGATTCCCTTAGAGGTTTCATCTGCATTTTTGTACTGGTTCAGATATCTGTTCAGGGATTTGACTCCCATATTACATCCGTCCGTAATCAGATCAGCCACCACGGCATCGCTGCCGTCCATACTCATCTTCATGTTGGTCTTCATCCAGGACATCCCCTTGGCAATGGGTGACGGATCCTTCTCGTCGGTATCATGCTTATTTAACAGGGAGTGGATCTCATTGCCCAGCTTTGAATGGTGGTCCTTGCTCTCCAGAAGCAGGCTTTTCATCCCTTCATCCTTCACATTATCGATCACGTCATCGATTGAGGTCACCGCCATTTTGGAGCCGGCGTCGCATTCCCGCAGCAGTTTTTCGGTATCTGAATATCCCATGTTCGTCCTCCTTTTTGCTTTACTGCTGTTTAGTATGGGACGAACCGGGATTTTCTATGTAACCGGATTTAAAAAATGCCGAAACGCTTTTCCCGGAAAGCGTTGTACAGGGTATCGTAATCGGTGTAACCGATCTTACTGTCCTTAAAATAGGATCCCCATTTTGTGCAGAGCGTATCGGTGATCATTTTGCAATTCTCATGGCCTGTCTTAAGGATGGCAGGGAACACATAATAGATCATAAAAAAGTTCAGGTCTATCTGCACATAGCCCTTTACTTTTCCTCTCTTATCCCCAAATCTGCCTTCCACATCCTTCACAAAAATGTCGGCAATCTCCTGCGCGGCCTTCTTCTTATCTCCCGCAACCTCCACATGACCTGTCATCTGCTTTAAGTAAGAATCATACTGGCCCATAAAATCGTTCATATTGGCCTCGTAATTTTTCTTCTTCAGCTTCTTCATCATCTGCTTCCTGTTGTCAAACATATCTGCATAATTGCCCATAAACTACCCTCTCTTTTCTTATTGTATAAAAGAGAGGCTGAAAAAACAGCCCCTCCTATACATCCTTCAAACGTTGTTGCAATTACGGTCTTAAGCCCATGCCGCCTTCCAGGGTAAGGGTCTCACCGGACATGTACTTGAAGTCAGGGGATGCCAGCTGTACGCATACGCGGCCGACCTCAAGCTCGGTGTTGCCGAAGTGTCCCATGGGAGGCATGTGTACGTTGGCCTTGAAAGCCTCGGGATACGCCTTCTCGAACTGCTCCAGCTGTGCAGTCCATGCCAGCGGGCAGATCACATTGACGTTGATGCCGTCGGGGCCCCACTCGGTAGCAGCCACACGGCTAAGGCCGCGGATACCTTCCTTGGCAGCTGCATAGGAGCACTGACCCTTGTTACCGAACAAACCTGCGCCGGATGCAAAGTTGATCACGGAGCCCTTGGTCTCCTTCAGGTAAGGGTAGCATGCCTTCATATAATAAAAAGCGGAATACAGTCCGGAGAACATTGCCAGATTAAACTGATCCGTGGTGTGATCTGCAAGAGATACGCCGGATGCGGATGCCTGCGCATTGTTGATCAGAACGTCGATGCGTCCGAACTCTGCCACAGTCTGATCAATCACGTTCTGCACCGTTGCTTCGTTGTCATTGCCCGCACTTACATCAGCCTGCACTGCCAGCACCTTAATGCCGTACAGTCTCTCCAGCTCTTCCTTGGCATCGATCAGCTTCTGCATGTTTCTTCCGGTGATCACAAGGTTCGCACCCTCTTTCGCATAAGCGGTGGCAATACCGTATCCGATGGAACCGGGTGTTCCGTCAGCTAAGGGAGCGGGTCTGCCCGCACCGGTGATGATCGCTGTCTTTCCTGTTAAAAAACCCATATTGGTATCTCCTTCTCTGAATTATATAAATAGTACTGTCTCTACGATAATGATCTTATCATATAGATTTTACATGATGATACGGATAATGTCAAAGCGAATTCTTCTAAAATTGTCAGGACGTTTTTACTGCTAATTCCATCTTGTTGTATCCCATGGCAACTAAGATATCATCCAGAGAGTTAAGTAGAGACTCCCTTGCCATAGGAACCAATTTGTTTTCAGCAAGTTCGTCATAATCCTTGGGAGCGAACTCTAACTCAAAAACCATATCTGCCGCCATTTGTATTTTTATCTCATTCTCTTTTGACCCGATATTTAATTCCATATTCAACAAAATGCTTTTTTGTCCCTCTTCTTTTGGCATTTTGATTTTTACTCTGCATTCTATATTGAGTTCAAAATTATTCTTTAAATTCTTTTGTCTCAAAAGACTGTTCAATAGCCTTGCCAACGTACTGATTCAGTGTGATCTTCTGTCTGGCCGCCTCCAGAGCTGCTCTTTTATGCATTTCCGGAGATATTCTTACATTAAACGTTCCTTTAAATTCTTTATCCGGCTCTTTTCCAATTTTCTCACACAATTCCAGATAATTATCAATACATTGCTCAAACATTTCCTTCAATTCACCCACCGAAGTACCGTGGAAATTCAAGGAATCTGCAATTCCGAACACTTCTCCCACAAAAATCTCATCCTCTGCATCATACTCAACCGAAGCATGATATCCCTTATACTGTAACATTGAATTCATTTCTTCACCTCTCGTAAAATTATTCCAATTCTCCTATATCTTTTAAAAACTGCTTTGTTTTTTCAATCTGATATCTGTACAGTTCATTTCCCGGATGCGGCTGGTCAAACTGCAGTACTCTTTTTGTTTCATTATGAACGAAGCCAATGCCCGAGCCTCTTCCTGCCGAAAACTTTTCACAATTACACTTCCCCATCAACAATTCCAACTCTCTTATCGTAAAGTTTTTCGGACTTGGTTTTCTACACAACTTTTCAAGCAAATCCTTTTTCTTCGGCATCTACCATTATCACCACCTTTAACACATAATATGCAACTACTTTTTAGTTGCTTCATTATACCATGATTGGACCGAGACTGCAAGAAAAAAATGAGCACCCCAAAATCTTTCGGAAGTACTCATTTCTGATTCTTACATCTTTTATTTCTTAGAAAGGCCTGCAGTTCTTGCAACCTACATAGCCCATGGCTTCCACTTCGGCAGCAGTACCTGTATACTCCTTATAATTCTTAGCTTTGATGGTCTTTACATGGTAACACGACAGAAAGTGAAATTTCTTCGTATTCTTATTCAGCACGTAGGTGGTTCCCGTCTGTGCCGGTTCTTCGGCGGAATCCGGCGTGATATCTGCTGCGGATTCCTGCTTCGACAGCTCCGGTGTCGGCTCTGCCGGCGGGTCAACCGTAATTGGCGCCTGCGGCGCCAGCGTGTCTGCATCCGGATTTTTCTCCACCTTTATGGAGACACTTTTCGTATCACTGGTTGCTATGATGTCCCCCTGCAGGTCCGTCCGGTAAACCTTAACCTCCGCATCCCGCAGTCTGCTCAAAGCATTCTCCGTGGGATGGCCGTAACTGTTATCCTCTCCAACCGAAACGATCGCATAATCCGGCAGAACCTCCCTCAAAAAAGGATAGGTGGTACTGTCGGCACTGCCGTGATGCCCAACCTTCAGGACGGTACTTCGCAAATCACAGCCGCTGTCAAGCAGAGCTGCTTCCGCCTCCCGCTCCGCATCACCCGTAAACAAAAAGGAATTCTCTCCGTGGGTGATCTTCAGGACAATGGAAGAATCGTTCAAATCACTTCCTGCATTTAACCCCAGGATATCCACAACAGCGCCGCCCAGCGCAAAGCGGTCTCCCGCTGCAGGCACCTTGATCTGTGCATTCTTCTTTTCCACATACTTCCTGAAATCGGCAAAGGCTTCACTGTCGTAGTCCGTCACCGGGCAATACACCGTGCCCACATCCGCATAATTCAAAGCGCCGGCCAGGCCCCCCACATGATCCTCATGGGCGTGGGTTGCCACCATGTAATCCAGTTTCTTTATTTCAAGATTCTTCAGGTATGTGTAAATCAGATCCGAGTCGCCTTTGTTGCCGCCGTCTATCAGCATCGCCGCACCGTCACAGAGAATCAATGCCGCATCGGCCTGTCCCACGTCAATAAAATGAACCTCCATGGTTGATGCCAACGTCTGCTCCGGCAGGGATCCCGGGGGCTCTGTCGCTTCTGTACTTTCCGGAATTTCTGTGCTCTCTGTGCCTGCGGAGACTTCGGAACTTTCCGGTGGATATCTCCAGGCGATTTCTACAAGCTTCCCTTCGGATTTTGCAACCGGGACCGTTTCTGCCGAGTTCTCACTATGGTCTTGCGTCAGTTCCAAAGAGCTCTCAACGGTCGGTTGTACGGCGTAATCGCTGTCCGTTTCTCCACATCCCGTGAGCGCACCCACGCAGATGCAGAGAGCTGCAATGGCAGCAGCCTTTCGAAGGATACTGCGTATGCCATATTTTCGTTTTCTCATTTGTATATCCCCTTTACACATCAGTTATCTTTTCAGAAAAATATGTGCTGTGTTATGCGGAATTATTATATCATATTTTGATGGAGACTTCATTTTTAATTTATAGAAGCTTTCAAAACAACTATTTTCATAAAACAGAATTAGTCATTTACGATTTTGTCCATCGCAAATGACTAAAAATTAATATATTTTGTTCTAACAATTTTATTAATGATGATAATGATATTTTACTCCTCTATATCCTGCGATATCTGCCAATAATAGCCAAAGAACACTTGCCATAGGTCTCTCCCACCAACCTATAATAATCCACCAAATAATTCCATGCTTTTTTCTATGGATATCCAAATATCCTTTTCTCCTAATTAATTCCTCCTCTTTATTTCTCAGCAATTACCACAATCTGATCCTCTTCGCCGAAAGTAATCATCTCATTTTTATCCGGTTTTATCACCACATTTTCTTTCATCCGGCCCATGTGCCGGTAGCCAACAAAGATCTCGCCCCTGCGAGCGGCACTTTCTGTCACCGTATACGCATCAACCTGCACTCCGGTCTGCACATAATTGGACGCGGGTTTCATGTACAGCTCCGAACCCTCTTCGTCCAGAAGATCCGTAACCAGCGGTGCCAGCATATAGTTTTCGGATATCTGCGCCATTAACAGGCTGGCAAAATTAGAACCGATTACAAAATCATCTACTCTTGCCTGAGACGCCAGCCTCTGATTATCGACATTTCTCATTTCTGTCGTAATGGCAAAGTCTCGGTCGGTCTTGTCCGCAATATCACGTAACAGGATCAATCGCAGAAGTGTCTGAGAGTCTGAAGTCTCCGGATCCTCACTGTCATCGTTCAGCAGCAGAATATTGTTGGCATTGTCATCCAGGAATTCACACAAGAGATCCCTTGTAACCGGGCGGGTGCAAACCGAAAGATTCAGATTCGCATAAGAGGAAAGCTTGTCTTCCTCCAGATCATCGTCCACAATAACAACACGGGTTCCCGGGCTTACATATTTATCATACTCACACAGTATGATGGGCAATTTATCATTGCTGCCCAAAATCAGCAGATTATCACTTGCCTCAGCGGAAACGCTCTTTCCGTTACAGATCTTTGATTCCTCCACACTCTTCATTTCATGAAGCTTGTAGGTTCCGTCATCCTCTTCCAGAAGAACCAGTTTGTCAGCCTCTTTTATCACGGTGTCCATGGGAGGGTTCAAGTGCACCTGTCCTTCAGAGTACAGACCGACAACCACAGCATTTGAAAAGCAAAGCATGGCCTCTTTCATGGTCTTTCCGGCCAAAGCCGGAATTTCTTCAAAATACAGTTCATTGCCATTAAAGTTGAATAATTCTGTCAGAACCTGTGACAAACCGTGCTGGCGGCAGGTGTTTGCAATGATACGGGCAATGGCATCCTTTGCAAAAATAATCTGCGCCCGGCCTTCTCCTGCAATATTCGCCGCCTCCACATATTGATCGTCCTCAAGAGATGCAATAAAACGCAGCTCCGGACAGGCAAGTTCTTTGTCTTTTACATATGCAGAAAGTGCCAACAGCGTCTTGACCGTTTCCGCGTCGTCATGAATGTTGATGATAACGGACCGGCTTTTTTCTACAGCACACCTTTTCAGAGAATAAGCCTCGTGAAGGCTGCCACTCCGGCAGATAATACGAGTCTTCCCCGTATCGGGAATAAAGGAGGCAATTGCATCTTCCATCTCCTCCTTGGGCTGTTCACCCAAAACCACAACACAGGCTTTCTTCTGATTGCTGTTTGCCTGAATCAGTTCCTTCAAAATATCAAAAACATTACTGTCAAAGCCTATGATCGTTGTATGGCCCTGCTCCTGTACATCCGAAATCCCTTTTCTAAGGTCGTTGAATTTATTCTCCACGCCTGTTGCAATGATACCTATTAAAATGCTGGTAATAAACAGACCACACAATGAAGCTACCGACATTGTGACCAGATAAGGAACATTATTAGTAGGGTCATCTGCCAGCATTCCCGCATCCAGCGTGTGCATCAGACTTACCCAAAGCTGATAAATCAAACCTTCTCCCTCAGATACTAAATACGATGCCACACCAATAATACCCGCCACAGAAATTGTCACCGCAAATAACAATATTGTCATGGCAACAGTTCCTTTGGACATGATACAGTCAAATAAATAACGGAGGTATTCGCGTGTAAAATATTTTTTCATTTGTAATTCCCCTTGATATCTTTGGTATATTTTATAAAAAAAATTATTACTTAAAGATGTTTGAACTAAAGTTCTTTCCCGCAATTGGCACAAAATCTTGCTTCCTTATTCATTATCTGTTTTCCACAATTGGAGCAATAATTTTTATAGGAGCCTTCGTTCGTCTCTTTTTGTGCTAATTTTGCTTTTTCGGTCACACTATTCATTACACCCGGAATAATACGTTCTTGGTTTTTATATACTTCTTGGCTAACAGACCCCTTAAAATCCAAATACTCAATAACAATATACGAAGATACCGGTACTTTTTTCATTCCCAGGAATTCACTTTTCCCATTAATCGTTATGGATTCTATTTCTCCATATCTTTTTTTTGACCATTCACCTAACTTCTTAATAGGTTTTAAAGTAACGCTCTCAAAACCAACACCTAACAATTCTTGCGCAATATCTACTGCATTTTCTCTATAGTAAGCTTCACTGGAACGGGTTGGTTTAATAAATAATTTCCCTTCTTTTATAACAAAATCATCTTTTTCCTCTTTATTTGCTGCTTTTGTCGCAATTACATTTGCCGTGGCAGCCCCTACAGCTCTAATTGTTGAATTCCTTGCCGCTGTAACTACTCCTTTTGCAATAATGCCTCCTAATAATCCCATTTCGTTCTCCTTTTTGCAAAAATAATTTATAGCTCAGAAGCAGAGGTCTCCACCCCTGCTTCCCTCAATTCCCGCTGTCCTTTTACACAATTATATGGCCTCTATCATTTCATTGGCCTTCGCAATCAATTCACCGAGCTGCACCTGTTCCTTTTTCAGGTACAACACTTGTTTTTCAAGCGCTGCCTTGACCTCCTCCCCGGGAGCGTCGATCAGCCACTTGATCTCTCGGATCTTGAAGCCGAACTGTTGATAGAGCTTGATTTGCTCAATTCTTTTTTGTGATCCCTCGTCATAAAGCAAGTGTCCGTACTTGTTCCTATCGGTTGCCCGGACCAGACCTGCCTTTTCATATCCCTGAACAGCACGTCTGGATACACCGAGTGCATTACATAGTTCATGCAAGGTTATATTACTTTCCATATGTCCTCCTTTTTTCAGCCTAAAACTGCACGTAACGTGCAGTCAACGACTTATTTCGACTGTTATCGCCTTCATAGGAGGACATGTACCTTTCGCGAATCCGGATTCTTTCAAAAGAGTTCTTCCTTATTATTAATAGATCCAATTTTTGGTGTTTTGGGGTGTGCAAGCGGCACTTTATTACTTTAAGTTAGTCCCTTTGCATATTTTTTTGCATCTCTCTCGCTCAAAACCTTGACTTTACCAGTAAAAGTGTTATATTATGCTAAATATACCTAATTATAATAAGGGAGGAATATTATTATGAAACTGAAAAAGATTTTTGCACTTGCTCTTTCCGCAGTACTTTGCCTGAGCGCATTTACCGGTTGTGCAAGCGAAGTAAACTACGCAAAGGACAATACCGAATTTGTGATCGGTGTTTCCGGACCTCTGACCGGCGGCGCAGCAATGTACGGTGTTGCAGTTAAAAACTCCGCACAGATGGCTGTTGATGAGATCAACGCTGCAGGCGGCTTTAACGGCATTATGTTCAAGCTGGTTGCTACCGATGACATGCATGATGCCAGCAAGCTGCCCACCAACTACTCTTCCATGTATGAAGGCGGTATGCAGGTCAGCCTCGGAACCGTTACCACCGCACCCGGTCTGGAGTGGAAGAACCTGTCCAAGGACGACAACGTATTTTTCCTGACTCCTTCTGCTTCCGGCGATGCTATCCCTGAGTTTGACAACGGATATCAGATGTGCTTTGCAGACGGTAACCAGGGTAAAGTTGCTGCTGAGTTCGTAAATGCCAACCTTGCAGGCACCACCATCGGTGTATTCTACAAGTCCGACGAAGCATACTCCAAGGGTATCTATGATCAGTTCAAAGAGAATCTGGATGCTTCCGTATCTGTAAAAGAGACTTCCTTTACCGATGCAAACGCTACCGACTTCTCCTCTCAGATCGATACTCTGAAGGATTGCAGCTTTATCTTCATGCCTACATACTACACCCCTGCATCTCTGTTCATGCAGCAGGCTAAAGACATCCTTGCAGCTGACGCTGTATACTACGGATGTGACGGTTTCGACGGTATCGACAATATCGAAGGTTTTGACATCACCACCATTCCTCAGGCTGTTACCATGCTGTCTCACTTCAACTCCAAGGCAGAAGACGGTCTTGCTAAGGAATTCATCGACAAGTATGTTGCTAAGTTTGGCAAAGAGACTCTGAACCAGTTCGGCGCTTCCGCTTATGACTGTGTATATGCTATCTACGGTGCAATGCAGAAGGCTGCAGCAGAAGGCGAGAAGATCACTGTTAACATGAGCGCTTCCGATCTGTGCGACATCCTGAAAGAGCAGTTCCAGGGCGGCTACTCTCTTGAGAACGGTGTTACCGGTTCCAATATCAAGTGGGAAGCTAACGGATACGTTAATAAGAGCGCTATCCAGTACGTAATCAAAGAAGCTAACTAATACTGAAGGACATTGACATGGAATTGATTTTAACGACTCTCGTTAACGGTTTGAGCCTTGGCGGTATCTATGCCATGATTGCCTTGGGATACACCATGGTTTACGGTATTGCCAAGATGCTGAACTTTGCACACGGCGATATCATTATGGTAGGCGGATATGTGATCTAC
This sequence comes from Acetatifactor sp., assembly GCA_045659805.1. Taxonomy (GTDB): domain Bacteria; phylum Bacillota; class Clostridia; order Lachnospirales; family Lachnospiraceae; genus Acetatifactor. Next base: position 125,603 of record JAZRCR010000082.1, read on the forward strand.
GTATTTATGTCGTTTCACAATCCTCTGCTGGCCATTTTCATGGCTGTGATATGCTGTGTGATCCTGGGCATCGTAATTGAAAAAGTGGCCTATAAGCCTCTGCGCGGAGCTTCTCCCCTGGCAGTACTGATCACCGCTATCGGTGTCAGCTATCTGCTGCAGAGTCTTGCGCAGATCATCTTCGGTTCTGCCAACAAGATGGTCACCGTATACGAATTTGGCTCCATCAGGGTTTGGGGTATTCCCATCCAGGGATCCGCTCTGGTAACACTTGCTGTTACTGTGGTTGTGATGATTGTTCTTACCCTGTTTATCAAGCGTACCCGCACAGGGCGCGCTATGGTAGCCGTTTCTGAGGATAAAGGTGCAGCCCAGCTCATGGGTATCAATGTAAACAAAATCATCACCATAACCTTTGCCATCGGTTCTTCGCTGGCAGCACTTGCGGGGCTTTTCTATCTGCTGAAGGCCCCCAGTATTTCCAGCACTTTAGGCGCAATGCCCGGTATCAAGGCATTTACCGCTGCCGTTATCGGTGGTATCGGTTCCATTCCCGGTGCTATGCTGGGCGGAATCCTTCTGGGTGTGGTAGAGTGTATCTCTTACAAGATCACTGCAATCGCACCTTATACGGATGCCATTGAGTTCTCTATCCTGATCATTATTCTCCTTGTGAAGCCCACCGGCTTCCTTGGCAAGGTAAGGAGGGAGAAAGTATGACGAAGCTCAGTAAGATCAAATGGAATCATTATATCAACTATATCGTGATCGGAATCCTTACTGCCGTTCTCGGCGGCATGACCTTGGGCGGCATGCATTTTAACAGCTCCCTGCTGTTCTTATTGGAAAAGATCGCCATCAGTATCATTCTGGCTGTTTCTTTAAGTATCGTGGTGGGATTTTTGGGCGAATTGTCCCTGGGCCATGCAGGTTTTATGTGTGTTGGCGCCTATCTGGGCGGTAAAATATCCGTTATCCTGGAATCTTCTCTGGGCAACGGACCTTTGACACTTATCATCTCTTTGGCAGTCGGCGGCGGTGTCGCAGCAATCTGCGGTATCATCATCGGTATTCCCGCGCTGCGACTCAGAGGAGACTATCTGGCAATCGTTACCCTCGCCTTCGGTGAGATCGTGAGATCCCTTTTCCAGAATTCCTCCGACGAATCCTTCGGCGGCGCTCTGGGACTGAACACTCCGAGATACGATAAGCACACTCTTTTCGTCTGGGCATTTGTTCTGGTACTGATCACTCTTGCAGTGGTTCAGAACTTTATGCGCAGCAAACACGGCAGAGCTGTCACCGCGATCCGCGACAATGAGATTGCTGCTCGCTCCACCGGTATCAATGTGACCAAATATAAGCTGATAGCGTTCACCTTTTCTGCATTCTTTGCAGGTATTGCCGGTGTTCTCTACAGCTTCAGCAACTATACGGTTCAGAGTGCCAAATTTGGTTACAACTACTCTATCGAGATCCTGGTAATGGTAGTTCTTGGCGGTATGGGAAGCATCAACGGTGCTATCGTTGCTGCTGCTCTGATCACTTTCCTCAATACGAAGCTCGCTACGATCCTTACAGGCGACCTGGCTGTACTGCAGAATCTGCTTTATGCCATCGTATTGATCGCGATCATCATCTACAACAACTCCCCCGCTCTCAAGGGCTTCCGCAACAAGTACAATTTTGCCGCACTGGCACGCAAGCTGTCCAAGCGCACCGCTGATCCTGCCAAGATTGCAGACGATCAGGCAAAATGGGATGTGGTTCCCACCAAGATCGAGATGAACGAGGTACTCTCCACCGACTTAAATCCCGGCGATAATTACATCAAGAAGAACGGAGGAGGACAGTAATGGCTGAATATATTCTTGAAACCAAGAACCTCGGTATCTCCTTCGGCGGTCTGAAAGCCGCACAGGATGTAAATATCCGTATTAAGAAAAATCAGATTTACGGTCTGATCGGCCCCAACGGTGCCGGCAAGACCACGATCTTTAACCTGCTGACCGGCGTATACAAGCCCACAGCCGGCACCTTTTATCTGGACGGCGAGGAGCTGAAGGGCCTCAGTCAGGAGAAGATCAATCATAAAGGAATTGCCCGTACTTTCCAGAATATCCGTCTGTTCAACAACATGACGGTAGTCCGCAATGTTATGGTAGGACTTCACAATCAGCCGGAGTTCAAGTGCAGTGTTCTGCAGTCCGTACTCCGCCTGCCCCGCCATTTTAAAGTGGAAAAGGAAATGCGTGCAAAGGCCAAAGAGCTGCTCCGAATCTTTGATCTGGAGCAGGAGCGCAACAGTCTCGCCTGCAATCTGCCCTACGGTAAACAGCGTAAGCTGGAGATTGCCCGTGCACTTGCCACCAATCCCAAGCTTTTGCTGCTGGATGAGCCTGCTGCCGGTATGAACCCTCACGAGACAGAAGATCTGGTCAAGACGATCAAGTTTATCCGCGATCACTTTGACATGACCATTCTTCTCATTGAGCACGACATGAAGTTTGTTGCCGGTCTCTGCGACGAGCTCACCGTTCTGAATTTCGGTACGGTTCTGGCAGAGGGCGACACCAAGACCGCCTTGAACGACCCCGAAGTCATTAAGGCATACATCGGAGGTTAAGTCTATGGCAATGTTGGAAGTTAAAAATTTAGAAGTACACTACGGCGTGATCCGTGCACTGAAAGGCATCAGCTTTGAGGTAAATGAAGGAGAGATCGTTACTCTGATCGGCGCCAACGGCGCCGGTAAGACTACCACCATGCAGAGCGTGGTTGGTCTGATCCCTTCCAGCAACGGAACCGTTACCTTTAACGGCACCGATATCACCAAGACGCCCTGCCACAAGATCGTGCATCTGGGTATGACCCAGGTTCCCGAGGGACGGCGGATTTTCCAGGAGCTGACCGTATATGAGAATCTTCTGATGGGTTCTTACTCCATCAAGGATTCCTCCGGTTTCAAGAACGACCTGGAAGCAGTATATGCCCGTTTTCCCCGTCTTGCAGAGAGAAAGAATCAGGTTGCCGGAACACTTTCCGGCGGTGAGCAGCAGATGCTTGCCATGGGACGTGCCATCATGAGTCATCCCAAGCTTCTGATGCTGGACGAGCCCTCCATGGGACTCTCCCCTCTGCTGGTTGACCAGGTCTTTGAGATCATCAAAGACATCAACAAGGACGGCACCACCATCCTTCTGGTAGAGCAGAATGCCGGTAAATCTCTCGCCATCTCTGACAGGGCTTATGTTCTGGAGAACGGCCAGATCGTACTTTCCGGTACGGGCGCCGAACTCGCAGAGAGCGAAATGGTCAAGAAGGCTTATCTCGGAGGCTGATCTGCAAAGGATACCGCAAGCCGAAGGGTCCGTGCCGGGTTAATTGGCCGTCTTACATTTGCATATTCAAAAGTGTAAGGAACACGAGAACGCATTCCTGAAGTAAAAGACAACGCTCCAGACATCACGAACTCGCAGCTATGCTGCTCAGACAGGTGATGCTTGGAGCGTTAATACTTCCGGAACGCGTTCTCGTGTTCCTAACACTTTCTCATAGGGGCAAATGTAAGATGGTCAATTACCCGGCACGGACCCTTCGGCTTGCTGCTGTATTGCAGATCCTGCCACTTCATTCAGTACTAATTTAAGGACATTTCAATTCTTCCGTCTATAGAGTTTATGGAATAGTCAACAAAAGCTCCTTTCTCCAGGCAGAGAGCGTACTCTGTGCCGTTGTGGCTGTAGGAGATTTGTTTTGCGGTGATGCTACGAATCTGCGGGCAGTCGGCTTTGACTGCAAAGCCGGCAGCAAAGTCTGTGTCGCAGCTTAATAGTATGCGGTCTTCCTCCAGGGTGAGGAGGATTTTTTTGCCGTCTGCGGTGATACGGGCCATAAATTTGTCTGAATCTCTGAATGTGGCGAGGATTTTGCCTCCGCCGAGGTAAATGCCGGCTTTGGTTTCTTTATCACTGAAACGCAGTCCGTCCATCACAGGAAGGGCATCCTGCACCGCGTCATTTTCTTCGCAGGGGGTATCCAGATAACGATCTCTGTAGTTCTCATCGAATTTATGGAGATCGCGGATGTAGACCTTGTTGTCTTCGCAGTACAGGTTCAGGCGGTAGTTCTTGCAGCTATACCATACGGACTGGCAATCGTTGCCGGACCAGTCATCCAGGGCAGAATATACGGTGGCAGGTGTCATATCGTACTGCTCTGTAAAATGGCGGCCTGTGTCACACAGCTTTTCTACCGTTACTTTTCCTTCCTGTACCAATTTGTTCAAAAACTCCATCTGCATGGGAAGGCCCTGACCGATGAGATCCCATCCGAAGGAATTCTCCTGACCTGTCTGGGTATAGTTGTATCCCATATCCTCCTGCTCCAGGAAGTTTCTGAAGTACCAATTCACCCATTTCTCATCACTGCCGCACACCCAACCCGGCTCCAGAGAATAAAGCAATACACCGTTCTTATTATAATCCGCTATTTTCTCGTAGTAACAATGGATAGGGTCCGGTCCCAGCATGCGGATCACCGGTACATGAAGCTGCTGCGCTTTGGTCCGGGCAGGGTGAAGGATATTATTTTTGCTGGGGAAATAAGGACCGTTATAGTAGCCTCCCCAAAGGGTATAGGCATCGGTTCCCCACTGCTCCCTGCAGATGCAGAAAGCTTCCAGACCGTACTTTTCCGTCATATACTGAATAGAATCTGTGTCCAGAACCCAGGATCCGGCTGATTTGGGATAATACCCAAAAAGCGCTTTAAATTTTTCCATGATCAGATCAATGATGCGCTCTTTCTGATCTTTGGTATATGCCAGCAAAAAACCCGGATTCACATACCAGTCCCAATCCCAGCCTCTCTTGCTTCTCCAGGGAATTCCGGCCTTTTCCACCAGATCCCGGGCCATTTCGATCCAGATGCCCAGCTCCATGCGGTCGTCCTTCTCTTTTTGAAACAGTTCCACCATATCCGGCCGGGTCATGGCATCGTACTGAAGCAAGAACGTATTTTCAAATCCGTACTTCTTGTTCAGCTCCATCTCTTTAATTACCGGCATCAGAAGGTCCTTTTCCTCTCTGGGCTCCACACCTCTGACAAAATTGACAATGTTTACAATCTTTTTGCTCATGGTAGTTCCTCTTTTCAATGATCAAATAGTAATGCCTTTTGGGAAAAATCCGCCTGCAGACTCTCTCACGAGCGCAGTCGTAAAAGAGTCATTTAAATTCAGCGAAGTTTCCTGTTACATTAAAAAACGGCGCGTTATAAACGCACCGTTTTGATTCGCTCCCGATATTATTCGGACTTGATGTGCTGAGCAACCAGCTTGTCGATAGATTTCACTGCGATGGTTCCCTGATGAAGAGCCTTCAGACCAAGTACCAGCAGCAGAACGCTTTCTACGAAGCTCAATACGCTTCTGATAAAGGTAACGATCTCAGAAATTACTTCTATGTACAGATAGCTGTTGAAGATTCTCAGGAAATCGTCGATGATACCGATGACACTGGGAATGTAGCCAATCAATGCAGACAGTACAGAGAATGCAAAGTTAATAATAAGTGCCTTTACAGCAGCCTGCTTCAGCCATGCGTTCTCTTCACAAAGAAGAATGTAAGCAGCAACAAGGATCAGCACGGTGTAACCGGAGAATAATCCTCCCAAGTAAACCAGTGCGCCCAGCAGACCAACAGAAATACCAAGTTTTGTTTTCATCAATAAACCCTCCATGTTTCATGATATTTTGCTTAGCCAGTTGTTCACAAGCTATTGATGGTATAGCTTAATTTTACACAAGATGGAGAAATATAGCAAGAACTTTTCACGCAAATTTAATTTTTAATCGGTCCGGTTTTTCAAAATAATTACTGCAATTATTTTCCTGATGTGCTATAGTAGAAATGTAATAAATTATATCATGACTCTGGAGAAATCATTATGAATCATAATCTTGTAAAAATCATGAAAAAGATGTTTGCCGTTACATTGACAGTTGCACTTCTTATGCCGGGACTTCCCAATGTTCAGGCTTCCAACAGCCGCCCGGACAGAGAAGCCCTCGTTAATCAGCGGGAACAGATGCAGAATTCTGCCTCATCCAATACCCCGGAAGCTTCTGCAAGGCCCACAACCTCGTATGACACTGCCGAGGAGGAGCTTCCTCCCGGAGAAACCCCTGCCAAGAGACCCACTGCTGTCACAGACAGAGAAGCCTTTGATGCAGAGGAAGAAGTGGCTGTCGACACTCCCGAAGGCGACCGCCCGGGAACTTCCGCAACTGAGCCTTCCGGTTCCTCACAGGATTCCCAACAGTCCCCTTCCGGTTCCGGAAATGAGGGCAAGAAAGATTTTGTGGATCTGAACGGCGACGGCGTGGACGATTCTTCGCCGGACGACGCAGACAATCGCGCCTCCAACAAGCAGGACGAGGTAACTCCCGAAAAACCCGACGGCACCATTGAAATTCCCAACATAAAACCGTCCTTCCCTGATCAGGGTACTTCTGTGGGAGGATTTCAGTATCAGGGAAATTCTCAACCGGGAAGTAACACCTCTCCCAGTGATCGGGAGAATATAAGCTCCGCCGCACTGGATGCCCTTTACCGCACCCAGATTCAGGCCCTGTCCGACCAGCTTCCGGAAGGAACCTCCCTTGAGGTAGCGCTGAAGGATGCCGGCCCCCAGTACCAGAAAGCGCTGCAGGCTGCTCAAATCCTGGCAGGCACTGAAAATATCAAGGTCTTTGATATTAATCTGAAAAAAGAAGACGGCAGCAACCTGCACCAGCTGGACGATTATGTGGAAGTCCGGATGGACATTCCCAAAGATTATGTGATTGCAGAGGATAACACTGTTGTGGTACATTACCTATCTGAAGAAGGCGAAACCGAGCCCTGCGCAACTGTTTATCACAGGGAAGATCCCGACAACCGCTACCTGACCTTCCGCACGGACCATTTCAGCGTTTACTTCTTTATGGAGACCTCCAAAGAGCAGGCTTCCGAGATCTATAAGTCCGCCGGGCTTACTGCCTCCGCTGAAATCCTTACAGCCGGATTCACGGAAACCGCTGCCGAAGCTGATGCCGCTCCCAACTGGTATGTGTGGGCAATTGTAGGCTTTATCACCGTGGCAGGCACCATTACCGTAGTCTTGGTAATAAAGAAGAAAAAGCAATAATATGCTTCTGCTTTATTAAAACAGGGTTCCCGCATATCATTTGTGGACAATCACCATTTTGCCTGCCCGCGGCATAACCATTCATTCTACTCTGGCAATCACCACGGATCTAATGTGTACTTCACAAATTCCAGTGACTGCTGCTCAATATTGCTGAAGGATGATTACAGGCATAACTGCAGTTGTCTGCATGTCGGTCATTTCATTCCGTTATCTATGATAAAATACCAAAAGCGGCTCAAATCTCGTTCAATACTGCTTAACAAAATTTATAAAGATTTAGTAATTAAAGGCTTTAATTTTTTTCTTATAAATTGCATAAATAAAAATACAGATAAGCATACAGAATCATCCGAGAATTTGTATCATTAGCCCATCGGCACCACCTCTCTTACACGAAAAAAAGAACTGTTAGCACGATGAAGTGTTGGCAGTTCTTCTGTAAGTTCAGTTTATTCTTCCTTTAAGGGGATACCCTTCGCACCCCACCCAACTCTTTGGTACCTTCCTTTAATTATTCCTCATCGGAAACCGCTCCTGCCAATTCGATATATTCTTTTAACTTTTTCTGCAACAGTTTCTTATCAATCAATTTCAGATTATATTCTGAAACCATGGTTGGCGACAAACTACGGCTGAGAGCAAATTCTCCTCGGCGATTGAATCCCTTCAAGTCAGGGTAATTCTCTGCAAAAAAATCAGCAAGTTTCTGCACAAAAGCATCCCCATATTCAGCATTTTCGGATTGCTTGCTAATGTATTCGCCTATATCACGATACATTAAAATCAATTCCTCATTTACTTTACGATATGTACGTTCTTGGCAGACTCTATAATATTAACAATCTTTTCAAACTGTTCACTGTAAGCAATTAAATCGCTCATTATATACTTCCTTCCTAAATAACCATTTCCTGTATCCTTACGAAACATTCAATAATTTGCATATGTCCATCCCGGTTTTTTCATCAAAGTAGGCCTTTAAATCTAAAAATGCTTTCCATTTTGGAATTGTCAAATCATTAAAACCTCTTCTTAATACAACATCTACTAATCGTTTTTCTACATATGTGGGGCCATTCGGAAACGAAAGTGCATCGCACAATTGAATCAATCTGTCATACTCATCATATTCTGTTGCATTTATAAATGTTTCAATAAAATTGGTTTCCTCGCTTGCACAATCATTTTGCCCATTATATGCACCCTTCGTCCTTAAATGCCTATCCCCCGGGGTAAATCAATTCCCTCAAACCGCCTCATCATTTCTGAAAACACACATCCATTTCTTCCCTCAGATGCCAAAATCCCTTGATTTACCGCCCTTTTCGCTCCAGCAAACAAACCGTCTCCACATGTACCGTTTGCCCAAACATGTCCGTGGGTCTGGCTTTCTTGAGTTCATACCCTCCATCACAAAGTACCCTGAGGTCCCTTGCCAGGGTCGCGGAATCACAGCTGACGTACACGATCCTCTCCGGCCTCATCCGAAGCATTGTCTTAAGGCAGGCCTCGTCACAGCCCTTCCTTGGAGGATCTACCACGATCACGTCCGCATAAATGCCTTCTTCTTCGTACTTGCGAGGCAGAACTTCCTCCGCCTTTCCCACAAAAAATTCAGCGTTTTTGATGCCGTTACGCTGTGCATTTTCCTTGGCATCCTGGATTGCCTGGGGCACGATCTCCACACCGTAGACCTGCTTTGCTCCTGCTGCCAGGAACAGGGAAATGGTCCCAATTCCACAGTACAGATCCCATACGGTCTCCCGACCGGTCAGTCCAGCATACTCCAACGCAAGACTGTAGAGCTTTTCAGTCTGCACCGGGTTTACCTGATAAAAAGAGAGTGGGGAGATTTTAAAGGTCAGTTCCTGACCGGTAAAGGGATACCCATCCCTCTGCATATCTCTTACATGAATGGTGTCCTGTATGGTAAGGCTTCCCCAGATGCAGTGGATCTCTTTGCCCATGATCACATTGGTCTTCTCGGTATTGATGCTCACAGAGACACTTGCCATTCCTTCCACCCGGGAAAGAGCCTGCAAAAACTCTCCCTGAGAGGGCATAAATTCCTCTTGACAAGTTGAATGTGCCTTTTTTTTGTTGAGGACCAGGCATACCATGATCTCCTTACTTGTAAAACCTGTGCGAATCAGAATGTGTCGCACAAGACCCTGCCCGGTTTCCTCGTTGTATGCCGTGATCCCGTACTTTTTCATGTGAGAAAGAATGATATGAAGGATTTTTTCATTTACCGGAAGTCCCAGATAACAGTTGGTATTGGCAATGATGGAATGAGTGCGGCCGGCATAAAAACCGGTGATCACGCTGCCGTTTTTGTCGGTGCCCACAGGGTACTGGGCTTTGTTGCGATAATGATAAGGCTCTTCCATGCCTACAATGGGCTCCATGATCCCATCGATAAAGTCTTCTTCAAAGCCTCCGATACGCACCAGATTGTTCCTGACCTTGGACTGCTTGAATTCCAGCTGTTTCTTATAGTCCAGTGCCTGGATCTGACAGCCGCCGCACTGTTTATGATAAGAACATCTTGGCTGTGTACGAAAAGGAGAAGGCTGTAAAACCTTCTCTAATCTGGCATAAGCATAGTGCTTCTTGCTTTTCATTATCTTGGCCTCTACGGTGCCACCGATGACCGCATCCTTTATAAACAGGGTGAAGCCGTCCACCTTACCGATGCCTTCTCCCTCAGCGCCCATGTCTTCAATGGTTACTGTCACAAGATCATTTTTTTGATATTCCATAATTTACTCCAGCCTGGTTGCCCGCAAATTGGATTCCAGCAGTCTGTTATATCCCAGCCAGCCGGTCTCGTGGGAATTTTCCAGGATTTCTTTAAAGGTCTCCAGTTTTGCGTCTGTATCGTCTGCATAGTTTAGGGCCAGCGCCTCGATGAGCGCCGGAAGCTTCGGTGAGCCGTATTCATATTTTCCGTGGTGGGCAAGGATACAGTGCTGTACCTGAGAGATCAGCACATGAGGGAATCCCGGTATCTGCGCAGCTTTCTCTCCCACCATCTGGGAACCCATGACAATGTGTCCAAGAAGCTGACCGTCGTCCGTATAATCATTTGCAGGAAACGGTGCGATCTCTCTGGTTTTTCCGATGTCGTGGCACATGGCCGCCGTCAGCAAGAGATCTCTCTTTAAAATAGGATAATTTTTACAATAATAATCACACAGCTTTGCCACACTCAAAGTGTGCTCCAAAAGACCTCCCACAAAACCGTGGTGCACGGTCTTGGCTGCGGAGGAATTCCGGAATCCCTTAATAAACGCTGCGTCTTTTACAAAAAATGATTCCAATAACTGCTTTAAATATGTATTTTCAATGCTTTTTACAAAGGAGAGCAGCTCCTGATACATCTGCTCATTATCTTTGGAGCTTACCGGCAGGTATTCGGCAGGATTGTACTCGCCTTCTCTGCAAACGCGGATCCTCTTTACACTGACCTGCAAAGCCCCCTGGAAATTGGTCACTTCTCCGTATACCTCAATGTAATCCAGCGTATCGTAATCTCCGATTCCCGGATTGTTCGGCTCCCAGACCTTTGCATCTATCGTACCTGTCTTATCCTGTAAAATAACATTTTCATAGGGTTTCCCGTTCTTGGTCACTGCTGCCTGCCTGTTTTTGCACAGGTAAATGTCAAAGATGCGGTCCCCTTCCCTGAAATCCTTAATATATTTCATTTTTATTCCTCTCCTTTCGCCTTATCCAAAACAATGGAAAGCGTCATTTCTTTATATTCCTCCTGAGACTGGCGCATCAGGACCACTGTAATCGTCTGACCTGCCTCTGTCTGCAAAAGCTCTGTGGAGAAACGAGCCATCTTCTGCATATTGTACCCATTCATTTTTATAATGATATCCCCCTGCTGGATACCTGCAAGCATTGCAGGGGAGTTTTTGGCCACCTCACTTACGTAGATCCCCAGCGGTACCTGCAATTCCCGGTTCACCTTGTCGCTGATTTCCCGCCCTACAACTCCCAGATACGGAACCGGTATCTGGTTGGACAGTTTCTCTATGAGTTTTCGAAGATCTGAAATCCCGTAAGCAGATATCATATATTCCACATGATCTTCCTTTCCCACATTAGTGATGACTCCGATCAGCTTTCCCTGAAGGTTAAACAAAAAACCCCCTGCCTTACTGCTTCCGATAATATCTGTGTGGAGCATCTTATATTGAAAATCTTCCATGTAGTGCAGGTCTTCACCTACTATCATTCCGTATGCAACCGTTTCGATGCTTCCCGTGGGGCTTCCCAGTGCGATCACCGGCTGTCCCCGCAGCCAGAGCGAATTTGTGCTTCCCAGTGTGGCCACCGTAATATCCTTCGTGTACTGCTCTGACACTCCCTCCAGATCAACTGCCACTATCGCCAGTCCCACTCCCGCGTGAGCCTGCTTAATATAAGCTTCTACCTGCAGTTGATTGAAAAACTCCACCACCAGAAATTCCGCATCACTTATCGGTTCATAAGAAACCAACATGAGAAGCTCTTTCTCCGTATTTGCCACGATGACACCGGAAGTTTGTCTGCTGCTCTCCATATAAGTTTCCATCCATTCTGTCTCGGAGATGAAGCCGGACACGGTGACCATCGACTTTTCCAATTCCCCTGTAAAGTCAGAAAGAGCCCCATAAAGCTCCAGATAACTTTCTTTATCCAGCACTACTTTTGACAGGATATCCTCTATCTGCCCTTCATCCAGCGTAATGCTCTCAGGATCCGGCGGCGTCTGCTCCTCCTTGTTTTGCATATTCTGCATATTTTGCATAGTATCGGACAGCATATCTTCCGGGCTCATTTCCTCCGGGTCCTCGGGGAACAGCACCATCTGAGGAGGCTCTTCCGGATAAAGCCACTTGCTGATAACAGGCTCCAGAAGCAAAAATGTGAAACATGCAATCAGACCGAACATCACTGCCATGGCTGCAGTAATCAAGGTGCGGCGCATCAGCTTTTTCTTGTTAATGGGACGCTCTTTTATTTTCTCAATGATAAATTCTTTCTGCTCATGCTGCATCCTGGATGTCTCCTTTTTAAAAGCCACGTGAGGAAGCACAGGAGATGTGGAGGCCGATAAGCAGCCGGTTATCCTGTGCTTCCCCACGTCAACCTACGATAGCTATAAACAGTCACTGTAAATTAATATTAGTATAGCTGATTGGCAGGAAAAAGTAAAGAAAAAGCGCTTTTCTCAGGTGTGTGGTTGTGGTATACTGGATTTGTGATAGGATGGATTCTTATGGAGATTTTTGCAATATGAACGAAAAGGTTTTAAGGACTCTTGAATATGATAAAATTATTCATCTGTTAGTGGAAAAGGCCGATTCTGCTCCCGGCAAAAAAGTCTGCGGGGAGTTGGTCCCCATGGTGGATCTTAACCGGATCCGGAAGGAACAGACAGAGACAAAGGATGGTCTGACCAGACTGTTCCAAAAGGGCAGTACCTCCTTTGGAAGCAATTACGATATTGGCTTTTCCCTGCGGACGTTGGAGATTGGCAGCACTCTGTCCATGGCAGAGCTTTTAAAGATCGCAAAACTGCTGGATAATGTAAACCGAATCAAAACCTACGGCCGCAAGGATCGGGAAGATGCGCCTTCTGACAGCCTGGACGAATACTTTGAGCTGCTGACCCCGCTGACACAGATTGCCAATGAGATCAGCAGATGTATTTTGTCAGAGGATGAGGTGGCTGATGATGCCAGTACCGGACTGAAATCGATCCGCCGTAACATGCTTTTGACAAATGAAAAGATACACAGTCAGTTAAATTCCATGGTTAACGGCTCTCACCGCACCTATCTGCAGGACGCCGTGATCACCATGCGTAATAACCGCTACTGTATCCCCGTAAAAGCAGAATATAAAGGACAGGTCCACGGAATGATCCATGACCAGTCATCCACCGGTTCTACCTTTTTCATTGAACCGGCTGCTGTGGTGAGCCTGAATAATCAGCTTCGGGAACTGGAACTGGAGGAAAAGAAAGAGATTGAGGTGATCCTGGCGACTCTCAGTGCCATGATAGGAGAACACACAGGGGAGATCCGGACAAATCAACAGATCATGACGCAGCTGGATTTTGTGTTTGCCAAGGCAAAACTGGCACTTGAGCTGAATGCTACCATGCCGGCCTTTAATACGGATCATCGCATTCATATCCGTAAGGGACGCCATCCTCTTCTGGACAAGAAGAAGGTCGTTCCCATTGACATTTACCTGGGCAGAGATTTTGACCTGTTGATCATTACCGGCCCCAATACCGGCGGCAAGACCGTCTCCCTGAAGACAGTGGGACTTTTTACCCTGATGGGGCAGGCCGGCCTGCACATTCCGGCCATGGACCGTTCCGAGCTTTCCATTTTTACGGAAGTCTATGCGGATATCGGCGATGAGCAGAGCATTGAACAGAGCCTGTCCACATTTTCTTCCCATATGACAAGCATTGTCCACATTTTAGCCCATGCAGACGAAAATTCCCTGTGTCTGTTTGATGAACTGGGTGCCGGCACCGACCCCACAGAGGGTGCCGCACTGGCGATCTCCATCTTAAATCATTTGCACGACAGAGGGATCCGTACCATGGCAACCACTCATTACAGTGAGCTGAAAATTTACGCTCTTTCCACTCCCTTTGTGGAAAACGCCTGTTGTGAATTCAGTGTAGAAACATTGCAGCCCACCTACCGGCTGTTGATCGGAATTCCCGGTAAGAGTAACGCTTTTGCCATTTCTTCCAAGCTGGGGCTTCCGGATGAGATCATAAACGCGGCCAAAGAGCAGATCAGCAAAGAGGACGAAAGCTTTGAGGACGTGATCGCAGATCTGGAACACAGCCGTATTACCATAGAAAAAGAGCGTCAGGAAATTGCAGAATATAAGCAGCGGATCCGCACCTTGGAAGAGCAGCTTCGCCGCAAAAATGAAAAAATAGATCAGGCAAAGGATAAAATTCTGCGGGAGGCCAATGAAAAGGCACGTCAGATCCTCCAGGAAGCCAAGGATGTAGCCGATGAAACCATCCGTGATTTCAACAAATTGGGATCCTCCGCAGATATCCGGGAGATGGAGAAGAAGCGACAGAAGGTAAGGGATAAGATTAACGAGAAAAGCGATAAGCTCAGTGCGCATTTCAAACCGGAGCTTTCCCCTAAAAAGAAAGAGCTGGATCCCAAGAAGCTGAAAAAAGGTGATACCGTAAAGATTCTTTCCATGGGCCTCAAGGGAACCGTCTCCAGCCTTCCCGATGCCAGGGGAAATCTTTTCGTACAGTGTGGCATCATACGTTCACAAGTGAATGTAAAGGATCTGATACTGACAGAAGAAGAGACTGTCTCTGCCCCTGCCCTGCAGCGAACCAATACCGGTAAGATCAAGATGTCCAAATCTTTCTCCGTCTCTCCCGAGATCAACCTGCTTGGACGCACCGTTGATGAGGCCCTTGCAGAGTTGGACAAATATCTCGATGACGCGTATCTGGCACACCTCACCAGCATCCGTGTGGTACACGGCAAAGGAACCGGTGCACTGCGAAGCGCTGTCCACAGCCACTTAAAGAGAATGAAACATGTAAAAGAATACCGCCTGGGAGAATACGGTGAAGGAGATGCCGGTGTAACCATTGTAACCTTCCAATAATCCTCTTTTTATACATTGCCAAAGGAGATTTCACATGGTCAACAGACAGAAAATTTTAATTGTAGACGACGACAACAATATTGCAGAGCTGATTTCTCTGTACCTGACCAAAGAATGTTTTCAAACTCTGATCGTGAATGACGGTGAGTCTGTTATGGATGCAGTAAAAACCTTTGATCCCAACTTGGTTTTACTTGATCTGATGCTTCCCGGCATAGACGGTTATCAGGTGTGCCGCGAAATAAGGGCAAAATATCCTCTTCCCATTATCATGCTTTCAGCCAAAGGTGAAGTCTTTGACAAAGTACTGGGACTTGAGCTGGGCGCGGACGATTACATGGAAAAGCCCTTTGATGCCAAGGAACTGGTAGCCAGGGTAAAGGCAGTTCTGCGCCGCTATAAGCCGGTGGCGGCTGCCCCTGAAATTTCCGGCACCAAGTGTGTGGAATATCCTGAGTTGGTCATAAATCTGACCAACTATTCGGTAACTTACATGGGGAATGATGTGGACATGCCTCCCAAAGAGCTGGAGCTATTGTACTTCCTGGCCTCCTCTCCCAACCATGTTTTTACCAGAGAACAGCTGCTGGATCAGATTTGGGGATATGAGTATGTGGGAGATACCAGAACGGTTGACGTACATATCAAGCGACTGAGAGAAAAGATCAAAGATTACGGCAACTGGAAAATTGCTACCATCTGGGGAATCGGTTATAAGTTTGAGGTGCGATAAATGAAAAAGACCCTCTACCTGAAGTTTATTTTAGGCTATGTAATTTTCGCCGTTTTCGGCTTTATTGTCATCAATCTTTTTGTCCCCGGTATGATAAAGGATCATTTGGTCCGGGAGAAAGCCGATGCTCTTTATTCGGAAGCGACCCTTATTGCCAACACATACGCCGGAGGACTGTACTCCAGTGAGACCACACTGGAAACCGTAAAAATCCAGCTGGATGCTCTGGCTGTCTATTTAGATTCCACGATCCGGATCGTCAACCCTTCAGGACGTCTGGTTCTGGATACCAGTGCTCCTCTGAATGTGGAAGACCCTGTCATTTTGGAAAATTTTGACCCTACTGTGATACAGGGCTCTTATTATACTGTGGACAATTTCTTCGGCGAATTTGAAGAAGATGTTCTGAGCGTCATTGCACCCATCACCGGGAATTTTAAAGTAAAAGGCTATCTTGTCATTCATACCCAGGTGGCTAATCTGGATGAATCCGTGAACAGCCTTCTGAGTATTGCCTATATTATCCTTTTTGTTTTGATCCTTCTGTCTATGATCATTCTGATCTTTTTTACGGAAATGGTGTACATTCCCCTGAAAAAAATCATTTACGCCACGGAGCAATATGCATCCGGCAATATGCATTATGAATTTCAGGTAGACAGCGAAGATGAGATCGGTTATCTTGCCGCCTGTCTGTCCTATATGGCCAGCGAGATTGCCCGTTCGGAGGATGACCAGAAAAAATTTATCGCCAATGTGTCCCATGACTTCCGCTCCCCCCTCACTTCTATCAAGGGTTATCTTGATGCCATGCTGGACGGGACCATCCCCCCGGAAATGTATGAAAAATACCTGCAGATTGTACTGAATGAGACGGAACGTCTCACCAAGCTGACCAACAGTCTTCTGATGCTGAACAATCTGAACACCAGGGGTATGCTGATCGATAAGGCAGATTTCGATATCAATGCTGTGGTCCGCAAGACAGCTGCCTCCTTTGAAGGAACCTGTCATAATAAAAATATGAATATAGAGCTGATACTGAGCGGCAACATTCTGTATGTCCATGCAGATCTTGACAAAATACAGCAGATCCTTTATAACCTGACTGATAATGCCATCAAATTCAGTCATACCAACTCTTCCATCCGGATCGAAACTTCCGAGAAGAAAAACAAAGTACTGGTATCTGTCAAAGATACCGGCATTGGCATTCCCAAAGAAGACCTGAAGCGGATCTGGGACCGCTTCTACAAATCTGATCTGTCCCGAGGAAAAGATAAGAAAGGCACCGGATTGGGCCTTTCCATTGTAAAAGAGATTATAAAAGCTCACGAAGAAAATATCAATGTCATCAGTACCCCCGGCGAGGGAAGCGAATTTATCTTCTCCCTCCAGAAATCCAAGAAAGAACCGGAAGAGGAAGATTGATATCTTTTGCAACAGGGTTTACTCTAAATGAAAAGAGATTCCATCATATTTGTATAACGGCACGCTCTCGCTCCGTGAAAAAGCGCAGCGGACGCTAGGTTCGAAAGTACCTCACCAAGCGCCGGCGTTTTTCAAGGGCCTTTTATACAAACACGATGGAATCTCTTTTCGTTAAGGTTACCGCCTGTTATAGAAAATATATATTCGTCCTTAATCTTTTATAACAGGCAATTTTTTCATAAGGTTACGGACGGGACGGTAGAGAACGAGCATCAGGACAAAATTGCTCACACCGTGGACCAGATCCCAGGGAATCCCGGCAATCCACCAGGAAAAGGCAAATGCCAATCCGCCTGTTGTTCCCTGGATGAATATGTACGGAATCGCGCAAAGCAATCCAAAGCTCAATCCGAACAGTGACGACAAAATACTCCAGAACCATACGGAATCTTTCTTCCGGAATATCCATACGATCAGCGCCAGCAAGGGCCATGCGTAGAAATACATGATCAGCCACAGACCGAAGGGATATATGGTTGCCTCAATCAGTATAAATACCGGGATCACAAATACCATATTCCAGCCAAAGAACAGGGTAAATACAATGACCCAAAAGGAAGTCAGCTCAATATTGGGCAGAAAGGTCATTGCCATTTTGCAGGCTTCGATCACAGCCACCATCACACCGATCAAGGTAATATCTCTTACCGTTAATAATTTCTTTTTCTTCTTATTACTCACATTCATCATTATTCAGCAACATATACGGTATATTCAAATTTGAAAACGTCACCGTCTTCTACCGGCTGCTCATTTACACCGTACATACCATATTCGCCATTTACATAAATTGCCCAGTAGGAGCTGTCTTTACTGAAATCTGCAGTTTCTCCGTTAACGGTCAAAATCATACCGTCTTCCATTTCATAAGTCAATCCTTCAGCCTCATCCATCGCTTCTGCCAGATACTTTGCATCTGTTTTCAGCTCATAGGCAGCTTCCTTTTCTTTTCCCACTACCTCGATGGTGATTGCTTTGCTTCCCTCAACGGGCTTCTCAGAAAATTTATTGTATGCCCATACCATTACAGCGATCACTGCTGCCAAAGCAATTAATCCCAGGCAAATCTTTAAAATTCCTGATTTCTTTTTGTTGTTTTCTGTTGTCATATTGACCTCTCTTTCTGCCTTTTGCAAATTAATTTCGCAGGTCATGAGTTCTTGTTTTACTGCTTTGAGGCAACAAAAAACCTCCCTAAAGTCCGATTTTTAAGTACCGTAGCATAAAAAACCGCCTTTACGGAAGGTCACCTTCGTACTAACCAAGTCCTCGTGGTCCTACAGCACTCATCACAGGCAGGTCTTCTGGCTCGGGCATCTGCGTTCTGCTCTGCCTTCCCGGTATACATCCCCCAGTGGCATCCTATCGGAACAGAACTACTCCCTTACAGCGACGAGATCGCGCAGGTCTTTCACCTGCTTCCCTTTTCATCGGATACCGTAGTATCCGACACCTGTAATGTTCTCTATTCAGTTACAGATAAAGTGTATCACGCTTTTGCAAAAAAGACAATATCTAAAATAATCTTGTTATTCTTCCTTCAGCTGATAGATAAAAGCATTTCCCTTCCTGCCGATCCTTTCTATGGTCCCAACATAATGCAGGATATGGATCACGGTTCCGGCCAGCTTCTGAGGAATATGTGCTTCCCTGGCAAATTCTTTTACGGTAAAAGCTTCTTCCAACTGCGTGGGCACAAACTGCATATAATCTTCCGGTCGCTCAATCTGCGTCTCTCCGATAATATTTAAAGGGATCCTGTCATAGCGGGTAGATCCCTTCTTCCGGTCTTTACTCCAACCGTTCAGCAGGCGGTACTCCTCTATGTCGGTGAGAACCAGTTTGAGCTTAAGATTAGGATTCTTGAGATACATTTTGATCCTGTAAAGCTCCTTAAAGGCATGATAGGGATTGCCTTTTTTGGGAGATTTACGCCTGGCTGTCAGCTCTCCGCTCTCTTCATCGATCCAGATCAGCCATTTTTCCCTGGGGATGGGATAGACAATGGTCACAGGATATATGGACAAAAAAGCTTCCAGCTTTTTCCTCATCCGTTCAAACTGCCTTGTCTGTATCTCTATGATTTCCTGTCCGTTAAAAATATCTGCAATATAGCGGTCTATGGGAATCTCCTGCTTATCTTCTTCAGGTTCATAGTAATTCTTGAAAATCGCATGAACTGTCTTCTCTCCGTAGGTGCCGATTCCCAGACGCTGCCGCTCTATACCGATTATTTTTTTCTTCGCTTCTTCAAACCGGTGATCAATCACTGTTTACTGCATTCCTCCAAAAGTTCAAGGATCCTTATCGTCTCATCCATAGGAACCAGATCACTTTCCGTCTTTCCATTTGCAATACATTCCATTGCCTCGATGGCTTCGTACTCGTAACCACTTATCATAAAAGGTCCATAGAATTCTTCCAGCGTCTGACCATGCCAATCCTCAAGCACAGCGTGCTGCGCCTGGAAAAAGAATTCTTTGTTAATCAGTAATCTTCCCTTGGTTCCCTGAACGTATAAAGAAATCTGCCTTTCGTGGGAAACACCGCCGGTGATCGCCGCAAAGGCTCCGTTTCCGTACTTCACCTGAACACTGTCCATAATATCCGTGTCATCACCGCCGATAACAGCCAGCGCATTCATCTTCACGGGATCATAACCCAACAGGGAACAGACATAAGTAAGGGGATAAATGATCAGATCAAACAGAACACCTCCCTGGTTCTTATCCCTCACCAGGCGATGATCCTTATTTCCGTAAGTATAAAATCTCACATCCATGGCCTTTATCTCACCGAATTTGCCTTCCCGGTTCCATTCCACGAGCTTGCAGAACACCGGTTGGCACTTGCTCCACATTCCTTCCATGAGAAACAGCTTCTTTGCTTTGGCAAGTTCATATAATTCCCTGGCCTGCTCCGCACTGCGGGTAATTGCCTTCTCACAGAGAACATGCTTCCCTGCTTCCAGACAGAGCTTTACATTATCGTAATGGCACATAATTGGGGTTGCCACATAAATAATATCCACCCGGTCATCTGCTACAAGTTCCTCATAACTTCCGTAGCATTTCTCGGCATTGTATCTGCCACCGAACTCTTCTGCCTTTTCTTCATTTCTGGAAGCTACCGCATAAATCTCTGCCTGCTCCAGTTCCTTTAAAGTATTGCAAAAGACACCTGCAATTCTTCCGGTACCCATGATTCCCCAACGAATTTTCTGCATAATAATCCTCTCTTTCTAAATGTGTAAGCTGACAGGAGGTTTCGGCTTGTTCTTGCTTCTTGCACTGGTCTTTCCTTCCAGCCTGATCTCGCCTGCTGCCAGGAGTGAACGCTTGGTCAGGGCAGGACCAATCAATTCATATACCAGCACACTGAATAAAACTACATTTCTCACCATTGCACCGTCAGAGAGGCTTGCTGCGGTAAGAGACATTCCCAGTGCAACACCTGCCTGAGGGAACAACGTAATTCCCAGATTTTTTGTGATACGTTTACTGCATTTCGTCAAACTGCAACTACTGTACGCACCGCTGTATTTGCCGATACATCTGGTTGCAATATAGATCACACCTATCAGAAGTACCATGGGATCGCTTAAAATCTTCAGATCCAACTCTGCACCGGACAGTACGAAGAACAAAATATTCAGAGGAACCGTCCAACCGTCCACACGGTTCATCAACTCTTCTGAAGTCTCGCAGACATTACAGAATACGGTACCTGTCATCATACATACCAGCAGCAGGGAAAAACCGCAATGAATGCCGCCAATCTGGAATTTTATCATGGACAGACCTACCGTAAGCATAACAAATGCTACGGACAGGGACATACGTTTACTTCTGGAGTGGAAAAATATCTCAAGATAATTCAAAAGAAGCCCCATCAAGGCACCCAAACCCAGAGATAATACGATCTCCACAATGGGTTCCACGATCATACCGGAAACGCTGATACTTCCCATCTCGATAGCATTGGCAACTCCCATAGACACTGCAAAGAGCACAAGACCTACCGCATCATCAATGGCAACTACCAGCATTAACAGGCTGGTCAGAGGACCTTCCGCCTTATACTGCTTAACAACCATCAGCGTTGCTGCAGGTGCGGTAGCGGAAGCAATGGCACCCAATACGATCGCTGCGGGCAGGGAAATAATGGAAGGGAATGCAAGGTGAAGCGCAATCAGGGCAATATCAACTACTACCGTAGTCACAACAGCCTGTAAAACACCTACTATGATCGCCTGTTTTCCCATACTTTTCAGCTGGGTAAGTCTGAATTCATTGCCGATAGTAAAGGCGATAAATCCCATAGCTACCTGTGTGATCACACTGATGGATTCCACCTGTGCCAATGAATTAAATCCTACTCCGGAAATATGTAATGCCCCGAGGCAATAAGGTCCTAACAACAAGCCTGCTACAAGATAAGCTGTAACTGCCGGTAAATTAAGCTTCTTTGCTACTCGGGACATGAGTAATCCACCGATGATAGCAAGTGCTAAACTTATAACTAAATCCTGCATGATACAAAACTCCTTTCGTTTTCAAAAACAACTGCATAATACCACTTTAGCACACAATTATCAATCGTCTTTTTTACTAAAAAATATCCATTTCTTTTGTCATGATGTCTGCAAAATTTCGGTAATCATTATCCTCTTAAGTCATAATTTACCCACAAGACAGTAAATCTATCTTTTAAATCCTTTGCATACCATATGGCATCTTGTATTTTTTTTCCCATATAAACGTTCAAATTGTCTCATATCCAATCCGATACTTTTCACGTAACCGATCAACTCTTCCGAAGAAGGAACTTCCTTCAGAACCTCTCTGATCTGATGCCACTTTTCCAGATAAACAGGGTAACGGTCTGTTTCATACCAACCTAATCTGTTTTGTAATGCAAGAACGCCTTCCGCTGCCGTCCCGTACACTCTTCTGATATTTTCTTCCCAAACCTCCATGTCCTTTATTTTATAATGCTCCGGAACCTGAATGTGTAACAACTTTTCTCTAATTTTCTGAGTATATACTGCTGAAAAAAGAACATCTGTCCCATGCATAAAATAGGGTTCATCATTCATGATTCCTACCACTTCAAAATAGTGGGAGAGATGATGTTCACTGCCGGAAGCAGGCCTGGAATTTCCCACATAAGCCATGGCAATTCCTACACCAACCAACGCTTCCATAAGAGTTCCTATTGCTTCCTCATCCCTTTTCAGAAGCTTTTCTCCCACATCCTTTGTCTTACAAAGCATTTCAAAGGTCAGGTTATATACATATTCACAAAAATATTCTCCATTTATAACTTTACTTAATTTCCAGTCATTGAGACAGGAATATTTTCCTACGATATCTCCGTAACCGGACTGGATCAATTCAAGAGGAGCTTCTTTCAAAATATCGGTATCTCCTATTATTGCCTGAGGAACATGGGCATTGTAAGTAATCTTCATATTTCCTATGATCATGGCAGCTCCTTTGGAAGCATATCCATCCATGGAAGGTGCCGTTGCTACTATAAAATATGGAAGTCCTGCCCGGAAACTTACATGTTTACAGAGATCCTGAATCACTCCGGAACCTACTCCTATGATAAGATCCGTCCGGTCTGTCAACTTCTCCTGCATTTCTTCTATGGCTTTTTCGTCAGGAACCAATAACCCTTCTCTTTTGTAAATAAGAGTGTTTTCCAGCTTTTCAACAATTTGTCCTTCTGCCGCTTTACCGCAGACTTGGTACGTATTGGTATCCGCAACAAGAAGAATATTTTTATAATCCTCTGCCAGATTTTTTAATTCCTTCATTGCCCCGGAACCTATGATAACTTTCTTGATATCACAACTGTGGAACATACCGCAGCTACATTTTCTTCCTTTTAACAATTCCTCAAAAATCATATATTCCGCTCCTATTTATAAGTACACTTATTATATTCCTAAGATCTTTTCTTTTCAACAGATTATAGAGACATAAGCAAAACACAGCAAAAAAAGTGAGTTAAAATATCAATTTCAACTCACTTTTTGTCTAATTATTTATTCCTCTGTAATTTCTTCTGCGTTCTCAACGATATCTTCTGTTCTCTGTTCTTCGTCAGCTACCTTATCCCTGACTTTCGCAATCTGTGCCACTGTCACGCCTTCATCCAGGTTGATCAGTTTTACACCGGAAGTAATTCTTCCCAGAACACTGATATCCTGTACACGCAGCTGAATAATAATGCCTTCCGTGGTGATCATCATTATCTGATTATCGTCGGTAACTGCCTTCACACCAATCACATCACCTGTTTTTTCTGTGATCTTATAGCATTTTACACCCTTACCGCCACGTTTTTGTACAGAAAACTCATCCATAACAGTACATTTACCCATACCGTTTTCTGATACGAACAACAGGGAATCACCCTGACTGTTAAGCTGCATTCCTACAATCTCATCACCGGGTTCCAGATTCATACCAATGACACCCATAGACGCCCTGCCTGTAGGTCTCACATCAGATTCCTTGAAACGAATGCACATTCCCTGCTTGGTTACCAGAAAGATTTCACTGTCTTTGTCTGTGGTCTTTACCTCAATCAGCTCATCATCCTCTCTGAGGTTAATGGCAGCAAGACCGTTTTTGCGGACGTTGGAGAATTCCATCAGAGAAGTTTTCTTTACAGTTCCCTGCTTGGTTACCATAAACAGATTCTGCTCTTCATTGTACTCCTCAATAGGAATCATGGCCGTTATCTTTTCACCGGGTGATAACTGAAGCAGATTTACAATAGCTGTACCTCTTGCCGTTCTTCCTGCCTCCGGTATCTCATAAGCCTTTATCCTATATACTCTTCCGCTGTTGGTAAAGAAATTCAGATAATGATGGGTATTGGTCATCAGAAGATCTTCAATATAATCGTCTTCAATGGTCTGCATACCCTTGATACCCTTGCCGCCCCTGTTCTGAGCCTTAAAGTTATCTACAGTCATTCTCTTTATATAACCGAGACTTGTCATGGCAATGATGGTATCCTCACTGGGGATCAGGTCCTCCATGGAAATATCCAGCTCATCAAAGCCAATCTTACTTCTTCTGCCATCGCCGAATTTATCGGAAATAACCGTCATTTCCTTTTTGATGACGCCAAGCAGTAATTTTTCATCAGCAAGAATTGCTTTCAATTCACCAATCAGCTTCTGCAATTCAATATGTTCATTTTCAAGCTTTTCTCTTTCCAGTCCGGTCAGAGCTCTCAATCGCATATCAACGATAGCCTGAGCCTGAGCATCTGAAAGGTCAAATCTCTCAGTCAGCCTTTCTTTGGCTATCTGTGTATTCTGACTGCTTCTGATGATACTGATCACTTCATCGATAAAATCAAGTGCCTTTAACAGACCCTGTAAGATATGGTCTCTCTCTTCAGCTTTGTTCAGTTCATATTTTGTTCTTCTGGTAACTACTTCTTCCTGATGCTTCAGATAAGCCTTCAGCATATCAAGAATATTCATAACCTTAGGCTCATTATTCACCAGAGCAAGCATGATCACACCGAAAGTATCCTGCATCTGTGTATGTTTGTACAACTGATTCAGGATTACATTGGCATTGGCATCTCTGCGAAGTTCGATAACCACTCTGATACCTTCTCTGTTGGATTCATCCCTGATATCGGTGATGCCGTCGATCTTCTTTAACTTCACCAATTCTGCAATCTTCATAATCAGGTTGGCTTTATTTACCATATAAGGAAGCTCTGTGGCAATGATCTGACTCTTACCGTTAGGTAATGTCTCTATATCCGTCACCGCACGTACTCTAATCTTGCCGCGACCGGTGCGATAAGCTTCCTCACAGCCTCTGGTTCCCAGAATCAACCCTCCTGTAGGAAAATCCGGAGCTTTTATAATCTGCAGAATTTCTTCAATGTCCGTATCTCTGTCTTCTTCAATTTTGTTATCAATGATCTTGGTAACAGCACCTACAACCTCCCTCAGATTGTGAGGAGGAATGTTGGTCGCCATACCTACAGCAATACCGGTAGTACCGTTCACCAGAAGATTGGGATAACGGCTGGGAAGTACCACAGGTTCTCTTTCTGTCTCATCAAAGTTAGGTACAAAATCGACCGTGTCTTTGTTGATATCGGCAAGAAGCTCCATGGAAATCTTACTGAGTCTTGCCTCAGTATAACGCATGGCAGCTGCTCCGTCACCATCCATGGAACCGAAGTTACCGTGACCGTCGATCAGAGGATAGCGGAAAGACCACTCCTGAGCCATATTTACCAAGGCACCATAAATGGAACTGTCACCGTGAGGGTGATATTTACCCATGGTATCACCGACAATACGCGCACTTTTACGGTGTGGCTTGTCGGGGCCGTTATTTAACTCTATCATAGAGTAAAGAACTCTTCTCTGAACAGGTTTTAAACCGTCTCTTACGTCAGGAAGCGCACGGGATGCGATAACGCTCATGGCATAATCAATATAGAATGTCTCCATTCTTTCTTTCAGATCTACGTCATGAACTTTATCTATCTCTATGCCTTTATCAAAAATATCGTCATTCATCGGATTAACCTCTTACACTAAATATCTAAATTCTTAACAAACTTAGCGTTCTCTTCAATAAAGTCTCTTCTGGGCTCTACTTTATCTCCCATCAAAGTTGTGAAAGTAAGATCTATCTCGGAAGCCATCTCTTCATCGTAAGTTACGCGCAGAAGAATTCTTCTCTCAGGATCCATGGTAGTCTCCCAGAGCTGTTCCGCATCCATTTCACCCAGACCTTTATAACGCTGTATTTTGTTATTCTGGTCTCTTCCCACTTCCTGAAGAATCTTATCCAACTCTTCATCACTGTAGGCATACCATACTTTTTTATTCTTCTCCAACTTGTAAAGAGGGGGTTTTGCCAGATATACATGTCCCTCTTTTATCAGATCAGGCATAAATCTGTAGAGAAATGTCAAAAGCAGCGTACTGATATGCGCACCATCTACATCCGCATCTGTCATAAGGATAATCTTGTCATAACGCAGCTTGCTGATATCAAAATCCTCATGGATTCCCGTACCAAAGGCTGTGATCATAGCTTTAATTTCAGCATTGGCATAAATCTTATCAAGTCTTGCTTTTTCTACGTTGAGTATTTTTCCTCTCAAAGGAAGAATTGCCTGTGTTGCACGGCTTCTGGCTGTCTTGGCACTTCCGCCTGCGGAATCTCCCTCTACGATGTATATTTCACAATTTTTAGGATCCTTGTCAGAGCAGTCTGCCAGCTTTCCGGGCAAAGTCATACTTTCCAGGGCTGTTTTTCTTCTGGTAAGTTCTCTTGCTTTTCTGGCCGCCTCTCTTGCTCTCTGTGCCAAAATAGATTTTTCACATATTGTCTTGGCAACACCCGGATTCTGCTCCAGAAAATAAGTAAGCTGCTCGGTAACAATACTGTCAACCGCACTTCTTGCCTCTGAATTACCCAATTTCTGTTTTGTCTGACCTTCAAACTGCGGATCCTCAATTTTTACACTGACAATCGCAGTAAGACCTTCCCTTATATCCTCGCCGGACAGATTCTGCTCACTTTCCTTCAAAAGCTTTGATCCTCTTGCATAGTCATTGAAAGTCTTCGTCATGGCATTGCGGAATCCCTGCAGATGTGTGCCACCTTCAGGCGTATTGATATTATTTACAAAACTGAATACACTTTCATTGTAAGAATCATTGTGCTGGAAAGCCACTTCCACAAACACATTATTTTTATTTCCCTCAAAGTAAAGAATATTCTCATATAAGGGCTCTTTGCTCTTATTCAGGTAATTTACAAATTCCTTGATACCGCCCTCATAGTAAAATTCAATTACTTTCTGTTTTTTACCGTTGTCAAGAGTTACCGTGTGAAGAACACCTATCCGGCCGCCGGTTTTTGTCTTTTTCTCTTCGGCAACTTCCTCTTCTTCCACCTCTCCTGATGATTCAGCCTTCTGCAGTTCCTTATCTTCTTCAGCTCTCTTTAACAGTTCACCTATCTGCTGCTGTTCCTGCTGATTTTCATTTTCACTGATATTATCACTTACAACTTCACTTTCTTCTGTCCTGGAATCTCTCAGGATGATGCGAAGTCCTTTGGTCAGAAAAGCCATTTCCCGGAGCCTTCTCTTTAACACATCAAATTCGTATTCTGTGGTCTCAGTGAAAATTGTTTTATCCGGCAGGAAAGAAACCTTAGTACCCGTTTTCTCAATACTGCAGGTACCTATTTCCTTCAAAGGATAACAGACGTGACCTCTCTCATATCTCTGTCTGTAAACTTTACCGTCCTGGCAGATTTCAACCTCAAGCCAATCTGACAAAGCATTTACAACTGACGCACCTACTCCGTGCAGACCACCGGATACTTTATATCCTCCACCGCCGAACTTACCACCGGCATGCAGTACCGTAAATACCACCTCAACTGCAGGGATACCTGCTTTTTGATTGATTCCCACAGGAATACCACGGCCGTTGTCTATAACAGTAATGGAATTATCTTCATTGATGGTAACATCTATTGTATCACAGTATCCTGCCAGAGCTTCGTCCACGGAATTATCTACTATCTCGTATACCAGATGATGAAGACCTCTGGCGGATGTGGTACCAATATACATACCGGGCCTTTTTCTTACTGCCTCAAGTCCTTCCAAAATCTGAATCTGGTCAGCACCATACTCCTGTTCCACAGTTGTATTTGCCTTTATTTCTTCACTCATTTTAAAATCCTTTCCTGCTGTATCTATAAAGCATCATTGACACAGCTCACTTTCCCCTCAGTCACCTTATATACACGGTCAATGGTAAATCTGTTATTAACAAATTCTTCCAGTCCCGTACATGTTATGATCGTCTGAATATCTCCCATAACCGACAACAGTAATTGCTGTCTGCTGCTGTCAAGCTCTGATAAAACATCATCCAATAAAAGCACCGGCGTATCATTGGTTATTTTCTTAACCAGCTGTATTTCTGCCAACTTCAGAGAAAGCGCAGCTGTTCTCTGTTGCCCTTGTGACCCGAATCTTCTGGCATCCACACCATTTATCAAAAATGAAAAATCGTCTCTGTGCGGACCCACTGAAGTCATTTTCATTTTGATATCCCTATCCATATTCATAAATAACCTTGTTTCAAAATCTTCTGTGGAGGTATCCGGTTCATAAACGATCTTAAGATTCTCTTTTCCTCCGGAAAGATTCTTATGTATCTCACAGATGATTTCATTAAGCTGTTCTGTAAAAAGCTTTCTTCTCTCTATGATCTTACTGCCATAGGAACAAAGCTGCATATCCCACACCGATAAAGTCTCCCTCAGCCCGGGGCTCAGGTACATATCCTTTAACAGTTTATTTCTCTGGTTAATGATTTTGTTATAATTATTCAAATGATAAAGATAAACACTGTCCAACTGGCAAAGTTCCATATCAACAAATCTTCTTCTCTCAGAAGGTCCGTTTTTTATGATACTCAAATCTTCAGGTGAAAAAAACACCACATTGCACAATCCCAATAAATCTGCAGCTTTTTTTATCTTCTGCCCGTCAATGGCAATCCCTTTGGAACCTGTCTTGCGAAGATGTATATCCACTCTGGTTTCAACACCTTCTTTTTCAAGATAAGTTCTTATGTGAGCCTCATCCTTCCCAAAGCGTATGATTTCTTTGTCCTTGCTTCCTTTATGAGACTTTGTAGTGGCTGCCTGATAGACAGCTTCCAAAATATTAGTTTTTCCCTGCGCATTATCTCCGAAAAGAATTGTCGTTCCCTTATCAAATTCCAACGACAATTCTTCATAATTCCTGTAATCTGCCAGTTCTATTGATTTTATTATCATTCCATTAACCTTCTATTTTGATCTGCCGGCCGTCAAATTCCACCAGATCTCCGGCTACCAATTTTTTACCTCTCTGTGTTTCAATCTGTCCGTTTACTTTTACAAGTCCATCCTGTATCACAAATTTGGCATCCACACCGGATTCTACCAGGCCGGCAGCCTTAAGTGCCTGACCCAGTTTTATAAAATCATCTCTTAACTTTATTATTTCCATACTTTTCCACCCTTATACCTTATGAAACATTGGTAAAGTTAACAGGCAGAATCAGATAAATATAGCTTTCTTCCTGATTCTTGATAAAGCAGGGAGCTTTCGGATTGACCATATAAAGTTCAACTTCTTCATCATCAATGACCCTCAAAGCATCGATCAGGAATTTGGGATTAAATCCAATCATCAGATCTTTACCGCTTTTAGTGATATCAATATCTTCATTCATGCTTCCCAGCAGGGAGTTTATCTTAAGCTCCATACTTTCATCAGTGATGGTTATGATGATAGGCTTCTTATCGCCTTCCTTTACCAGCAGGGTGGCACGGTCTATACAGCTTAAAAGCTCTTTCTTATTCACTTTAACCTTTGTCTCATAATCGCTGGACAGCATCTGATCGATTCTGAAATATTCTCCCTCTATCAATCTTGATACAACGGTTGTATTGTCAAACTCAAATACAATGTGCTTCGGTGTAAAGAAAATACTAACATCACTGTCAGCTCCGCCGGGCAGAATCTTGCTCACTTCATTCAGGGTCTTGCCGGGAACTACAACTTTCTTGGGATTATAATTGTTCTTCAGCTCTATCTTTCGAATGGAAATTCTGTGACCGTCCAAAGAAACCACTTTCAGGATATTGTCATGAATATCAAAAAGTTCACCGGTCATCAGTTTATTATTATCATTGTCGGAAATAGAGAAAATTGTCTGCCTCACCACTTCTTTCAGAGTAAACTGGCTGATGATGATACTGTCATTTCTCTCAATAACAGGAAGATAAGAGAAATCGTCTCCTGATTTACCAACAATTGCAAATTTGGCCTTCTCACAGGTAATGGTTGTCCTGTAAGAAGAGTCTGACTCTATTACAATATCACTGTCAGGAAGCTTTCTCACTATTTCCAAAAAAATCTTTGCATCTATGGCAATGATACCTTTTTCAATGATATCTCCGTCAATGGTAGTCTCAATGCCAAGCTCCATATCATTGGCAGTCAATGTAATGCACCCTTTCGTAGCATCTACAAGAATACATTCCAGAATAGACATTGTAGTCTTATTTGGAACAGCCTTTGATACAATCTGGACACCGGTTAAAAGATTTGATTTGGAACAGATGATTTTCATTGTGTATAACTCCCTTCTTGTGTATATACCCTGTATCGCGCATGCACAAATGATATATATTATGAATGATTTTAGCAGTAATATTATTAAGGGGTGTTGATATGTGTATAACTACTCCTATTATACTATTTTTCAAGGAAAAATGGAATGGATAACATGTGAATTATTTAAACTTTCTATGTGGAAAAAACAGAAATAATTCACAATATCCTTAACAACTTAAAAAGTGTTTTATGAAGTTATCAACACAGGTATAAAGGTTATGAACAATTTATTCACATTAACCTGTGGATAAATATCAGGCCGGATTAATTTTCTTATGTATAATATCCAGCTTATTTCGAAGTTCCTCATTCATTTTAATTTCTTCGCTTATTTTCTTAGCACCGTGGATAATGGTGGTATGGTCTTTTTTACCTACCAATTTACCTATATTGGAATAAGAAGCATCTGTAAGTTCTCTGCAAAGATACATTACTACCTGCCTTGGTATCACAAATTCGGAATTGCGCTTTTTGGAGCTGATATCTTCCGGTTTGATTCCAAAGTGTTCTGCTACTACATTCAGGATAAGTGTAGGGGTAACTTCCTTTGGTTTATTGGGATAGATAACATCCTTTAATGCTTCCTCGGCAAGGGAAAGTGTAAGGTCTACTTTATTAAGTTTTGCAAAAGCTATAATCTTATTTAGGGCTCCTTCCAATTCTCTTATATTGGACTTAATATTGGTTGCTATATATTTGATAATATCTTCATCAATATTACGGTCGTAGATATATGCATTTTTCTTTAGGATGGCCATTCTTGTCTCATAATCGGGTGCCTGAATATCTGCTATTAATCCCCATTCAAATCTGGAACGGAAACGCTCATCCAATGTCTCCATCTCTTTCGGAGGTTTATCGGAAGAAAGTATGATCTGTTTGCCGGCAGCGTGAAGTACATTGAAAGTATGGAAAAATTCTTCCTGTGTACTTTCTTTACCTATTATAAACTGTACATCATCGACCATTAGGACATCTACGGTACGGTATTTTTCACGGAGCTTTGTCATTGCAGCCGAATTACCGCTTCTGATGGATTCTATCACTTCGTTGGTAAAATCTTCACTGGTAACATAGAGAACCTTCATATTAGGATTTTGTTCCAGTACAAAATGACCGATAGAGTGCATAAGGTGAGTTTTACCAAGTCCAGCACCTCCGTAAAGATAGAGTGGATTGTAGGCTACGCCGGGAGATTCTGCTACGGCAAGGGATGCGGAATGAGCAAATTTATTATTACTTCCCACCACAAAAGTATCAAATTTGTACTTAGGATTTAAGTTGGCATTTTCATAATTGATATTAAAAACGGAGGAAGACATACTAAGGTCTGTGTCATAGATATCCTGAGATTTTACATCTTTTTCCAATACAAAGTTGATATCATACTCATGGTCAAACATTTCCGCAATAGTAACCTGAAAAAACATCTTATATTTACTGGAAATATAATTAAGAGCATGTGCCTGGTCCAAGGGTATGATAATATTAATTGCATTATCTTCAATATTATAGAATTGTAAAGGTTCTACCCAGGTGTGAAAAGAAATATCCGTCAGGCTGTATTCCTGCCTGAGGGTCTCCTTGATGGTTGTCCAGCTGTCTTTTATTGCTTCTGTCATAATTCATAGCCTTTCTAAAAGTAAAAATACCCATTTTTGACGATAATAATCTATTATTATTTTAATATAAAAAGTAAAATATTTCAAACATTAGTTATAAACATATTTATGGATAAAGTTATCCACAGGGTGTTGATAAGTATGTTTATAAATATATTATCAACATGCGTTGTGGAAACGCTTGTGGATAAGTGGACAAAAATGTGGAAAAAACAAAACCCTTTATTTTTAAGGCTTTTTTATACTTATCAACATAGTTTGCACATCTTATCCATATAGATATAATTATTTATCCACAAATAATTCACACCATGTGGATAACCTATATGTTTATAAATATCAGTGTATATCTCTGTGGATAACTTATAAAAATTATTTTTTATAAATAATCCTTGACATTTTGTCCTATTTTGGATACAATTGATATGCTATTTTCCAAAAATGGGCGTATAATCCCAATTATTAAAAAGTAGATTGCCTTATCATACATTAAGGTTAGAGAAGGAGGTGCAGTTTCCATGAAGATGACATTTCAGCCTAAGAAAAGATCTAGATCCAAGGTTCATGGTTTCAGAGCCAGAATGAGTACTCCAGGCGGAAGAAAAGTACTGGCAGCAAGAAGAGCAAAAGGAAGAAAGACATTATCAGCATAGGTCACAGCAATGTGACCTTTTTTTCCCTTTGCTTTTTTGTTGATGAAAAGTAATAGGGAGGAGAAAAAATGCAATTTTCAGAATCACTTAAAAAGAATCACCAGTTTCAGTTTGTATTTCGTAACGGGAAATCATACGCCAACAAATATTTAGTAATGTATGTAAAGGAAAATGGCCTCGGAAAGAATCGGATTGGAATCAGCGTGAGTAAAAAAGTAGGTAACAGTGTTGTAAGACATCGCGTTACAAGACTGGTAAGAGAAAGTTACCGATTACATGAAAACATATTCAATAGTGGTTTGGATATGGTAATCGTCGCGAGACCGAGTGCAGCTTTTGTCGGGTACAACGAAATAGAGAGTGCACTTTTACATCTAGGGAAACTTCATCAGATTATTAAAGTATATTTTTATGTGTAAGGATCGATGAAGGCCGGTTTGTATTGTATGAAAAAATTAATGATTGCTGCTATTAGATTTTATCAAAAAAATATATCTCCCATGAAAAGAACAAAATGTCCCTATTTTCCTACCTGTTCCCAGTATGGGCTGGAGGCAATTGAGAAATATGGTTCTTTTAAAGGTGGATTTCTTGCATTGTGGAGAATTTTGAGATGTAATCCTTTTTCAAAAGGTGGGTACGACCCGGTACCTTAAGGCAGCAAACCAGGAGGATAAAGAAATATGATTTTATTAACTCAGTCGTCAACACCTATTATAGGTTGGGTGGCTAAACTGCTTGGTGTGATCATGGACGGAATATTCCGGATTCTTGATTTTTTGAGTATTCCTAATGTTGGACTGTCCATTATTTTATTCACCATTGTAGTTTATATTTTAATGTTGCCTCTTACCATCAGACAGCAGAAGTTTTCAAAGCTTTCTGCCAAGATGAACCCTGAAATTCAGGCAATTCAGGCCAAGTATAAAGGCAAAAAAGACGAAGCATCCGTAATGGCCCAGAATCAGGAGACAAGAGCTGTCTATGCAAAATACGGTGTTTCTCCCACAGGAAGCTGTTTACAGCTTCTCATTCAGATGCCTATTTTGTTTGCATTGTATCAGGTTATTCAGGCAATGCCTGCTTATGTTGCCAAGATAGGTAATGTTTTTAAGGAACTTGCCAATAAGATCATTCTTCAGGATGGAGGTAAATTCCTTTTAAATCCCGTGGATGCTCAGGGAAATACCATTGAGAGCATTGCCAGTACCGTGAAAATGTACGGTAAACATATGGAAGGCACTAATTTAACCAACGGTGTTGTAGATGTATTGAATAAGCTTTCCACTTCTGATATGGCTATCGTAGCTGAAGAATACGGTCTTGGTGCTGTTCAGTATGAAGGTCAGTTTATTGTAGGTAACGGCGGTCTTATTGATACCTATAATAATTTTCTGGGTCTTAATGTGGGCAATTCTCCTTCCCACATTGTAGGAGATGCTTTACAAACAGGATCTTATCTGTTGTTTGTTGGAGCTCTTTTAATCCCTATTCTTGCTGCTGTGACACAGTGGATTAATGTAAAGATGATGCCCACTCCGGATAATAATAACAATGGTCAGCAGTCAAATATGGGTTCATCCATGAAGATGATGAACAACATCATGCCTATTATTTCTGCATTTTTCTGCTTTACACTTCCTGCAGGTATGGGTCTGTACTGGATTGCCGGCAGTGTAGTAAGAACTGTTCAGCAGATCATTATCAATAAGCGTATTGATAAGATGGATTTTGATAAGCTTATTGAGCAAAATTCTGCAAAGAGTGCCAAAAAGATTGAAAAGATGAAGAAGCGACAGGATATCCTGAATGCTTATAATGCCAGAAATACCAGAAATATTCAGGTTAACAACAGAACACAGGCTGACAGGGATGCTGATGTGAAAAAATCTACAGATTATTATAACAGCGCAAATGCTAAGCCCGGAAGTCTGATGGCCAGATCAAATATGGTAAGGCAGTACAATGAGAAGAATAACAAAGAAACTAAGTAGTAAGGAATCTTTGGAGGTTTTATATGGAATATATTGAGGTATCAGCTAAAACCGTAAGCGATGCGATTACGGAAGCATGTCAGAAGTTAAGTGTGACCAGTGATAAGCTGGAGTATGAAGTGATAGATGAAGGTTCTACAGGTTTTCTGGGATTAGGTGCAAAGCCGGCAGTGATCAAAGCATGTGTAAAGTGCTCCATTGAAGACAATGCAAAGAATTTCCTGAAAGAAGTATTTGAGGCCATGGATTTGGTCGTTGTAGTAAATGTTAAATATGACGAAGAAGAGAAGACCATGGATATTGATCTGAGCGGAGATGAAATGGGTGTCCTGATTGGTAAGAGAGGACAAACTCTCGATTCTTTACAGTATCTTGTTTCTCTTGTAGTAAACAAAGAATCCGAGGATTATATCAGAGTAAAGGTAGATACCGAAGATTACAGACAGAGAAGAAAAGACACTCTTGAAAATCTTGCAAAGAATATTGCATATAAGGTTAAGAGAACAAAAAGATCTGTTTCCTTAGAGCCAATGAATCCTTATGAAAGAAGAATCATTCATTCTGCTCTTCAGAATGATAAATATGTTACCACCCACAGTGAGGGTGAAGAGCCTTTCAGAAGAGTTGTGGTTACATTAAAGAGATAATAATTAAAGGATAGAGGAAATGGATGTAGGTAATTCTTGCCTGCATTCATTTCCTTTTTTGTAAAAGATTTCATGGAGATCATATGAAGACGGATACTATTGCGGCTATAGCGACCGCGTTATCAGAATCGGGAATAGGTATTATAAGAATCAGCGGAGAAAAAGCTGTTCAGGTGGCTGACCGGATATTTCGCACTCCGGGCGGTAAGAGAAAATTATCAGAAGTAGAAAGTCACACCATTCATTATGGTTTTATTGTTGATAAAAATGACATCTGTAAGGAAAAAGTCATAGACGAAGTTATGGTGTCTGTGATGAAAGCTCCCAGAAGTTATACAGCAGAAGATACCGTTGAGATCAATTGTCACGGCGGTATTCTTATGATGCAGAAAATTTTGGAGATTGTGTTAAAAAACGGGGCGAGGACTGCACAACCCGGTGAATTTACCAAGAGAGCCTTTTTAAACGGAAGGATAGATCTTTCCAAGGCAGAGGCAGTAATAGACGTTATCCATTCTCAGAATGAATTTGCATTGGCTTCTTCCGTAAATCAGTTGAGGGGATCTCTTTCAAATAAGATTAAAGAGATCAGAAGTAAAATATTATATGAGATTGCTTTTATTGAGTCGGCATTGGATGATCCCGAGCATATCAGTCTGGAGGGT
The DNA here is from genome assembly GCA_045659805.1 of Acetatifactor sp. Taxonomy (GTDB): domain Bacteria; phylum Bacillota; class Clostridia; order Lachnospirales; family Lachnospiraceae; genus Acetatifactor. The sequence goes on from JAZRCR010000082.1 coordinate 161,542, forward strand.
TACCCGGAAAAGCTTGATCAAAATGTAAAAGAACTGGTAAAAGAGGTATCTGTTTTGATAGACAGTGCTGATAATGGAAAGCTTATAAAAGAGGGAATAAATACTGTAATTGTAGGCAAACCTAACGCCGGAAAATCTTCTTTACTGAATTTGCTTGTGGGAGAAGAAAGGGCAATTGTTACTGAGATTGCCGGAACTACAAGAGATGTTCTGCAGGAGTCTATTCGTCTGCACGGTATAGGATTAAATGTGATAGATACCGCCGGCATCAGGAATACAGACGATGTTGTAGAGAAGATTGGTGTCGAAAAAGCCAAAAAGTATGCTGCTGAAGCGGATCTTATCATTTATGTGGCAGATTCTTCCGTTCCTTTGGATCAAAGTGATGAAGAAATTTTCCCTCTGTTACAGGAGAAAAATATTATTATACTGTTGAATAAATCTGACCTGGAATGTATAGTGAAAGAAGAAGATATTATTTTCCGCTTACACAATGATAAAGTCCGTGTTATAAGGACATCCACTAAGGAAAATGAGGGAATTGATCTACTGGAAGATTCCATAAAGGAATTATTTTTCCGGGGTGACATTAAGATCAATGATGAAGTGATGATAACCAATCTGCGGCATAAGGAAGCATTGGTTGATGCTTACGAAAGTTTGCAGCAGGTGATAAGAAGTCTTGAGGATGATATGCCGGAGGATTTCTACTCTATAGACCTGATGAGTGCCTATGCTTCTTTGGGAACGATTATAGGAGAAGAAGTGGGAGAAGATCTGGTAAATGAGATATTCTCCAAATTTTGTATGGGTAAATAAACTGAGAGGTATTTTATGATATCAGAAATCAGAGAAAAAGTGGACATATGTGTGGTAGGTGCAGGACATGCCGGCTGCGAGGCTGCCCTTGCCTGTGCGAGATTAGGGATGGAGACGGTAATTTTTACGGTCAGTGTAGACAGTATTGCCCTCATGCCCTGTAATCCCAATATAGGAGGATCCTCCAAAGGACATCTGGTACGTGAACTGGATGCTCTTGGCGGCGAGATGGGAAAGAATATTGATAAGACGTTTATTCAGTCAAAAATGTTAAACAGGTCCAAGGGCCCTGCGGTTCATTCCCTGAGAGCTCAGGCGGACAAGGCAGACTATACCAGATCCATGCGAAAGGTATTGGAGAATCAGGAACATCTGACCATTAAGCAGGCTGAAGTCTGTGAACTTTTGTGGGAAGAAAAGCCTGACGGTAAGAAAAAGATAACAGGCTTAAAGACCTTTACCGGTGCTGTCTATGAGTGCAAGGCTGTGATCCTGTGTACAGGTACTTATCTGAAAGCCAGGTGTCTGTGCGGAGAAGCTATTACTTATACAGGTCCCAACGGTCTGCAGGCTGCCAATCATTTGACAGATTCCCTCAAGGCTATGGGAATTGAAATAGTGAGATTTAAGACCGGCACACCGGCAAGAATGGATAAGAGAAGTATTGACTTTAGCAGGATGGAAGAACAGACCGGTGATGACAGAGTAATACCTTTTTCTTTTTCCACTGATCCTGAGGAGGTACAGAAAGAACAGGTATCCTGCTGGCTTACTTACACAAATGAAAAAACACATGAAATTATACGAAATAATCTCAACAGATCTCCTATTTATGCAGGTGTAATAGAAGGAACCGGACCCAGGTATTGTCCGTCTATCGAGGACAAAGTAGTGAAATTTGCTGACAAGGAAAGACATCAGGTATTTATAGAACCGGAAGGTATACATACTAATGAAATGTATGTGGGTGGTATGTCTTCATCTCTTCCTGAAGATGTACAGTTGGCTATGTACCGTACGGTACCGGGTCTTGAAAATTGCAAGATTGTAAGAAATGCTTATGCCATTGAATATGATTGTATCAACGCCAGACAGTTATATCCTTCTCTCGAATTTAAGAATATTGAAGGACTTTTCAGTGGCGGACAGTTCAACGGAAGCAGCGGATATGAGGAAGCTGCCTGTCAGGGTCTTGTTGCAGGTATAAATGCTGTGATGAGTATTCAGGGCAGAGAACCTTTGGTTATGGATAGGTCTGAAAGTTATATAGGAGTTTTGATTGATGATCTTGTCACTAAAGATAACAGAGAGCCTTACAGAATGATGACTTCAAGGGCTGAATATCGGTTATTGTTGCGGCAGGATAACGCGGATCTTCGTCTCAGAAAAAAAGGATACAAGATTGGCTTGATCACAGAGGAACAATATCAAGAATTATTAAATAAGGAAGAAATGATTCGCAATGAGATTGCCAGACTGAAAGCAAAGATAGTCGGGGCAAGCAAAGATATTCAGGAATTTCTCGAAAAAATGGGAAGTACTCCTCTGAAAACTGCGGCAAGTCTTGCGGAGTTAATGTGTCGGCCGGAATTAAATTATCAGGTTTTGGCAGAGATTGATCCTGACAGAGAATCACTTCCTTCTTCTGTGATTGAACAGGTAGAAATTGAAATTAAGTATGAAGGTTATATAGTAAGACAGATGCGCCAGGTAGAACAGTATAAGAAAATGGAGAAGAAACAGATTCCCAATACTTTGGATTATGACGAGATTCCTTCTTTGAGATTGGAGGCTCGTCAGAAACTGAAAACGTTCAGACCGGTATCTGTAGGTCAGGCATCCAGAATATCTGGTGTATCACCTGCCGATATATCTGTTTTGTTGGTATATTTGGAGCATTACAACAGAAAGTAAGAGGATATAACATGGCACAATATCAGACAGATCAATTTGTGCAGGATTGTGAGAACCTGGGAATAACACTTAGTGAAAAGCAAATTAAGCAATTTATAAGATACTATGAGATGCTAGTAGAGTGGAATCAGATAATGAACCTCACTGCCATTACAGAATATGATGATGTAATGAAGAAACATTTTATAGATAGTATTTCACTGGTTAAAGCATATGACGTGAACTCATCTGCTAAAGTATTAGATGTAGGTACCGGAGCAGGATTTCCCGGCCTTGCTTTAAAAATAGCATATCCTTCTTTAAAGGTTACCCTGTTGGATTCTTTAAATAAAAGAATTCAGTTTTTGGATAATGTCATCAATGAATTAGGACTAGAAGGAGTCACTACAGTACACGGAAGAGCAGAAGACTATGCTAAACCTTCTAAACTTCGTGAAAAGTTTGATCTTTGCGTATCCAGAGCCGTAGCCAACCTTTCTACTTTATCTGAATATTGTCTTCCTTTTGTGAAACAAGGAGGCCTCTTTATTTCTTATAAATCTGAAAAGATAAGTGAGGAAATGGTAAATGCTGAAAATGCTATCAGATTGCTTGGTGGAAAAATAAAAGACCAAATTGAATTTAAACTTCCATCATCTGATATATATAGAAATTTGTTTATTATAGAGAAAGTAAAACTTACACCTGCTAAGTATCCCAGAAAAGCGGGAATGCCTTCCAAAGAACCTTTATAATGTTTCACGTGAAACATTTACGGTTGTTAAGTGTTAAGGAGATAGGATACATGGCAATAAGAGTATATCTGGCAAACTGTAATGATATTATTAGAGAAGGTCTAAAAGGAATTTTGTCAAAAAACCCTGCTTTTAATATATGTGGAGAATTTACAAATTATAGTGATTTAATAAGTAACATTGAGAGATTGAAACCTACTCTTCTGTTTTTTGATGTAAATAATAGTATAAAAGACCAAATAACTAAAAATATAGGTAGATTGCATTTTACGTGTCCTAAAACGATGATAATTGCAATAATTCATGAAAATGAAGAAAATAATTACAGTGAATATATTTCTATGGATGAAATAACCGGTTATTTTAACATGAATTGTAAAATGGAAGAATTATTCAAAGGAATTTCAGTTGTCTTATCTGGTAAAACATATATTCAGGAATCAATTAAAAAAATAATTGATTTTGAAAGTGCAGATACAAAGTCAGATAAGTATAAGATTAATTCTTTAACTAAGAGAGAAATAGAAATTTTAAAACAGGTAGCTAACGGTATGTTCAATAAAGAAATAGCAACTTTATTAAGCATAAGTGAGCGCACAGTAAAAAATCACATGTCTAATATCTTTAAAAAGATCGAAGTAGCCGACAGAACGCAGGCTGCAGTATTCGCCATTAAAAACAACTTAGTAAATATCTAGAATTATTACCGCTGAATGTTTCACGTGAAACATTCAGCGTCAATATATTTTTCGTACAACAAAAATTTATATATAGCTACTTTAGAAAAATAGTGTTATAATGTCATAGTAATAATAGATAAAAGACCAAAAACCGTGGGAAGGTACAATATGGGCAAAATTATAGCAGTAGCTAATCAGAAGGGTGGCGTAGGTAAAACAACCACTGCCATCAATTTATCCTCTTGTTTAGCTGCAAAAGGAAAGAAAGTATTGGTAATAGACACAGATCCGCAAGGAAACACCACCAGTGGATTAGGTGTAGAAAAAAATGAACTTGAAAATACAGTATATGAATTGTTATTGGGAGATTGTTCAATAAGGGACTGTATAATAAACGATGTGATTAAAAATGTGAGTTTGGCAGCTTCCAATGTCAATTTGTCCGCAGCAGAAATTGAATTGATCGGTGTAGATAAGAAAGAGTACATATTAAAAAATGAGATGGACTACATTAGAGATAATTATGATTATATTATCATTGATTGTCCTCCTTCATTAAATATGCTGACGATCAACTCCATGACCACAGCAGACAGTGTACTTGTACCAATTCAATGTGAATATTATGCATTGGAAGGATTGAGTCAGTTAATTCATACGGTAAATTTGGTAAAGGAGAGGTTAAATCCGGATTTGGAGATGGAAGGAGTCGTATTTACTATGTATGATTCCAGAACGAATTTATCTGCACAGGTTGTAGAAAATGTGAAAGATAATCTGGATCAACATATTTTTAAGACATTGATTCCAAGAAATATAAGGTTGGCGGAGGCCCCCAGCTACGGATTGCCGATCAATTTGTATGACGCGAAATCCTCCGGTGCTGAAGCTTATATGTTATTAGCAGAGGAGCTTATTCAAAAGAATAGTCAGGAATAAATGTGTATATAGTGTAGCAAGAAAGGAATTGCAGTATGGCAGTGAGAGGAACAAGAGGATTAGGAAAGGGATTAGACAGTCTGATTCCTAACAATGTAGGGGAGAAGAAAGAAAAGAGTGCAGAGAAGATTGAGGCAAAGGTACCGGATACTGTGGTAAAGATCACAATGATTGAGCCTAATAGAGAGCAGCCCAGAAAAAATTTTGATGAGGATGCTTTACAGGAGCTGGCAGATTCCATTAAGCAGTTTGGATTGTTACAGCCTATTTTAGTACAGGACCGGAAAGATCATTATGAGATCATTGCAGGTGAAAGAAGATGGAGAGCTTCCAAGCTGGCCGGATTAAAGGAAGTCCCCGTTATCATCAAGAAATATTCAGAACAGGAAATCGTAGAAATATCACTGATCGAAAATATTCAAAGACAAGACCTGAACCCCATTGAAGAAGCTTTGGCATATCAAAGACTTTTGACAGAGTTTCATTTGAAGCAGGATGAGGTGGCTGAAAGAGTAGCCAAGAGCCGTGCCTCCGTCACGAATTCAATTCGCCTGTTAAAGCTTTGCAAAGAAGTACAGCAGATGCTGATTGATGATATGATAAGTATGGGACATGCCAGAGCATTACTTGGAGTGGAAGATGCTGACACACAATATACGATAGCACAAAAAGTATTTGACGAAAAATTGAATGTAAGAGAAGTTGAAAAGCTTGTAAAGAACCTGAACAAGCCGGCTAAAGGCAAGGAAAAAGCACAGGTCAAGATGCAGGATAATGCTTTGGATGCCATATACAGTGAAATTGGTGAAAATCTCAAGCAGAAACTGAGCACAAAAGTAACTGTGTCACCGAAAGGCAACGGTGCAGGAAAGATAGAGATCGAATTTTACAGTCATGAGGATCTTGACAGGTTACTGGAGTTGATTGGAAACAGGGCTCAGTAAAGGGTTGTGGAAAAGGCCGGATAGACAGAGGAGAGATAAATGAACGTACAGATCAGTAGTTTTTTAAATACCATAGGGTTAGGAAGAATAGACATTGGTTATATTTTAATGGGAATGGCATTTTTTTGCGTGATTGTTTTGATTTTGCTGATTGTTGTGTTGGTAAATACAAGTAAGTTTAAGAAGCGCCTGGACTTTTTTATGAAAGGAAACGATGGAAAGAGTCTGGAGCAGGATATTATGGCACTGTTTGAAGATAATAAGTTCTTAAAGGCAAGTTCCGAAAAAAATAAAAAAGATATTAGAGTAATTACCAAAAAACTGGAGAGCTCCTATCAAAAGATGGGTCTTGTAAAATATGATGCTTTTCATCAGATGGGCGGACAGCTGAGCTTCAGTTTATGTCTGCTGGACGATAACAATAACGGATTTATTATAAATTCCGTACATAGTACGGAGGGCTGTTATTCTTACACGAAGGAGATCAAAGCAGGGGAAAGTGCTATCGATCTGGGTGTGGAAGAAGCAGAGGCTTTATCCATTGCATTAGGGGAACAATAGTGGTATAATCTGTAAAGAATTTTTGTGATAGTAATAAAAGAGAAATCATTAAACGGAGGAAAATATCATGATCGATATTAAATTTTTGAGGGAGAATCCTGAGGTTGTAAAAGAGAATATTAAGAAGAAGTTTCAGGATGCCAAGCTGCCCATGGTGGAGGAAGTGATTGCACTGGATGCAGAGAGCAGAAAGACCCAGCAGGAGGCAGATGATCTGCGTGCCAGAAGAAATAAAATCTCCAAAGAGATCGGCGGTTTGATGGCACAGGGCAAGAGAGAAGAAGCAGAGCAGAAGAAAGCTGAGGTTGCTGCAGGAGCAAAGCGCCTGGCAGAGCTGGAAGCAAAGGAAGCCGAGCTGCAGGAAAAGATCACCAATATCATGATGGTGATTCCCAATATTATTGATCCCTCCGTACCGGTTGGTAAGGATGTCAGTGAAAATGTAGAGGTTACCAAATACGGTGAGCCGGTGGTTCCTGATTTTGAAGTGCCTTATCACACCGAGATCATGGAGAGATTCAACGGAATCGATCTTGACAGTGCCGGTAAAGTAGCAGGTAACGGATTCTATTATCTCATGGGAGATATTGCAAGACTTCACTCTGCAGTGATCACATATGCAAGAGATTTTATGATCAACAGAGGATTTACTTACTGTATTCCTCCTTTTATGATCAGAAGTAATGTAGTGACGGGCGTTATGAGTTTTGCCGAAATGGATGCCATGATGTATAAAATCGAGGGAGAAGATTTGTATCTGATCGGTACCTCCGAGCATTCCATGATCGGTAAATTTATAGATACCATCATTCCTGAGGAGAAGCTGCCTCATACGCTGACCTCCTATTCTCCCTGCTTCCGTAAGGAGAAAGGTGCACACGGTATTGAGGAAAGAGGTGTTTACCGCATTCATCAGTTTGAAAAGCAGGAGATGATCGTGGTATGTAAGCCCGAGGATTCCATGATGTGGTTCGATAAGCTGTGGCAGAATACGGTTGATTTGTTCCGTTCTTTGGATATTCCTGTAAGAACGCTGGAGTGCTGCTCCGGTGATCTGGCAGATTTGAAGGTGAAGTCCTTTGACGTGGAAGCATGGTCTCCCAGACAGAAGAAATATTTTGAGGTGGGAAGCTGCTCTAATTTAGGTGATGCTCAGGCAAGAAGACTGAAAATTCGTGTAAACGGCGAAAAGGGTAAATATTTTGCACACACTCTGAATAATACTGTAGTAGCACCTCCCCGTATGCTTATTGCATTCCTGGAGAACAATTTGCAGGCAGACGGCAGTGTGAGGATCCCTGAGGTGCTGAGACCTTACATGGGCGGCCAAGAGTTTCTGAAAGCATAATCGTGTTACAAAAGTGATACAAAAGGGGGGTGAAATTTTTGCATAAATACATGAGAGCCATCGGCTTCAGTGAATATACTGACCGGAACAAACTAAAGAGGCTTCTGACCGATGTTATCGTCAATGCCGATGAGAGGTCTTATACGACCAATCAGGAAGATGTTATGTTGGGTGAGTTTTGCAGAAATTTTGCCGACCGTATGGGAATTGCTGTCTGCGGTGAATTTGACAGTGATGATAAATTTATTTTTGAGTATTATTATCCTTATCTGACAAGTAATGAGATTACTACCCATGAGGATGTGTCTGTTGAGCGTCATGCGGCAAGGGAATCTTATGCAGGAATGTGTGATGATATCAAGGTGGGCATCACATTGATATTCTATCTGCAGAATATGATTCCCTATGTCAAAGCGCAGGTGAGGGGTCTCCTCCCTGTGCATGGAACCAGCCTGACGCTTACAGGACTGTCCACAAGCGGTACTATCCTGATGCCTATCCAAAAGAATGAGGTTCAGAAGGAGCAGGTCAAAAAAGAGGCAGCAAACAGGAATAATCTCCTGGCAGCCGCCCGAAAGGGAGACGAGGATGCCATTGAGACCCTGACGCTGGAAGATATGGATATGTACACCACCATATCCAGAAGGATCCGCAAAGAAGACGTGTTCAGCATGGTTGATACTTATTTTATGCCCTACGGCGTAGAGTGTGACCAGTATTCCGTACTGGGAGAGATCGTACAGGTAGATCTGGTAACGAATCACATTACCGGTGAGGAAATATATTTATTAAAAATTTGCTGCAATGAATTGACATTTGATGTCTGTATTAATATAATAGATTTGTTCGGCGAACCGCAGGTTGGCCGTAGATTTAAAGGAAGCATCTGGCTTCAGGGAAGGATTGTCTTTCCCGAATAATGTAAGTTTCCGTAGCTCAGCAGGATAGAGCGTCCGCCTCCTAAGCGGAAGGCCATGGGTTCGAATCCCGTCGGGAACGCGATAGAAAAACCAAAAGTCCGGTGAAATAAGGATTTTTGGTTTTTTTAAAACTTTTAATTAAGCAAGCAGCGGAGGGGTGTAAATGGTACCTTATAGTCAGGAAAGAGAAAATGTGCTGCACAGCTATCAGACAAATGTTGAAGAAGGACTTTCTTCGGCAGAAGTTCTTGTCCGTAAAGAAAAATACGGGGAAAATAAGCTTCGCGAAAAAAAGAAAAAGTCAACAGCACAGAGATTTCTGGATCAGTTTAAAGATGTGATGATCCTGATCCTCATCGCTGCAGCAGTTATATCTTTTGTGGTAGTATGTGTTGAGAAGAATTGGGGAGAGCTTTTTGAGCCCGCATTGATATTGCTGATCGTTATATTCAATGCCATCATGGGAGTTTACCAGGAGGGGAAGGCAGAGAAGGCCTTAGATGCCCTGAAAAATTTGTCTGCACCCCACGCAAGAGTGATTCGTGACGGGGCAGAGAAAATCATTGATGCGGTGGATCTTGTTCCCGGCGATATCATTCGGTTGGAAGCCGGAGATTTTGTGCCTGCGGATGCAAGACTGATACACAGTGCAGGTCTTAAGTCAGAAGAATCGGCACTTACCGGTGAATCTGTTCCGTCGGAGAAGGATTATCTTGCGGAGATCAAAGAGGGTGCACCGCTGGGCGACCGTGACAATATGGTATATTCAGGCTGTTCCATTACCTACGGTACGGCCGTGGCTGTTGTCACAGCTACCGGTATGGATACCGAAATGGGTAAGATCGCAAATCTCCTGGACAGCGAGGAGGAAGGACATACACCTCTTCAGCGAAAGCTTGCACAGCTTGGCAAATATCTTGGCATCATGGCGCTTGTTGCCTGCGGTATCATCTTTATTGTGGGTCTTTCCAATAATATTCCGGTGCTGGAAATCTTCATGACATCGGTATCTCTTGCCGTGTCGGCCATTCCGGAGGGATTGCCGGCGATAGTTACCATTGTTCTTTCTATTGGTGTTCAGCGTATGGTTAAGAAAAATGCGCTTATCCGAAAGCTTCCTGCAGTTGAGACACTGGGAGGCGCATCAGTCATCTGCTCTGATAAAACAGGAACTCTTACGCAGAACAGAATGACCCTGACAAAGGCATATGTGGAAGGGGCTGCTGAGCATGAGAGCATCGGCAGTAACAATTCCGAAAAGATCAAAAAGTTGCTGATGTACGGTACACTTTGCTGTGACGGTTCCGTGGTGTTCCATGATGAGAAAGAGCAGCATATCGGTGATCCCACTGAGACGGCTATTGTTCTTGCTGCCTACAAAAACGGTATGCCGAAGGAAGAGCTTAACCGAAAATATCCCCGGCTTGCAGAGATTCCTTTTGACTCCGACCGTAAGCTGATGACAACCGTTAACCGGATCGATGGTAAAAACGTGGTTATTGTCAAAGGTGCTTTTGATATGATGGTGCCCCGCTGTGTTTCCGGTGACATGGAAACTGCAAGAAAAATGGTTCATTCCATGAGCGAAAATGCATTGCGCGTCCTTGCTGTTGCCTATAAGGATATCGATACTATCCCGGAGACGCTGACCTCAGAGGAAATGGAGAACGGTCTTATCTTTATGGGTCTTGTGGGGATGATCGATCCGCCCCGGGAGGAGGCAAAAGACGCGGTGGCGGTCTGCCGAAAAGCAGGAATCAAGCCGGTTATGATCACGGGAGACCATGTTGTTACTGCCTCCGCCATTGCAAAGGATCTTGGTATTCTGTTGGAGGGTGACAGGGCAATCACAGGCGCCGAACTGGACGCTATGACGGACAGAGAACTGGATGAGCAGGTGGAAAGCATCTCTGTTTATGCCAGAGTATCTCCCGAAAATAAAATACGTATTGTAAAGGCATGGCAGCGAAAAGATCAGGTTGTGTCAATGACAGGCGACGGTGTTAACGATGCGCCGGCTCTGAAAGCTGCGGATATCGGCTGTGCTATGGGTATTACCGGTACGGATGTTGCCAAAGGCGCTGCCGATATGACACTTACGGATGACAATTTTGCTACCATTGTAGATGCTGTCCGTGAAGGCCGGGGAATTTTTGCAAACATTAAAAAGGTTGTGGGCTTCCTGCTGGGTACCAATATCGGTGAGGTTATCTGCGTGTTTGTGGCCATGCTTTTATGGCATAAAACGCCGCTTTTGTCAATGCAGCTTTTGTGGATCAATCTGGTAACAGACGCACTGCCTGCCATTGCTTTGGGAATGGAGGCTGTTGAGCCGGATGTGATGGATTACAGGCCGAAGCCGAAGAATGAAGGTATTTTTGCACACGGGCTCGGTATCCGTGTGGTACTTCTGGGTATCATGTTTGCAGTGCTTTCCCTTGTGGGCTTCAGACTTGGTGAAAATATCACAGGAACGCTGGAGGGAGGACAGACAATGGCATTTATAGTTCTTTCTCTGTCTCAGACTGTTCAGGCCTTTAATATGCGTTCGGACCGCTCTCTGTTTAAGATTGGACCTTTCAGCAACCGCAAGCTTAACTGGTCGGTCTGTGTGTCTGTCTTGCTGGTATTGCTGGTTCTTTTCACCCCGTTAAGAATTGCTTTTAGCCTGGTCATTCTTCCTGCTAAGCTGTATTTGATGGCACTGGGGCTGATTCTTGTGCCGTTGGTTGTGATGGAGCTGTCCAAGGCGCTTGGGTTGATCAGAAAACAGAGAGATAAATAAAAAAGAGGCCCTCTAAAGGCCTCTTTTTAAAATTCTTTTACCAGTATCTTTTCCAATCAGGTCTGGTATATCTGAGAAGTGCCTCCAGGAGGAAGAAATCTCCGTAGGAAGTACATCCGTTGATACACAGGTTGTGGGGAGCGGAGCAGGTCACGCCGTTGATCAGACCGTCATACTCTTCTTTGTCGTAGTCCATGCAATTGTCAAGGACAGCTTCTATCATTTTGGCAGCAGCATTCTGATAAACTGCTTTCTCAGGAGCGTCGTCAGAAAGGTATTTGCAGGCTTCCAGCATGCCGCAGGCTGAAATCAGGCCGGCAGAGGCATCCAGTGCCTCATCGCAGGGCTCCACGAAGTCATAATCGTAGTAAGGAATGTCAGATGCCGGCATATGATTGAGCATAAAGTAGCAGACATCCCGGTGAAGATCCAACAGACTCTCGTCATGATTGTAGGTATAAGCTACAGGGAAACCATAAACACCCCAGGAGTGGCCCCTGGACCAGCAGGAATCGTCACTGTGTCCCTGGAAAGTAAGGCCACGCACCGGTTTGTGGGTTTCCACATCAAACAGATAATGGTGGAAGGAGGAGCCGTCCTCTCTGATCAGGCACTGTTCGGTGATCTTCAGCTGGGAATTGGCTGCATCCAGATATTTCTGCTCGCCGGTCATCTTATGAGCCCAGAACAAAAGGGGAATGTTCATGAGCGTGTCCATCATGGTACGGCAACCGTTTTCATTGTCTTTATTGGTGTAGCTTCTGATGATAAAGCCACCTTTCTGCGAGTACAGGTTTTCATAGAAGAATTCTGCTGCCTCCAGGCACATGGCCTTGATTTGCTCATCGCCGGTGAAAGAATAAAGGGCCACGCAGGAAGGAGTAAAGACAAAGCCTACATCATGATTCCAGAGGCCGGTTTTTGTTTCCAGACGGTTATAATAGCTTGTCATCTGTTTCTTTGCATGTTCAAGAAATCTTTCGTTGCCGGTGAGCTCGTAAGCCAGGAGCATTGCACCGGTGTGCATGCCGTTGGTCCAGGTAATGTTCTCGGCAGGAGGATACTTGTTTTCTTTGGAGCAGGCAGGGGGAAACATGCCGTCAAGTTCGTCCAGCATTATCAGGAATTTGTCGGTTGCTTTCTTGATCGCTTTCTGAATTTTCTCTGCTGGAATTACATGTTTTCCGGAATATCTTTCCGGGTGATTCAGTAGAATCGTTCCTCTTTTCATAAAATTCTCCTTTTTATGTAATATTTTATTTTGAAAGCCAGAAATAATAGCGGTGACGGATACCGTCTTGACGTTCCTGAATACGAACCTCCTTCTTCAACCGGCCTTCCTTCTCAAATTGCCAGAGGATGTCATAAGCCAGTCGGCCGCTCTGTACCAGGGTGTGATTACCGGGCCACAGATTCTCTTCGTTGATCATTACCGTCACATTGTCACTATAGCACTTTTCACAGGAAATTACCATAGCTTCTTCCGGTTTTTTTCCTTTTTTTAAATATTCTTCAATGAGGAAGACTCGTGCCTCGGGAGGCCAGATATAGTTGCTCGCTTTATTTATTCTTTTCTTTATTGGAAGCTTGCGTTTTGCGTGTAACATAAAAAGCCCTCCCAAGCGGAAGAATAAATTATATTTATTATAGGCACTTTTTTAGAGCAGAGTCAAGAGGAATCAGAGGGGGAAATTTATCAAACATTTTTAATAAACAGTTTATATTTTCTTTATATTTTGTTGCAAAAAACGTTTTTTTGGGATATACTGAAAAGTATACTATACGATAAACTTACCGGTATGTACTGGGAGAAAGAAAGGGGAGTATTTTGTGAAAAAATACATAGGCGCAGTCCTTGCGGTCTTACTGCTGCTGACAGGTATGTTTGCGGAAAGTCCGAAGGTCTATGCTTCCACAAAAGCCGGCAGTACCAGGGCAATTGCCATTGTTTTTGACAACTCCGGTTCAATGTACAGCGGTGGAAAGATGGAATGGTGCCGGGCGACCTACGCCATGGAAGTATTTGCATCCATGCTCAATAAAGGAGACACGCTTCTGATCTATCCCATGTCCCCCATTGAAGTGGGCGGCAGGGAATATACCATGGAAGATCCGCTGCAGTTGACCGATGCTTCACAGGCATCCCTGATCCGTGATATTTACACGCCGTATGGAGGAACGACTCCCATTGAGAGTGTAGACTGTGCGGCAGCAGGGATTCAGACGGTGACGGCAGACAAAAAGTATATGATCGTGCTGACCGACGGTGATTTGTTTTATAAAAATGACAGAAGTCTGGGAGACCAGACGAAGGCCGAACTGGATGCGCGATTCCAGAAGATGGCCGGAAAGACATTAACCGTAATGTATCTGGGTATCGGCAGCGGGGTAACAATGCCGGATACCGCAGAGTCGGAGTACTTTGTAAAGAAGAAGGCGGCTAACAGTGAAGATGTGCTGTCGTCGCTGACCGATATGTGCAACCAGATCTTCGGAAGAGACACCCTGCCTAAGAATCACTTGACTGACAATACCATGGATTTTGATATTTCCATGAATAAGCTGATTGTGTTCGTGCAGGGAGAGAACGTTTCCGACCTGAAGGTCACCGGAGCCTCCGGTACCGTAGGACAACTGATCAGCACCGCGACCACCAAGTACAGTACAAAGGGTACCGGCCGTTATGAAAATTGCGTTCCGGATACATCCTTACAGGGAATGATGGTCACATATGCGGACTGTGCGGCAGGAAACTATACTATTGATTACACCGGAACAGCCACCAGCGTGGAAGTGTATTACGAGCCCAATGCGGATCTGGATTTCGTGTTTACCGATGCCAAGGGCAATACAGTAGATCCCAATGCTCTCTATGAAGGAGATTATAAAGTCAGCTTCGGTATGAAGGACGGAAAGACAGGCAAACTGATTGATTCCGATCTGTTGGGCAATCCCCGCTATCTGGGAAGCTACTCCGTCAACGGAGAGACCTTCCCCATTGACCAGAACGGCTACAACGGAGAAGTCAGCGTCAAGCTCAATATGGATGATTCCTTTGACGCAAAACTTACGGTTACCTATCTGAGCGGCTACACCATCACCAAGGATTCCTCCGATTTCGGATGGCCGGAGGGAGGTATCAAGGTATCCGCCCGCCCGGCAGGAGATTTCCGGCTGGAGATCACGGGAGGACAGGATCTCTACTCCTTACAGGATCTGGAGAAGGGGACACCCTACACTGCTAAGATTTATTATGACGGAGTGCAACTTACCGGGAAAGAGCT
>JAZRCR010000083.1:0-19874 GCA_045659805.1 Acetatifactor sp.
CCTATTTCTAAGTGTTATCCCCCTGTATACGGCAGGTTACCCACGCGTTACTCACCCGTCCGCCACTAAAAGCTAAAATTTCCATCCGAAAACTTCCACTTTAACTTTCCGTTCGACTTGCATGTGTTAAGCACGCCGCCAGCGTTCATCCTGAGCCAGGATCAAACTCTCATGTTTAATCTGTCTACCGACTGAACGATAGCTTTTGTTTTCCGTCTGTGATTTCTCACAGTTACTGTTTTTAGGTTCGTCTGTTTAGACGCGTTCTCTTGTTCTCTTTAAGAATTTTCGAGATTGCATTACTGTTTATTTGTCAAGGTTCTTTTCGAAAACTCATGTTTTCGAAACGGAGAAGGAGGGATTTGAACCCTCGCGCCGCTATTAACGACCTGCACCCTTTCCAGGGGTGTCCCTTCAGCCTCTTGGGTACTTCTCCAAACTAGCTGATTATACAACTATATAAAATTACCAGGGGATGAATCTCATTCACTCCCAACGGAGAGAGTGGGATTCGAACCCACGCGCCCTTGCGGACAAACGGTTTTCAAGACCGCCTCGTTATGACCACTTCGATATCTCTCCAAATAATCACTGTGCAGCTTGTTCCCGCTTTTGCTCAGCGCAAGATTTATAATAGCAAAAAAGCTTTCGACTGTCAACATCTTTTTTTACTTTTTTTTAAAAAATTTGGTATATGCTTAACTTGCCATTTATTCACTCAAAAAGCTCTGCGCAATCCTGAGATCTTCCGGCGTAGTAATCTTGATATTTTTATAAGAGCCAGCTACCATCTTCACCCTTTGCCCGGTAATAACCTCCAACACACCCGCATCATCGGTTATCTGTATGCCTCGCTGCAACAGCTCCTGTTCTCTCTCCAAAAGATCTTTATATGCTCCGTATATCTGAGGCAACCCGAACACCTGCGGTGTCTGCATCATCCACACAAGACTTCTCTGAGGAGTATCTGACGCATATCCCGTTTCATCCGTGATACGGATCGTATCTTTGACAGGCATTCCCACAACACATGCACCTTCTTCTTTTACACAGGTATAGGCTCTGTCTATAATCTCCCTGTCCACGAAAGGCCTTGCTCCGTCATGGATAAAGACATAGCTTTCATCACTGCCATACTGCATCGCCGCCCGGAGCCCGTTATAGACAGAGTGGTATCTTTCCTTTCCGCCCGGGGCGATACAGCAGACCTTTGTAAAACCGTATTTTTCTACGATCTCACGGCGCACATAATCACAGTCTTCTGACGCTGTCACCAAAACGATCCTGTCAATAAGGCTTTCCTGAAATGCTTTGAGGGAGTAATAAAGGATCGGTTTTCCCTGTAAAAGCAGATATTGCTTCGCTGTATCGGTATTCATCCGTTTTCCCCGACCTGCAGATAACAGGATCGCTATCGTAGCCGCCTTATCCGACATATTCCTTCCTCCTAGTATTTTATCGTTCTCCCAATTTCAGATTGGGTACCGCGTTTAAGTCGTATCCGCTCCTCACACCTTTGATATACTCATAGTATCCTGCCACACCGATCATGGCTGCATTGTCTGTACAGAAAACCGGTGACGGATGATAAAAGGTAACTCCTCTCCTCCTGCACGCCTCTTCAAAGGCTTCCCGCAAAGAGGAATTGGAGGCAACACCGCCGGCAATGGCAAATTTCCTGTAACCGAACTCCTTCACTGCATGGAGGGAATGCTCCACCAGCACCTCTATCACTGCCTTCTGAAAAGATGCGGCCACATCGGCCTTGCAGATCTCCTCCCCCTTCATCTGACAGCCGTTCAGATAGTTCAAAACCGCCGATTTCAATCCGCTGAAGCTGAAGTCATATTCATTCTCTCCCACCTTTGCTCTGGGAAAATGGATGGCATCGGGATTACCTTCTTTTGATAACTTGTCAATCTTAGGACCGCCGGGATACCCCAGCCCGATAGCCCTTGCAACCTTGTCAAAGGCCTCGCCTGCGGCATCGTCTCTGGTTCTTCCCACGATCTCATACTGGCCGTAATCTTTCACCACCACGAGATGGGAGTGCCCACCGGATGCCACCAGGCAGATGAACGGCGGCTCCAGTTCCTTATTTTCAATGTAGTTGGCACTGATGTGCCCCTCAATATGATGTACTCCGATCAGGGGAATACCGGTGGCAAAGCTGATGGCCTTGGCGGCAGACACACCTACCAACAGTGCTCCCACAAGTCCGGGTCCGTATGTCACTGCAATGGCAGTGATATCTGAAAGTGTCACTCCGGCCTCACTCAGCGCCTGCTCAATCACCTGATTAATCTTCTCAATATGCTTTCTTGAGGCGATCTCCGGTACTACACCACCGTACAAAGTGTGCAGCGCGATCTGGGAAGAAATCACATTGGACAGCACTTCCCTGCCGTTTTTTACCACGGAAGCTGCAGTCTCGTCACAAGAGCTCTCAATAGCAAGGATCAAAACATCTTTTGTCTCACTCATGGTCTTATTCCTCGTCTTCAAAATTCAATTCCAAAGTCCTGCCGTCCTTCGCTGCAACCGCGCGGGGAAAGATAGCCTTTACATCCTTCATATATTCTTCCGGATGCGTCATGGACGGGCTGTAATGGGTCAGCCAAAGCTGTCCGGGATTTGCTGCTGCTGCAATTCTGGCCGCCTCATACATGGTCATATGTTTATTCTCTTTGGCCTTCACAAGCTTATCAGGCTCTCCGTACATACCTTCCAAAATGCAAAGATCCGAACCTGCCGCCTGACTGACGATTGTCTCCGTAGGCCTGGTATCGGTACAGTACGTCACCTTCAGGCCTTTTCTGGGCTCACCCAGCACCATGTCAGGGGTATAGGTCTTATCACCGTCAACAATTGTATCTCCCTTTTGAAGCTTACTCCAATAAGGCTTGGGGATTCCCATTTCCAGGACCTTTTCCAGCTGGAACTTTCCTGCGCGCTCCACCACCATGCTGTAGCCGTAGCACAGCACATTATGGTTCACGCGAAAAGCCTCCAGACGGAATCCGTCAAATGCAAAACTCTGCACATTTTCCGTTATCTCCACACATCGGATCTCGAAGGGAAGCTCCGGGGCAATCACCCGCAGGGAGGCCACAACCCGGCCAAGTCCCTTTGGTCCTATCAGCACCAAAGGCTCTGTACGCTCTGCATTACCCATGGTCAGAAGCATTCCGGGCAAGCCGCTGATGTGGTCTGCATGGTAATGAGTAAAACAAATGATATCGATAGGGTTGGGGCTCCATCCCTTCTCTTTCAGAGCAATCTGCGTTCCCTCACCGCAATCGATCAAAATACTTTTTCCGTTATATCGCATCATAAGCGATGTAAGCCAGCGATATGGCAGCGGCATCATACCGCCGGTACCGAGCAAACACACATCCAGCATATTCTTCCTCACTTCTCATTCAAAAGTTGTTCCGATCCCTTTTACATCAGAAACACTAGAGCAATTCCCGCACTTCTTCCTCTTCCACGGGAACGGCAAAACTGCCTGTCCACTTTTCAAAACAGGCTTCGCACAGATCGAAACGGTGCCTGATACCGTCTCTCTTACTGAAATAACCGAATGCATGACTTGCATGAAAGCATTCTTCCTTTAAATATCCGTTTTCCACCTTAAGCTCCCTGCCGCAACAGTTACACACTGCCCTGACCAGCATAAGGTTCTCTTCTTTATGATATTGACGCATTATAATCCTCCACTAAATAACAGCATAACTCAAATTCGCCACACTCCGATTATAACGAAAAATTTGTCGGTTTTCAGCGGGAATTGCTGGAAAGAGAATTACTGATTATTCCTGCGCCACATGATCCTTGCATCTTCCTTCGGCTTGTCGTAAAATCCCGGGCGTATCCCTTCCGTGACAAATCCCAATTTTTCATAGAGAGCGATTGCCGCCAGATTGCCGTCTCTTACCTCCAGGGTAAAATCCGTGATTCCTGATTCTTCTCCGCGGCGGATCAGTTCCTCCAGCATAGCTTTTCCGATCCCCTGTCCTCTTACCTGCGCCATGACTGCCACATTGTTGATATCTCCCTCTCCCAGAAGATTCATAACACCGCACATTCCGACTACAGTATCATCCAATGCTGCAACAAGGTACATACATTTATCATCCTGCAGAACCTTCTCATATGCGGCCGAAGACCAGGGCATACTGAAAGCTTCAGCCTCTATCCGGCTGACAGTTTCCACATCTTTTCTCTCCATGGGACGTATGATCAGCTGCTTATTCATTGCCGGCACCTGCCGCTTCGGCCCGTTCTCTTTCCGCCTGACTCATGCGCAGATACTCCGGCTGATGATCTGCCGCGGATACAACGCGGCCAAGGCTGTAATATACCGTTCCCAGAGACGCCACGCTGGCAGCGGACTGACGGTTACAGTGCGCCGGCGCAAAGCTGTAAGGTACCTTCAACCCTTCTGCAAGCTTCTGCGCAAAGACAGGCACACCGTCTCCCAGAAAGATCACTTCTCTCCCAAGCTCATTGCAGGCTTCTATCATCACGGAAATATCCACAGCACACTGCTCCTTTACCACGTCCATCTGCCATCCCTGACCGGATCTTTGAAAACTGTAAATCCCGGAATATACCTGATTTCTCCTGGCATCCATCAGGGGACAAACCAGTCTGTCTGTGCCGCAAAGCTGATAGGCAAGTCCTTCCAGGGTAGATACCTCCACCAGCGGCTTGTCCAGTGCAAGTCCCAGTCCTTTTGCGGTTGCCGCACCGATGCGAAGTCCGGTAAAAGAACCCGGGCCCGCCGCAACAGCTATGGCATCTATCGTATTCAGATCCAGATCGATCATTTTCCGGATTTCGTCCAACATGGGAAGCAATGTCTGTGAATGTGTTTTTTTGTAATCCACCGTGTATTCAGCCAGAAGCACATCGTCCTGTACAACAGCCACACTGGCCACCAGCCCTGAACTGTCCAATGCCAATATTTTCATCTATCTGTCCTCCACTGTGATCCGGCGATAATCAAATCCTTTCTCCAGATCCTTGCTGATCGTGACCTGCACATACTGCTCGGGCAAAATCTCTTCGATCAGATTCGCCCACTCGATCAGACAGATCCCGTCTCCGTAGAAACAGTCCTCGTATCCGATCTCTTCCATCTCTTCCACATCGCCGATCCTGTATACATCAAAATGATAAAAAGGAAGTCTCCCTTCCTCATAAATCTGCACAATGGTAAACGTGGGACTGTTCACCGGCTCCCTGATACCAAGTCCGGCAGCCACTCCCTGGGTAAATACCGTTTTTCCTACCCCAAGGTCGCCGACCAGTGTGTATACCTGACCGGGCATCGCCTCTCTTCCGATCTGCTCTCCCACAGCAAAGGTATCCTGCGGGGAAAAGCTCTCTATCACCTTCATCGCCATTTTGTTACCTCTTATTACTCTTTTATCTTCACCTTTGCCGGCGGCATGTGCGTGGATATCATCCGGATCACTTCTGCCTTCTGGTCACCAAGCTCTCTCTTGGGAAAGATCGTGGCATTGACCAGGGATGTATATACAATAATGCTCTTACTTGTGGAAATAGCTTTCACCATATCCTCCCACGCCTGCTTCTGCTCTTCATCCCCCTGGGAAACACTGATCCCCTCCTCGTCCAGCTTATAGTGCAGGGCTTTTTGAAAAACAGGATTCAGTGCCTGCCTTCTGCTCCTGAGAAACAGCGTCCAGGGCAGATATACCAAAAGCACAACGCCCAGTATCAAAAGCAGCCACTGGGATTTCAAGGCCCCTACCAACACGGCAAGCGCTCCAAAACAACTCCCCAACAACCCGGAAGGCCCGTTATAGGTGTGAAATAAAAGATAATCATACAAATCTTTTGCCTGAATCTTAACATCTACTTCTATCATAAGTGATTCCTTTCCAAAAGTCAAAAGTACTTCCTCTCAAAAACAGAATTTGGCTTTGCAAAACTCCATGACTGCGGCAAGTCCGAAAATTCAAAAAAGCACCTGCGTGTGCAGGTGCTTCCATTCTATTGCAATTTCACAAAAAACGCAAGTAATTTATTCATTGCAGGCCGTTATCATCTGTGCCCTGTCTTGATAATGGGGCTCAAAGGCTTATAGATAAACATCGTGACCACAGATGCCACACAGCCCTTGATCAGATTCATGGGCGCCACGCAGACTGCCACAAAGTTCACGATACTGTCTCCCGTAGCCAACGGATTCACCGCTGCACCTGCCTCCAGAATGGATTCCATGGGCATACCGAACAGCACAGAAAATGCCGGCAACAGATAAATCGCATTAAATGCCGTACCGAACAGCGTCAGGACTATGGTACCGATAATGCAACCGGCTATTGCACTTCTCTTTTTCTTGCCGAAGGCATAGATCACAGAAGCCGGCAAAATAAAACTGCATCCTATTACAAAGTTGGCCAGGTCTCCCACAAAAGCCGTGCTGGTCCCTTTCACACAGAGCTTTAACAGAATCTTCAAAAACTCCATCATCACACCGGCAGCCGGCCCGAAAGCAAAGGATCCCACCAGGATAGGCAGTTCACTGAAGTCCAGCTTGTAAAACGGCGGTGCAAAAGGAATCGCAAAATCAAACAAATGCAGGATCATGGCAATAGCGGAAAACATGCCGATCATAGCCATCTTGCGGGTGGTGAAGATCTTCTCCCGGATCCCACGTTTCTTCTGTGCTGCTTTTTCAAAAAAAAGTGCGACCATAAATATCAACACGATAATCGCTAAAAATTCCAGCACAAAAACAGCATTCTGAGTTACACTTTCGAATAATCCATTCATCTCTTTTTCTCCTTCTTCCATCCAGACTGTACTGTTGGTCCCGGACTCACACCGGATCAGCCGCAGACTTTGCCTGCGGGTCGCGGACTCCAGCACATGCTGTTACCGCCAGTAGGGAATTTCACCCTGCCCTGAAGAGCAAATATTCAGTTACGGAACCAGTATATTATTATTTTGACATGATTGCAAGTACTTTTTTACTTGTCGTTCAAAAGTGCCTCGAAGGGACGGTTTCTTTGAATCTGCAGCTTTTCTTCACTGATCTCCCTGATCTCTCTGGACACCCGGTCCACTTCCTCCCGGAATCCGGGTGCGGAAAGTCTCGTGGCGCCCTGTCCCCATATGATCATCTGTTCCAGCGCATCGGAGGTGGCCACCGTCACCTGATATTTTTTACACATTTCGTGGACTGCTTTCTCAATATACTGATCCGCTGTCTCCGCTTCTTTGGTATAGACTACATAAATATTATGGTATTTGATGACACTTCCCGGATTTCCCTTCACCTTGTATGCATCAAACACCAATATCACGGTATTTTGACAATATCCCTGATAATTACACAGGATATCCATCAAACGGTCCCTGGCGCTGTCAATATTTACCTGCGCAAGTGACTTCAGATCTTCCCATGCAAAAATGATATTGTAACCGTCTACCAGCAGATATTCCTCACGTTTTACCTTAGGCTTCGGCCTATAAACAGGGGAAGCCTCTGTCCTCTCCCGGGGTTTATTGCGGGAAAAACGGTTTCTGTCACGTTTGATGGGGCCGTAAGTTCTGGTAAAAATCTCTTCCAGTTCTTCATCTGTGATATAGTCGCTGCTCTTTCTCTCCCGTTCCGGAGCATTTGTCCCGGCCTTCTCTTCCTCAGTTCCGTCAGTCTCCGTGGGTCCGTCCCATTGCTCCAGATGTGCATAATCATCCACCTGATCCCAATTGACCACAAAACCTGCACCGTGGGCGCAGAAAACACTGCCTGTAGGATTTTCGAGATCTGCCTCCGGGTCGTAACCGCTCTGCAGGATCACCTCTTCCGCATTATGACAGGGTTCATAGCCCTTCAGCGATAAAGCCAGTCTTCCTCTGCCCCTGCTGTAAGATGTTACTTCTGTCTGATAGCCCCGCATTGTGACTACCGGAGCGCTTCCCTTCAGTACTGCCATATCCCCTTCCGTCAGCGGTGATTCAAAGCTGCCGTTCATTCTCTTGATGTCTGTCATGGCACGGCCCACGAACTCCGTGGGAACTTCCAGAGTAAAGGCATATACAGGCTCCAGCAGCACACTTGCAGCCTTTCTCAATCCCTGTCGGACAGCTCTGTAGGTGGCCTGCCTGAAATCTCCGCCTTCTGTATGCTTTATATGGGCTCGCCCGTTGATCAGAGTGATCCGCATATCGGTGATCTCTGCTCCGATAAGTACGCCCGGGTGCTGTCTTTCCTCAAGATGCGTCAGGATCAGACGCTGCCAGTTGCGGTCCAGCACATCCTCGATGCAGTTCGCTGCAAAGTGAAGTCCACTTCCCGGCTCCAGTGGTTCCAGCAAAAGATGAACCTCCGCATAGTGCCTGAGCGGCTCAAAATGCCCAATACCCACCATTGCCCCGGCAATGGTCTCTTTGTATACGATACTGCCCTCGCCGAAATCAACCTCCATGCCGAAACGGTCACTGATCAGACTTTTCAGAATCTCGATCTGCACCTCACCCATGACCTGCGCATGGATTTCGCTTACAGCAGCCTTCCACACAATGTGAAGTTCCGGGATCTCCTCCTCCAGCTGTCTGAGCTGTCCCAATGTCTTATGTATATCACTGCCCTCCGGTAATCTGATCTGATAAGTCAGTACCGGTTCCAGAAGAGGCTGTATCCTCTCTTTTTCGCACCCGATGCCCTGACCGCTGAAAGTATTCTTCAATCCCGTAACAGCGCATATTGTACCTGGACCGGCTTCTTCCGTCAGCGTAAATCCCGTCCCGGAATAAATCCTGATCTGATCCGCTTTCTCACCGTCAATCATTGCCTTTACTTTCAAGGTCCCGCCGGTGATCTTCATATGTGTCAGGCGGTTGCCCTGAGGATCCCTGGAAATCTTAAACACACGGGCGCCAAAAGCTCCGCCCTGTCCAAGAGAATCCTGCTGCCGCCCACCGGCAGCGTACTTTTCTATTCCTTCCAGGAAAGTATCCACTCCGGATAGTTTCAGGGCAGACCCGAAATAACAGGGAAAAAGTTCCCTGACTGCCACCGCATCTGCTATGGAGGTCTCCTTCAAGTCCCCGGTTTCCAGATACTCCTCCATCAATTCTTCCCTGCAGACTGCAATATTTTCCAGATACTCTTCTCTGTCCTGCCCTTCTGAGAAATCCACACACCTGCCGTCCAGCCGATCCTTCAACTCTGAAAGGAGCTTTTGCCTGTCAGTTCCCGGCTGGTCCATTTTATTTACAAAAAGGAATACGGGAATCTGATACCTGTGAAGCAGTCTCCACAAAGTCTCCACATGACCCTTGACCCCGTCCGATCCGCTGATTACCAGGATTGCCGCATCCAGTACCTGCAGGGTACGCTCCATCTCCGCGGAAAAGTCTACGTGTCCCGGCGTATCCAGCAAAGTAATCTCACGATTTCCCAATGTCACCAGCGCCTGCTTGGAGAAGATAGTGATTCCTCTGGCGCGCTCCAGCTCATAGGTATCCAGGAAAGCATCTCTGTGGTCAACACGGCCAAGCTTTCTGAGCCGCCCGCAGGAATATAGAATCCCCTCGGCCAGCGTAGTCTTACCCGCATCCACATGTGCCAATATTCCGATCACCAGCTTTTCCTTACGATCCGACATCTCCCGGCCACCTTTCCTGTCCGCTTCACACGTTTCATCCGCTGACATAAAAATAGTAATCATTCCCAGATTTCAGGAATGATTACTATTATACTACCATATCAGACTGATTTTTTCAATACTCTATCAGTTGTTGTCCGCAAGCCTCCACAGATTCTTGATCTGACCGTTCAATGTCTCATAAGTCCACTGCTTTTCACTGTTTTCTCTGCGGTTGGGATCATTCACCCAAAAACCGCCTTCCTCCCAGCCCCTGATCAGGATAAAGTGTCCCGTCGTGGTAAAATCCCCCGGTCTCATACTGCATACAATCAGATTCCCCTGTGCAAGTGTTCTTTTCATAAGATTTTCATCCAAAGGAAGCTCTTCTCCCATCAGCCCAAGCTTTTCCACGCCGTCCGTCCATAATCCCCAGGACGTTCCTTCTTCCGTGTAATAACCGTTATTATAAGCAAATTCTGCCATCGTCCGTGGATTCACAGAGCAATCCCCCGTAAAATACAGATACGCCATAGTCAGACAGACCGGACCGCAGCCCGACAAACCGATGATACTGTCCCCGTAGGAATCATAGCCCCAACGCTTGTCCCACTGCATCAAAAGCGGCACTTCCCCTTCTTCCAGTTCCTTTGACAGATCAACAGGTTGTTCCATATAAACATCCCGCTCCGCATAGCAAGCCACAAAATCCGCAGTTTCACCGTTATTTTGCAGCAATTCATCCAATTCCCGGTGTATGGAAACGGTATGTCTGTAAGATAAAGCAACTATCAGGTATATCAGCACAAATGCTGTCAACCAAAGGACAAGCATATAATACCTTTTTTTCTCTGCGGACTGTCTCATAAATATCTCCTTTTCACAGAACACTGGATATAGTATAAGACAGACCGGATAAAACTACCATAAATTATTGTTTAAGATTTCTTAAGATTATCAAAATTATCAAGTCCAAACCTTTTAATTTCAAGCTGTTTTGGTATAATAGAGTTACTCATATACCACAGGAGGACTCCTTATGAAAAAAGGTTTATATACTATAATTCTATTGCTCACCGCACTCATTTCCGGATGCACCCGGTCAAAAGAGCCTATTTCCGACGAACTGCTGAAGGAGTATCTCACCGGCCCCATTGCATTGGAGACACCGGTCCGTGAATACGGAGAGGAAAACGCATATATTCAGATGGGTGAGGATCTGGTTGTGAGGATCCTGTATCCCATAACCGGTATCTCGGCTCTGGACGACGAGATCACATCCTGGAGCGCAGACACCGTCTCCTACTTTCAGGAAGAAGCCAAAGGAAGCAAAGACAAAGGTGATTCTGCGGAATTGACAGCAGAGTATAACAGCTACGTTGTTAAGAACAATTGGGTCAGTGTAAAGATCTCCGGTCTTTTTGATATGCCGTATCTGGCTCATCCCATTGACATTATCGCGACTTTTCACGCCAACTTACAAACAGGAGAGCTTTTCACTCTGGACGATATTCTTGTGCCCGGCGGCAGGGAGCTTTTGCAGGATCTGGTAGTAACGGATGCCAATGTGGACAAAGATATTATCGACGAACATTTCCTGGATTTCTGGATCTTGACCGATGACGGGCTTGAGATCATTTTGAGGAGAGGTGACTACCTTCCCATGTCTGACGGCACCGTAACCCTGCACTACTCAATGGAACAGCTGGCAGACATCCTTTCTCTCACCGACGCCGAAGCAACAGAGCCGGATGAATCAACGGAAGAATCTCAGACAGACGAGTCTCAGACAGACGAATCACAAACCGAGGAAAGCAACGGGCCCGAAACGTCCCAACCGGAACTCCAACCCACTCCCGACACTGTCATTGATCCCGACAAACCGATGATAGCCCTCACCTTCGATGACGGCCCCAGCAAGCATACAGATCGTCTGCTGGATGCTTTCGCAGAAAACGGCGGCAAGGGAACCTTCTTTGTAATAGGCAATATCATCGACAACCGCCCTGCCACCCTGCAGCGTATGGTTTCCGAAGGCCATCAGATTGCCGGACACAGCTGGGATCACCGACAGCTCACGAAGCTTTCCGCCGAGGACCTGAAAGATCAGATCATGGTCACCCGGGCCAAAATATATGAAACAACAGGAATTGACACTCCTGTCATCCGTCCGCCTTACGGCTCCTACAACGATCAGGTAAAGCAGGTCTGCTCACAGCTTGGTATCGTGATGATCAACTGGTCCATCGACACATTGGACTGGGATCACCAGAATCCCGATAAGATTTACGAGATCATTATGAAAGAAGTGACAGACGGCTCCATCATTCTCTGCCATGATCTGTACAGTACCACAGTGGATGCAATGGAGAGAGTGATCCCCGACCTGATCGCCAAGGGTTATCAGCTGGTGACAGTAGAAGAACTTCTTTCTCACAGTGAAAAAGAAGTTCTCTCCGGGCATGTATATAACCGAAAATAATTTGATCGCCTTCAACGTAAATGTGGCGTCATAATTTCCTGACAGTTCCGTATTACCGGATGGCAGTCTGAACAGAATATACTTGTCTAAATAGTTAATCTGATTTCTCCGGTCTGCCAATCCATTCCCTCTACGATTGCCAAAGACTCCAGCTGGTAACCTAAATTGCGGATCATTTTTCCACCGTCCTGAAATCCTTTTTCCACAGCAATCCCGATCCCTTCTACCGTGGCTCCCGCATCCTGTACAATCCGGATCAGCCCCAGTAAAGCACAACCATTTGCAAGGAAATCATCGATCAATAATACATGATCCTCTTTATGTAAGAATTTTTTTGAAACAATAACCTGATTTTTCGTTTTATGGGTAAAAGACTCTACCTCAGCGGTGTACATATCACCGTCC
Source organism: Acetatifactor sp. (assembly GCA_045659805.1). Classification (GTDB taxonomy): domain Bacteria; phylum Bacillota; class Clostridia; order Lachnospirales; family Lachnospiraceae; genus Acetatifactor. The sequence goes on from JAZRCR010000083.1 coordinate 12,517, forward strand.
AAATTGATGCTTTTAGCCTTCTTGGCGAACACTACCGGCACACCAAAATACTGTGCCGCCACACATGCAATTCCGATACCTGATGCCTCAATCGTAAGGATTTTGGTAATATGCTTCCCTTCAAAACGGCGCTTCCACTCTTTTCCCATTTCATTAAAAAGTTCAATATCCATCTGATGATTCAAAAAGCTGTCAACCTTCAGGACATTACCTTCTTTTACAATTCCATCCCGCAGAATTCTTTCTTCCAAACAATTCATATCATTACTCCTTGAGCGATTGTTTCCGGATACAAACAGCATTCCTGCCGCTGTCACTCACTTACCAGATTGCGTATTGCAGTTCTTCGTTGGTAAGAGAAAGATAGGTTCCGTCCATGTATTCGATGAATACGCCTTTCAGCTCAATAGATTTGATGGTATTGTTGTACCAGGCATTGGGCCACCACCAGTTGTCGCTGGCTGTCAGGCCTTTTCCGGGCGCATACGGTCCGGTAGCCTCACAGGTGTAACGGCTGTAATCCCTGATGTCACAGTACTGGGTATCACCCACTGCATTGTAAGGAACAACCGTAACCTCAAGATACTTGATCGTCTTTTCAGGATGCATATTGATAAAGTGAAGATTGATGCCTACGCCCCCCGCACTGTTGGGGGAAGAACAGTTTAATTTGGTGATACGGATCAGTCCGTGTACCTTATCCTCCACAGTCTTTGCCGCTTCGGCAGCTGCCTTGGCAGCTTCCTCATCCAAGGTCTGCTGTGCCTGTGCAGCCAGATTCATTCCTTCTATATCCTGATCATAACCTGCAAACTTACTGTGCAGTTCATTCGCCAGACTGACAACCTTGTTCCAATCCTGAGCCTCAAAAGCTGTGCGGATCTGAGCAATTGCCGCATCGGGACCGTTCTTCAGGTCATCCAGTTCCTTCTCGGTTGCTTCCAGCGTACTCTGCAGCTGTGCCACTTGTTCCTCAAGTGCTTTCTTCTGATCTGCCAGGTCAGCCGCTTCACTCCGGGACTGCTCCAGATCTGCCTTGGTATTCTGCAGATCCGCCCTGGTCTGTGCCAGGTCATTCTGAACCAGCTCCATTTCCTCCTCAAGCTCGTCCACTTCTTCATAGGCGGCATCCAGATCCTCCTGGGTTACACAACCGCAAAGGGACAATGCCAGACCGGCGGCCAATAAAAGGGCAATAAATCTTTTCATTATCATTTCTCCTTTGTATATTACGAATGGAAAATATTCTGCCTAATTGTATCATAAAAGCAGATGGAAAACCACTACTTTTTCCTTTAACCAAAAGATCTCATACAAATCTCTGTGCATAGCCGCATCTTCTGCACAAGTCCTCCGATGCCGCGCCGCACTTAAACCCTTCCACCATATTCAAGGCTCTTTGGGAATTCAGAATATCTTCAATATTTTCCTCGAATATATTACCCAGGCTGATAACACCGTCACTGTCAAGGCAGCATGGCACTACTGTGCCATCTGAGAGAATACCAAACTGATCTTTCAGACCGTAGCAGAAAAATCTGTCTCCCTTGATTTCTGCATCGCTGTCCGGCCACTCAAATCGCTCTCCCCATTCAAGATATATCTTATCCCGTATTCTGATACCGCGAATATTCTCTGACCAATCGCCTGATATCCTGTCTTTGAGGAGATTGATCGCTGTCTCGTTTTTGCCGCCGTCAAAGCCTTTGTTCCAAAGCCGGAAGACCACAATCGTCCCATGGTCCGAGGCATATTTTGCGAATTCCGCAAGATTACATACATAGTTTTCATGATCTTCCTTCGTCCCGTTCTCAAAGCTGTGCAATGAGATGTTTACTTTATGTACCCCGGCAGATATAAGTTCTCTTCCGCGCTTCTTCAAAAGACTTCCGTTGGTGGTAATGATGGATTTATATCCCCGCCCTCCGGCCAACTTTAAAAATCCAGGAAGCAGCGGGTGCGTGAGAGGCTCGCCCATCAGATGGTAATAAAGATATTCCGTCTGCCCCGTCAGTTTATCGAGAACAAGCGCAAATTCCTCTGTACTCATTCTCCGCGGCGGCCTCTTGTGCCCATGGCAGAAAGAGCAGCTCATATTACATATATTGGTGATTTCCACATAAACCTTTTTGTACATAGTTATATCTAAATAATTTTCCAACTCTCTTACTGATTCAAAATCTTCTCAGTCAAATACTCCGCAATACCGTCATCATCATTACTTGCGATAACCACATCTGCTATGTTCTTCACCTCGTCTACTGCATTACCCATAGCACTTCTCCATTTGTATATCTCTCAAAAACATCATAAGCGCAACTGGCATAATCTGCATTGATGCCCTTTTCATTTGGATTTTCTCTATACTGCAAACAATACCATATGTTGCAGTCTATTAATCCTTTGTATTACCACAAGCAAAACAATAACTATCAGGAATGTCAATAATAAAGCTGACGGATCACTGCAGCACATTCCTCCGCATCCATACCGTAATCGATATCAGGATGGTACAAAAGGGTCATGATAAGCCTGTCCACCGCAGTAAAATCCTGGGGAGTGGTATAACCGACATAGATCATGCTGTCCGTGCGCAGACTGGTATCCTGTACCGGTCCCATACCGTTATATATTTCTTCCTGGATAACGCTGTTGCGGATATATTGATCGATATCCGAGCGGATGCAAATAATTTCCTTATATATCCGATTACTGTTAAACCAAAAAGTCACACCGCCGTCAGAAAACTCATACTGTTTGCCCAGAACATCTATCATGCCATTATAGTCGGTAAAATGAATCTGCAGGTTTGCTTCTGCTTCATTTTGTGCCTCTTCCATACCGGGGAAGCCGTAAATGGAGTTAAGCCAATCCACTGTGGAATCCAGATATGTATAATCTTGCTGCGTAACATCGCCATGAATATAATATAACACTTTCTGGTCCCATTTTTGAACTACTGAGGCATTACCTGAATTAATGAACTCTGCATCCAGAACCACCTCGCTGAAGTATGTGATCAGGGTCTCCACATCCAGACCAGGTAAATAATACGCACTGTGCTCCTCCTCTTGAAAATCAACTGTTGGTTTCGATGCAGGGATAATAACCGGATTCTCATTCGGATCGGAAGAAGGCACTGTGACCAAACTATCCTCCGGCTTATATGCCGGCAATGTAACCTGACCCACATTCGGCTTGGTAGCAGGCGATGTCTCCTGACTTTCCTCGGGATCATCTGCCGGCATTGTTTCTTGATTTTCCTCAGAATCTACTGTAAGCAACGGAATCTCATCCTTCGAAAATTCTGCAGAAACAGAACCGTCACCGCATCCAACAAAACAAAGCATCAGCGTCACCAGAACAACGAATAACAATTTGCGCATCATATCAGCTCCCATCATGGAAACAGCCCTCTCCGGACCACACACCTCTTGGCACCATTATAACACACCGCCTGTGCGCTGGAAATAACTAATTGTTCAGTAATCACTTCATATTTCTTGTATATTCCGGAAAATCGACCATTCCAAAACATTCCCAATACACCTCCTCACCGATCCTCTTTGAAAAAAAGTAAAATCAGGATACACAGTTCCTATCCCCTTTCAAATAAATAGGGCTCTCATATTTATATTGAATTCCTTGTCTATAAAAATAGTCTGCCATGATTTTCTTCTTAAGAATACGACTCTATATAAATTTAGGGGATTTCAGACCGAACGCCCGATAAAATGAGCAATAATAAACTTGATATGAATATCAGAAAGAATTTTTTTGTATAGAAATACCCGGAAATGCAACATTTCCGGGTATGATGATTCTTTTTTCGCAAAAGCAATTATCTCTTTGAGAACTGAGGTGCTCTTCTTGCTGCTTTGAGACCGTATTTCTTTCTCTCTTTCATACGAGGGTCTCTGGTCAGGAAGCCTGCCTTCTTCAGAACGGGTCTGAAGTCAGCGTCTGCCTGAAGCAGTGCTCTTGCAACACCGTGTCTGATAGCGCCGGCCTGACCGGTATATCCGCCACCGTGTACGTTAACGATTACGTCAAATTTATCAGCAGTCTCGGTAGCTGCCATAGGCTGACGAACGATAACCTTCAGAGTCTCAAGACCGAAATACTCGTCCATGGATCTCTTGTTGATGGTTACGTTGCCGGTACCGGGTACCAAATATACTCTGGCAATGGATTTCTTTCTTCTACCTGTTCCGTAGTATCTTTCTGTATTAGCCATGATTTATTCTCCTCCTGTCCCTTAGAATGTCAGTACTTCAGGCTTCTGAGCAGCATGATTGTGATCAGGTCCTGCATATACATGAAGTTTTGTGTACATCTGTCTTCCTAAAGGTCCCTTGGGAAGCATGCCCTTAACTGCAAGCTCGATTACCTGCTCAGGCTTCTTCTCCATTTTCTCTCTTAACGGAGTCTCCTTCATACCGCCAACATAGTCGGAATGATTGTAATATACCTTCTGGTCTAACTTCTTACCGGTTACTTTGATCTTCTCAGCATTCACAACGATCACATAATCGCCGGTGTCGATGTGAGGAGTAAAGATAGCCTTGTTCTTACCTCTTAAAACTTTTGCAACTTCAGAAGCCAAACGTCCTAAAGTCTTATCTGTAGCGTCTACTACATACCATTTTCTATCGATTGTAGCCGGACTAGCCATAAATGTCTTCATTATGTTCCCTCCATATTGCTTTTGTCTTTCAACTTGGATCTGCTCCTTCAAAATAGTAAGATGCGGATGTCCGGCCACACCTTAAAACTCTCCGGAACGGCTTATTTACTTTATCTCTAATGCTTCGCCGGGGCTTTGGCTGGGCATATCGAAACATTGTCACACTGATGTATTTTACTATAAGCATTCCCCCATGTCAAGCCCTATTTTGCAGAAAATACCAAAGTTTTTACATAGGGTATTCATACTTCACCAAAGTCAGTGCGTGGGCCGGTGCGGTAGGTCCTGCAGCCTGCCTGTCCATTGCCTCCAGGATGCTCACCATATCTTCAGGTGCTTTTTTGCCCTGTCCCACCTCAATCAATGTCCCTGCAATGATCCGCACCATATTGTAAAGGAAACCGTTGCCGCAAATGCGGATGATCAGCTCGTTTCCCTGCTCCAGAACCTCTGCACTGTAAATCGTACGGACAGTGGACTGCACCTGCGCCCCTACCTGACAGAAGCTTTTAAAATCGTGCTCTCCCACCAGATATCCGGCCGCTTCATGCATCCTCCCCACATCCAGCGCATGGTAGGTAAACAGGGAATAAAGACGTTTCACCGGCATGGGAAATTGTCCCCGATAGATGCGGTATTCATAGGTTTTGCGGCTTTTCACATGTCTGGGGTGCCAATCCGGCGCCACCTCTTCCGACTTCTGGATCCGAATGTCCTCCGGCAGTCTCTGATTGAGGGCATAGGCGATCTTGTCCGCGCTCATGCGTGCCGTGGTATCAAACACTGCAATATTGCCCAGTGCGTGGACACCTGAATCGGTCCTGCTTGCGCCGATGACCTCTATGGGCTCGCCAAACAGATCTGTCAGGCATCGGTTCAGTTCGCTTTCTATAGTGATCCCGTTGGGCTGGATCTGCCACCCATGATAGTTGGTCCCGTCATAGGCCACTGTCAGCCGGATTCTTTTCTGTTCGTTCATTGCGATTTCCTTCCGTTCCCGAATCACTTTTTAAAATAACGGCAGTCTGCCAATGATAACAGCTGCTGCCACATACACTGCCAGCGCGCCGTAGGCGATAAAGTCCTTCTTTTGATAGATCAGCGGCTTCATCTTCGTGCGCCCGTCACCGCCTCTGTAGCACCTTGCCTCCATGGCCATGGCCAGATCGTTGGCACGGCGGAATGCTGAGATAAACAGCGGAACCAAAAGCGGCACCATGGATTTGGCGCGCTGCAGCAGATTGCCGCTCTCAAAGTCCGCTCCTCTCGCCATCTGCGCCTTCATGATCTTGTCGGTCTCCTCCAACAGAATGGGGATAAAACGAAGGGCGATAGACATCATCATTGCCACCTCGTGCACCGGCACCCGCAGGATTTTCAGGGGCCGCAACATCTTCTCCATACCATCGGTCAGATTGTTCGGCGTGGTAGTCAGCGTCATAACGGAAGAGCCGATGATCAGAAACGACAGTCTGAGCGCCATAAAAACAGCCAGCTCCAGGCCTTCGTAGGTGATCCTCACTTTTCCGAAAAATGTCACGATAGGCGTTCCTGCCGTCAAAAAAAGGTTAAACACAACTGTCAGAAGCAGCAGAAACAGAATGGCCTTCATACCTTTTATCATAAAGCGGAAAGGCACCTTGGACAGGCGGATCACTGCTGCCAGAAATAAAGCTGCAACCAGATAGCCCAATAAATTTTTCACAAAAAACAGTGAGATAATATATAGTACGGTTCCACCCAGCTTTACTCGCGGATCCAGCCTGTGTATATAAGAATCCGTAGGATAATATTGTCCTAGTGTAATATCTCTAAGCATCTTACAATCTCCCCGGCAGCCTCCGATATGGTAGTCACGTCCACATCTACAGGCAGCCCGTTCTCCTTAAGGGCGTGCATGATATAGGTGACCTGCGGCGCCGCAAGTCCTACCTGTTCCAGTTCACGGTAGTGTCTGAACACTTCTCTCGGCGTGCCGTCAAGCATCACTCTGCCCTGATTCATCACGATAATGCGGTCCACATATTCGGCCACATCCTCCATACTGTGGGATACCAGAAGAACGGTCAGTCCCGTCTCCTTCTGGAGCTTCTTGATCAGTGTCAAAATCTCATCTCTGCCCTTGGGGTCCAACCCGGCTGTGGGTTCGTCCAGAATAAGTACCTTGGGCTTCATAGCCAGTACGCCGGCTATTGCCGCGCGGCGCTTCTGTCCGCCGGACAGTTCAAAGGGCGACTGGAAGAACTGTTCCTCTGACAATCCCACCTGTCTGAGCGCCTCTTTTGCCCGTTTTTCCACCTCTTCCTTGGAAAGACCAAGATTCTTCGGTCCGAAGCAGACATCGGAAAACACATCAATCTCAAAGAGCTGGTGTTCCGGATACTGGAACACCAGTCCTACACTGCTGCGAAGTTTTTTTCTATCAAAATCCTTGCCGTCGATATCCTCTCCGTCATAGTAAATATGTCCTTCACTTGCCCGGATCAGCCCGTTCAGATGCTGCACCAGTGTGGATTTACCGGAACCGGTGTGCCCGATGATCCCCACAAACTGACCGTCCGGTATCTCCAGACAAATGTCATCGAGGGCCTTTACGGCAAGCGGCGTATCTGCCCCATATATATAATTCACATGTTCTAAAATCAGTGACATTTTGTTTTCTCCCTGTGCA
>JAZRCR010000084.1:0-24442 GCA_045659805.1 Acetatifactor sp.
CGTCAGGCCCTTTGCGAAGCAATGAAGGAGCCGTCAGGCCCTTTGCGAAGCAATGAAGGAGCCGTCAGGCCCTTTGCGAAGCAATGAAGGAGCCGTCAGGCCCTTTGCGAAGCAATGAAGGAGCCGTCAGGCCCTTTGCGAAGCAATGAAAGGTGCAGTCCTCCGGGAGTGCGGAATCGAGGATAAAATGAAACGAATCATGTTAAAGTTAAGCGGCGAAGCCTTGGCCGGTGACAAGAAGACAGGCTTTGATGAGGCGACTGTCAGAAAGGTGGCTCTTCAGGTCAAGCAGCTGGTGGATGCCGGTATTCAGGTAGGTATTGTTACAGGTGGCGGCAATTTTTGGAGAGGACGTACCAGCGAGAATATTGACAGAACAAAGGCTGACCAGATCGGTATGCTGGCCACTGTTATGAACTGTATTTATGTCTCAGAGATTTTCAGATCCGTCGGAATGATGACAAACGTGCTCACACCTTTCGAATGTGGTTCCTTTACCAAGCTGTTTTCCAAGGACAGAGCTAATAAATACTTTGAAAAAGGCATGGTAGTGTTCTTCGCGGGAGGTACGGGTCATCCCTATTTTTCCACAGATACCGGTGTGGTGCTCAGAGCCATTGAGATAGACGCAGAGGTGATTCTTTTGGCTAAATCGGTAGACGGTGTCTATGACAGTGACCCTTCCAAGAATCCCAATGCCCAAAAATATGATGAAGTGACAATCGACGAAGTCATCGCTAAGAACCTGCAGGTGGTGGACATGACAGCATCCATTCTTGCAAGGGATAATAAGATGCCCATGTGGGTATTCGGACTGAATGAAGAGAACAGCATCGTCAATGCGGTGAACGGTAAATTCAGCGGTACCAGAGTGACCGTTTAAGATTGATAAATTGAATTCCGCAGAGGCGCGGAAGAATGGAGGAATAAAATGGACGCAAGATTACAGCAGTACGAAGACAAAATGAAGAAGACAGTGGAGTATCTGGAGGCCGACTACATTACGATCCGTGCAGGGCGTGCCAACCCTCATGTACTGGACAAGCTTAAGGTTGATTATTATGGTATGCCTACTCCGATCCAGCAGGTGGGTAATATAACAGTTCCCGAAGCGCGCATCATTCAGATCGCACCCTGGGAGAAATCATTGATCAAGGCCATTGAGAAAGCGATCCTGGCATCTGATCTGGGGCTGAATCCCTCCAATGACGGCAGTGTGATCAGACTGATCTTCCCTGAGCTTACGGAAGAGCGCAGAAAAGATCTTGTAAAAGAAGTAAAGAAAAAAGGCGAGGATGCCAAGGTTGCAGTGCGCAATATCAGACGCGACGGAAATGATGCATTCAAGAAGCTGAACAAGCAGGATGTTTCCGAGGATGAGATTAAGCAGCTGACAGATGAACTGCAGAAGAAGACCGACAAGTACATTAAGGATATCGACGCCTTGATGGAAAAGAAATCCAAAGAGATCATGACAGTATAAGCGCAGAGCGTTACACAGAGACAGTGTTGCAGGGGAGGAGCAGATTCTGCTCCTCCCCGTATATCAGGAAGCAGAGAGGAAAATGTATGGGTGAAGAGTTAAAGGTGCCGGCGCATGTGGCCATCATCCTTGACGGAAACGGACGCTGGGCAAAGGCTAAGGGAATGCCGCGCAATTACGGCCATGTTCAGGGGGCAAAGACGGTGGAGACGATCTGTGAGGAGGCTTATCGGATGGGGATCAAGTACCTTACCGTGTACGCTTTTTCCACGGAAAACTGGAATCGGCCCAAGGATGAAGTGGATGCCCTGATGAAATTGCTTCGCAATTATATGAAAACTTGTTTGAAAACAGCGGAAAAGAACAAGATGTGCGTCAGGGTGATAGGAGAGAAATCACGTCTGGATGAAGATATCCGTCAAAGGATCGAAGAATTGGAGGCGGCCACCAGGGACAATGACGGTCTTCATTTTCAGATTGCCATCAATTACGGCGGCAGGGATGAACTGGTCAGAGCGATGCGAAGCATGGCCGCAGAAGTGAAAGACGGAAGCTTGAACGTGGCAGATCTGGATGAAGCTTGTGTTGCAAGACATCTTGATACGGCAGGGATCCCTGAACCGGATCTTTTGATCCGCACCTGCAATGAGCAGAGAATATCCAATTTCCTGCTTTGGCAGCTGGCATATACGGAGTTTTACTTTACGCCTGTTGCATGGCCTGATTTTACCAAGGAAGAATTGACCAAGGCTGTGGAAGCATATAATCATAGAGACAGAAGATACGGCCTGATTAAAGAAGATAAGCAGTAGCTGCAGGCGGCGGTACTGTGGGATAAGGAGGAAATGACACATGTTCGGAAGCAGATTACTAAGCGGCATTGTGTTGATGATCATAGCAATAGCATCACTTACCCTTGGAGATGCGGTCCTTGCCGTTGTACTTCTGGGGATTTCCCTGATCGGATACAGGGAGCTTACCGGAGTGTTGCAGGTAGCGGACGCTGCAGATGAGAGTAAAGGTAAGCAATGGAATGTGCTGGAAGTGATTGGCTTTATTGGCATACTTCTATATTATGTGGCAGTGTATTTTTCAGGGGCGGCGGTCTATTTGCTGATGGGGATCGTGGGAGTCTTCATGGCTATGATGTTTGCCTATGTACTGGCATATCCCAAGTTTCGCATTGAGCAGGTGATGAGCAGATTTTTTGCATTTGTTTATGCACCGGTGATGCTTTCTTTTGTGTATCTGACCAGAATGTGTCCTCAGGGCATCTACATCGTGTGGATGATTCTCATCAGCTCCTGGGGCTGTGATACCTGCGCATATTGTGTAGGTATGCTCATCGGCAAGAAAAAGATTTTTCCCCGATTAAGTCCCAAGAAATCTCTGGAAGGGTGTATCGGAGGTGTGCTGGGAGCTGCCCTGATTGGCGGACTGTACGGTCACTTTTTTGTTGAGACGGCATTTCCGGAGCAGACCGTTACGTGGCTCGTCGCTTTTATCTGTGCTGTCGGTGCGGTGATGAGCCAGATCGGAGATCTGGCGGCGTCAGCCATTAAACGTAACTTCAATGTGAAGGACTACGGCAAACTGATCCCGGGACATGGAGGGATCATGGACCGATTTGACAGTATGATTGTTACGGCACCGATGATTTATTTTCTGACGATCGCTCTGATCCGTTTTTAATCGGAGGTATATATGAAGAAGATTGCCATTTTGGGTTCTACAGGGTCTATCGGCACCCAGACGCTGGATATCGTCAGAGCCAATCCGGATCTTAAGGTGGTAGCCCTGGCTGCGGGCTCGAGTGTTGATAAGATAGAAGCTCAGATCAGGGAATTCCAACCGCTTATCGTTGGCATGTGGAGTGAAACCGCTGCCTGTGATTTACGGGAAAAAGTGAAAGATCTGTCGGTGAAAGTGGTGGCCGGCATGGAGGGGTTACTGGAGATTGCAGTGATGCCCGAGGCAGAAGTATTGGTCACTGCCATTGTGGGTATGATCGGTATCAGACCGACCGTTGCTGCCATACAGGCCGGTAAAACAATTGCTCTTGCCAATAAAGAGACGCTGGTAACAGCAGGACATATTATCATGCCTCTGGCCGAAAAGCGCGGTGTGTCAATCCTTCCGGTTGACAGCGAACACAGTGCGATTTTTCAGTCATTAAACGGTGAGCCGAAAGAAAGGATCTCAAAGATTTTGCTGACCGCATCAGGTGGCCCTTTCAGGGGCAGGAAGCGGGATGAACTTATCAACATTCAAGTGGAAGATGCCCTCAGACATCCCAATTGGGCCATGGGAAAGAAAATTACTATAGATTCCTCTACTCTGGTAAATAAAGGTCTTGAGGTGATGGAGGCAAAGTGGCTGTTCGGTGTAGAACCGGAGCAGATTCAGGTGGTCATCCATCCCCAGAGCATTATCCATTCCATGGTAGAGTATGTGGATGGGGCTATTATGGCGCAGCTTGGCACGCCGGATATGAAGCTTCCTATCCAGTATGCGCTGTTTTATCCGGACAGACGGCCTATGGAGGGAAAGCGTGTAAATTTCTATGACCTGAAGCAGATCACCTTTGAGGAGCCGGACACAGAGACTTTTACGGGACTGAAGCTGGCTTATCAGGCTATGCGGGCAGGGGGGACTATGCCCACCGTATACAATGCCGCCAATGAAAGAGCAGTGGCTTTGTTTTTGGAACGCAAGATCGGTTATTTGCAGATTGCGCAGCTGATCGGGCACACCATGAGTGTCCATAAAGTAGTGGAGAATCCCACTGTGGAGCAGATCCTGGAGGCTGAACAGCAGGTATATGATTTTTTAGATAAAGAGGTGCAGCAGTGACAATTGTTTTGTTTATTCTGATTTTTGGTGTGGTGGTGATATCCCATGAATTCGGTCATTTTCTGTTGGCGAAAGCAAACGGTATCCGGGTTCTTGAATTTTCGGTGGGAATGGGCCCGAGGCTTTTATCCTTCCGGAAGGGAGAAACTCTTTATTCTCTGAAGCTTTTTCCCATCGGCGGAGCGTGCATGTTTGATGGGGAAGACGGTGTGAAGGAACAGGAAGGAGAGCCGGACGAGGGCTCTTTCTTAAAGGCTACTGTCTGGTCCAGGATTTCCTGTGTGATCGCAGGTCCTTTGTTTAACTTTCTGTTAGCGTTTGTGGCGGCTCTGATCATGGTCAATATGGTCATTGCCGATGAAGATACGGCATTCCGCGATGTGGTGGTGACCGAGGTGATGGAGGGCAGTCCCGCACAGGCTGCCGGCTTACAGACCGGTGACCGCATTTTATCCATTGACAATGATAAGACTTATCTGTATGAGGATATTCTTCTTTTTACCATCACGTCCAACGGGAAAGAGGTACCTGTGAAATATGAGCGTGACGGTCAAAAATATGAAACGCTTCTTACGCCGGTCTATGACGAGACTTCCGGAAGGCATCTGATGGGCGTGACTTTCGGAGAGGCTGCAGAGCTGACGGGGCTGGATTCTGTCCGCTATGCCTGGTACGAAATGCGGTATTCCGCGGTCTCTGTGGTAAAGAGTCTGGGTATGCTGGTAACGGGAAGAGTAGGAAGAGAAGATGTGGCAGGTCCTGTGGGTATTGCCGCTGCGGTAGGCGAAACGTATGAGAGCGCAAAGGAATATGGCTGGGGCATGGTAATCCAGCAGATGCTGAACTTTACCCTGCTTCTCAGCGTAAATCTCGGCATTCTGAACTTGCTGCCCTTACCGGCACTGGACGGAGGAAGACTTGTATTTTTGCTGATAGAGCTGGTGAGAGGCAAGCCTGTTCCGCCTCAGAAGGAAGGTTTGGTCCATATGATCGGCCTGATATTCTTTATGATCCTCATGGTATTTGTGCTATTTAATGACTTGATCAATATATTCGGATAAGGCGGGGATGACATGGTCTTTCGTATATCGGTACGTTTGATTGTAACGTGACGATATATGCGAGACCATGTTTTTCGTTGTGCCAAAGAAATGAATGCGAGTTTGAAAAAGTGATAATTTCTGTTTGACAAAACGATCTGCCGGTGATATAATCTGTTTACAGTATTGGATACAGAGTTCTTTCTGTGTCTTTCTTTTGGAGATATCTCCGATGAATCCCTGATAGAAATTGTAATTTGTGAATATGGAGAGGGTAGGCATGAAGTATTTGACCGGATATGTATGGCAATCACCCCGGAATGCAGGAACCATGTCTCAGATGCACAGAGATACCAGTATTTTGTTGCAGCAGCTCTGTTATGGAAGACGCAATATTGTGTTGGCAGCGGCCTGTAAGGGCGAGGTGGCAGGGGGTTATGTAACGGCTGGGCTGAAGCTGTGGCTTGCAGAGCGGGTCGGAGAGCTGTTTGCCAAAAAGGCGGACGCCCATTTGTTGAAAAAAGAGTTGGAACGGGAAGTGAGAAGACTTTTGAAAGAGGTATGTAAAAATGATAATATGAGAGCGAACGGGTTGCCTCCGGGTATGGAATGCTCGGTTGTTTTGATGGCAGATCAGGATTGTTGGCTGCTTCAGAATGCCGGAGGCTGTATGTTTCTGATAAACAGAAGGTTGTATGGAACATGCTGCAGAAAGATAGAGTGTGTGGGGGGCGGACCCGTGTCTGTGATTGAAGGTTTGGTGGAGAGAGGTGTTGGAGTCTTACTTGGAAGCAGAGGATTTTTGGAGGGTATATCCGGAAAAATCATATCTCAGTGTCTTGCTCCTCAGCAGATTTTTCGGGAGGAACAGATCCGAAACCGGCTCCGGGAGCTGACAGAGGAAAGCCGCAGACAGAAGTACTTCGGGGAATGCAGTGCGATTTACATAAAGAGTATCTGAGGGATGACCGGAATGAACAAGGATTATGAAATCATTCGAAGCATATTATGGGAGCGCGGGTATGAAATCTGCGGAAAAATCGGTGAAGGAGGAACTGCACAGGTATACCGTGTGAAAACAAGGCCGGAAGGGTGGGAATTTGCCTGCAAGGTCAGTGATATTCAGATAAGGCTCGAAGCGGAAGGTAGATTGCTGCAACAGATCAGACATCCGATTTTCCCTGTGTGGAAGGAGTATTTTGAGACTAATGGAAAGGGTATGCTGATCATGGAGTACATTGCAGGAAGCAGTCTGGATGATCACTTGAAACGAAGGCATGTTTTTTCCCAGAGAGAGACGATCCGCATAGCAATGGAACTGGCAGACGGTCTTGCCTGTCTTCATGAGAGAGAAGCACCGGTAATATATAGGGATATCAAGCCGTCAAATATCATACTTCAGCAAGATGGACGGGCCAGGCTGCTGGATCTGGGGGCGGCCACCGTGCCGGAGGGGTGGTGTGTGGGAACGGCAGGCTATGCGGCACCGGAGCAGGGTATCGGCACTGTGACAGTGCGGTTGCCCGGGAGGGAAAATAACAGACATCAGACTTTGCAGCCGGTATGCGATGTTTTTGCGCTGGGCATGTTGATGCATTCTATGCTGACGGGATGGGATCCTTTGTCAGACCGTGCAAACAAACAGGAAGATTTCTGTTACAGAGCGGACGTCAGACCCGGTGTGGAAGATATTATAGCAAGATGCCTCCGGGTGAACTGTGAGGAACGAATTCCCGGAATGCGCGAACTTGTGCGGGAATTGAGCGCTTATTATAACAGAACACCGTTGCAGATGACTTTGTGTGACCTGCGGAAAAAACATTACCGGAACAAGCTCCGATATACCAAAAATATCTGGCTGAGTGAGTATAAAACATGACGTAACATTATTTTCACGTACCCTTTGACTTTATCACCAAAAAATACTATAATGTAGCATATCGGCAGGAAATCAAGCGCAATCGCTGTCAAACAGCGATGCATTTGGTTTTACCCGATATGCTAACGAGAAAGTCAGGTGCGGAGTACCGTCGAGGCGCGCCAGCGCCGAAAGCACGAAGCGCGGGATTTTTGAGACTGATAAGTCCATGAGCGCGGAGCACAGGAGTTATTTTGGAGGGTATGATGAAAAAGTTGGAAGAATATGTAAGAAGTATCCCCGATTTTCCGGAAGAGGGAATCATTTTCAGAGATGTAACCAGTGTACTGCAGGATGCGGATGGGTTGCACCTTGCCGTTGATACTATGCAGGAGAAGGTGAAAGACTTGGAATTCGATGTGGTGGCAGGTCCGGAATCCAGAGGTTTTATCTTTGGAACTCCCATTGCATATAATATGAGAAAACCGTTTGTGCTGATCCGCAAGAAGGGTAAACTTCCCTGTGAAACAGTGGAGATCTCCTATGATCTGGAATACGGTCAGGCAACCATTGAAATGCACAAGGACAGCATTAAACCCGGACAGAAGGTTTTGATCGTGGATGATCTGATCGCTACCGGTGGAACCACGGAAGCTATGATCAAGCTGGTGGAGCAGCTTGGCGGTGAAGTGGTGGGAGTAGTGGTTCTTATCGAGCTTGCGGGTTTGAACGGCCGTGAGAAGATCAAAGGTTACCGTCTTGATTCGGCTATATGTTATGAAGGGAAATAAAAGGAGCGGGAAGGTATGTTCCTGTGAATTGGAGTAGCTTATGACAGAAGAAAAAAAGGACGCAGTTTTTGATGACGGAAGAATAAAGAAATCTCAGGAATTTATGGCTCCCGATCAGTTGTATCGGGACCTTATCAGTCGTGTCCAAAAATATCATCCCAGCGATGATATTACCATGATCTCACGTGCATATCAGATTGCCGGAGATGCTCACAAGGATCAGCTGCGCAAGTCCGGTGAACCGTATATTATTCATCCTCTGAATGTTGCCATTATTCTTGCTGATCTGGAGTTGGACAAAGAAACGATAATAGCCGGTATCCTCCATGACGTTGTGGAAGATACCATTATGACAGAGGCGGATCTGATCAGAGAATTCGGCCATGATGTGGCACAGCTGGTGGATGGTGTGACCAAGCTGGAAAAAATTCCTCTTTCCCGAGATACAGATCAGTCGGAAGTGAAACTTGAAATGCAGGCAGAAAATCTGCGCAAGATGTTTCTGGCCATGGCAAAGGATATCCGTGTCATCATGATCAAACTGGCAGACCGTCTGCACAATATGCGTACACTGAGATATCAAAAGCCGGAGAGTCAGCAGCGTATTGCCAGGGAGACACTGGAGATTTATTCACCTATAGCACAGCGTCTCGGTATCAGCAAGATCAAAGTAGAGCTTGACGATCTGTCTTTGAAATATCTGGAGCCCGATGTGTATTATGACCTTGTGGATAAGATCGCCATCCGCAGAAGTGTCAGAGAGAAGTACATTCAGAGTATTGTGGATGAAGTGGGCGATCATATCAAAACGGCAGGTATCAAAGCCAAGGTGGATGGCCGTGTAAAGCATTTCTTCAGCATTTATAAGAAGATGAAGAATCAGAATAAGACACTTGATCAGATTTATGATCTGTTCGCGGTCAGGATCATCGTAGATTCGGTGAAAGACTGTTATGCGGCACTGGGTGTGATCCATGAAATGTATAAACCCATACCGGGGCGTTTCAAGGATTATATTGCCATGCCGAAACCCAATATGTACCAGTCTCTGCATACTACTCTGATCGGAAACACCGGGCAGCCATTCGAGATACAGATCCGTACGGTTGATATGCATAAGGCGGCAGAGTATGGAATTGCCGCCCATTGGAAATATAAAGAAGCATCTGACGGGAAGAAGCCGGAGGCACAGGAAGAAGAGAAGCTTGTGTGGCTCAGGCAGATCCTGGAATGGCAGCGTGATATGTCTGACAACAGAGAGTTCATGAATCTTTTAAAGAGCGACCTGGATCTGTTTTCAGACAGTGTTTACTGTTTTACGCCTACAGGTGAAGTAAAGAACCTTCCTGCGGGCTCTACGCCCATTGATTTTGCATATAATATTCACTCGGCAGTGGGTAACAAGATGGTGGGTGCAAGAGTCAACGATAAGCTTGTGACCATAGACTATGAGATCAAGAACGGTGACCGTATAGAGATCATTACCTCCCAGAACTCCAAAGGTCCCAGCCGCGATTGGCTCAATGTGGTGAAAAGTACCCAGGCGAAGAATAAGATCAACCAGTGGTTCCGCAATGAGCGCAAGGAAGATAATATCATTAAAGGAAAAGAACTGCTGGCTGCATACTGTAAAGCGAAGACAGTCAATCTGTCTAACCTGATGAAACAGGAATATATGGATGCGGTGATGCGTAAGTACGGTTTCCGGGATTGGGACTCTGTGCTTGCTGCTATCGGTCACGGCGGTCTCAAAGAAGGGCAGATCGTCAATAAAATGTCTGAACTTTATGAGAGAGACCATAAGCGGGAGATGACCAATGAGGAGGTTCTGGAAAGCATAGTGCAGAACAGCGAGGCGTTAGCTGCAAAGCCTGCCTCAATGAAGTCAAAGAGCGGTATCATGGTAAAGGGGATCGCCGACCTTTCCGTGCGTTTTTCCAAATGCTGTTCTCCGGTACCCGGGGATGAAATCGTTGGATTTGTCACCAGAGGACGCGGTGTGTCCATTCACAGAACGGATTGTATCAATGTGATCAATCTTCCGGAACTGGAGCGCTCCAGACTGATCGATGCAGAGTGGCAGCTGCCTGACAAAGCTTCGGCAGAGAAATACGAAGCGGAGATCATGATCTTTGCAAATAACCGAAACGGTCTTCTGGCGGATATTTCGAAAGCTCTGACGGAAAAAGATATCAATATCCTGGCTATGAACACCAGGATCAATAAGCAAGGTCTCGCAACGTTGCAGACTACGTTTGAGATATCGGGCAGAGATGAACTGAACAGGATCATTGACAAGATACGCAGTATTGAAAGCGTCATCGATATAGAAAGGACAACAGGCTGATGAGAACGATCAAGATCGGACGAATGGTGTTGGGGATGTGTCAGACCAATTGCTATTTCCTTTACAGGGAAGACAGCAGAGAATGTATTGTGGTGGACCCGGCAGATCATGGAGCCAATATTTATAAAGCATTGACTGACAACGGATTTCAGGTGTCGGGAATATTTTTGACACACGGTCATTTTGATCATATCTGGGGAGCAAAGGAGCTGAAGGAGTTTTCAGGGGCGAAGTTGTATGCGCTGGAAGCGGAAAAGGAGCTTCTTACGGATGCCCGCAAGAATGTTTCATCCCAGGTCGGAAGAGCTTATACCGTTGATGCAGATGATTATCTGAAGGATGGAGAAGAGATCACGCTGGCTGATATGACTTTTCAGGTGATTGCCACACCCGGGCATACGGCAGGAGGATGCTGCTATTACTTTGAGGAAGCAGGTTTCCTGGTGAGCGGAGACACACTCTTTGCGGAATCTGTCGGAAGGACTGATCTTCCCACCGGAAGTATGGGAACCTTGGTACGGTCTGTTAAGGAGAAGCTTTTTGTGCTGCCGGAGGAGACGAAAGTGTATCCGGGTCACGGTGACAGCACGACGATCGGACACGAGAAAAAATATAATCCGTTCTGCTGATGGAGCGGGTAGTATAGGCGGATGGGCAAGGATACAGTGGCAGCGGATGCCGCGTTTATCCTTGCCCATCTGCGGAAAGCAGGAAATATGTTAGCAGTAAAGATCAATAAAGCAAATTATGAATATGATGTTCATTCTATTGTGAAGGCATTCTACCCGGAAGAAACGGTGAAGGTTCTGACTCCCGAGACAGGAGAACAGAGAAGGGAAGAGTGGGCTTCATCCGTAGATCTGGAGATTTTGCTGGAGGATCGGGGCGCAAAGATAATTGACAGGGGACTATCCGGGAAAAAGGAGCAGTCTGAGGAATCGGAAGAAAAAGAGATGCTGTGGCAATGGGATGCAGTCGATGATAATTCATATAAGGATGCTTTTAAGCGTTTTTTGTATGAGAGTCTGAGCAGCATAACCGGTCAGAAGCTTCCCTGGGGAAATCTCACCGGTATCCGTCCCACCAAGATTGCTTACGGTATGCTGGAAGTTGGGATCGATGATGAGAAAATTCTTGATTATTTGGATAAAAAGCATTTTGTAAGTAATGAAAAAAGCCGGCTCAGCATTGATATCGCCAAGAGGGAGCGTGAACTTCTTTCGGGCATACACTATGAGGGCGGTTACAGCCTGTATATTGGCATTCCTTTTTGTCCAACGACCTGCTTATATTGTTCTTTCACTTCTTTTGCCATTGGAGCATACCGCAGACAGGTGGAGGATTATATCGACTGCCTGATCAAAGAGATGGATTATGTTTCAAAGAGATATGCCCATAAGATTCTGGACAGTGTCTATATCGGCGGCGGGACCCCTACTACTCTGGAGGCAGAACAGCTGGACAGGCTGATCGGTGCCCTGAAGAATAGATTTGATTTCAGCAGTGTGAAGGAATTTACGGTGGAGGCAGGAAGGGCCGACAGTATTACGGAAGAAAAGCTCAGGGTACTGTACCGCCATGGCGTGAGCAGGATATCTATTAATCCTCAGACCATGAAGCAGGAGACACTGGATATTATCGGCAGAAGGCATACGGTAGAGCAGGTGATCGAAGCCTATGCGCTGGCAAGGAAGATCGGATTTGACAATATCAATATGGATCTGATTCTGGGATTGCCGGGAGAGACTGCAGAAGATGTGAAGAATACAATAGACCGTGTAACAGAGCTTGCGCCGGACAGTCTTACAGTGCATTCTCTGGCGATCAAGCGCGCCAGCCGTCTGAGTCAGTGGATTCAGGAAAACGGTATTTCCGCCCTTCGCAATACGGACGAGACCATGAAGATTGCGGCGGAAGGAGCTGTAAAGCTCGGCATGGAGCCGTATTATCTCTATCGCCAGAAAAATATGTCCGGCAATTTTGAAAATGTGGGTTATGCACGTCCCGGAAAGTTCGGTCTGTATAATATCCTGATTATGGAAGAGAAACAGACCATCGTTGCTCTGGGAGCCGGCAGTATCACAAAGCTGGTGCTTCCCGGCGGACGTATTGAGCGGGCTGACAATGTAAAGGATGTAAAGCTTTACATCGAAAAGATTGATGAAATGATAGAGCGAAAACGGAAGCTTTTAGAGGAAGAATACCTGAATTGAAAAGGACAAATTCAATATGTCAAGTTTATTGCAGCTCGTTGCATCACCTTTGCACAAAAGCATTTTGATAAAGGCGTCATGATGGGGGAGGTCAAGGAACAGGAATTGTCGGATTGTAAATGTCAAAATGTTGTATTTAGAAGATAAAGGAGAGGGTGATATTATGAGCCAAATTAATTTGAAAATAAACAGAACCGAGAAATACGAGGTCGTAATCATTGGTGGAGGTCTGGCCGGTTGCAGTGCGGCAATTGCCTCGGCAAGAAAGGGAGCCAAAACTTTGATTGTGGAGCAGAGCGGTCTCCTGGGCGGTCAGGCCACATTAGGTCTTGTAACCCCTTTGGATGCCAGATTTACGACAAAAGGGAAAAGTTTCGGTGGAATTCTGGAAGAGATTTCAGATAAGACTATAGAGCTTACAAAAGCATATTGCTCCTGCGGAGCCGAGGGTAAGGTGATTGATATCGCCTCACCCCATATCCTTAAATATGTTCTTATTGATATGGTGAGTGGTTCGGGTGCGGATATATTTTTCCACACTAGCCTGATTTCGACAAACACCGACGGAAAAAATATAAAAAGTGTCATATTAAGTGATAAATCAGGACTTACTGAGATTGAGGCAAAGATCTTTATCGATGCTTCAGGAGACGCTGATCTGGTACATTTAAGCGGTGCAGAGCATGTTGTCGGCAGTGAGGAGGGGGTTTTCGCACAATTGGGCGAGAGCGGTCTTAATAAGTCCCTTTTCAGCGAAAATGAATACAGCGAATATTCTAAGGATGGACTTATGCAGCCCGTGTCTATTTTTATTCTTATGGGTGGTGTAGATGTAGATAAAGCGCATAGTCTTAACAATAAGGATTTGAAATTCGGCGATCTTGGAATAACCGAAGAAAGGTTCCGCGAATGGAAATTTGCGGGAAGTTGTGGATTTGAAATAAGTGGCAATTCAATCCCTATGCCTCAGGGAAGGGTGCTGGTTCTTCGTTCGACAAGGCCCGATGTGGCTGTGATCAATATGTCCCGTGTCGTGGGAATCGATGGTTCTGATGCTGCAAGCCTCAATGAGGGTGAAATTAAGGCTCAAAAGCAAATCATCGCTATAGTGGATTTTCTTAAAACCTTTATTCCCGGTTTTGAAAACAGCTATTATATTCAGTCCGGCTCAACCTTAGGAATACGCGAAACCCGTAGAATGATTGGTGAATATGTATTGTCCGGTAAAGAAGCCATAAACTGCACTAAATTTCAAAACCCTGTTGCGCGAGGCTCATATATTATTGATATTCATGATCCAAACGGAAAGGCAGGATCAATCGGAGGACGCATAAAAGGTGAGTATTATGACATTCCGTATGGCTGTATTGTATCTAAAACTTACAATAATCTGTTGGCGTGTGGCAGATGCATCTCGGTAGATCATATTGCCCATTCAAGCACTCGAATCCAAGGCACCTGCATTTTAACGGGGCAGGCAGCAGGTACAGCGGCGGCTATGGCAAATAGGCGTGGTATAGATCCCAAAGCATTGCCCGAAACTGACCTTCACACTCAATTATTAAAAGATGGGGTTTATTTATAAACAGAAAGTCCCGGTAAATTTTTTAAAGCAGCGGCAGAAATAGGCGCTGCTTTAAAAAGTTCAGCTCCTTGGCAATCTGTTTGATGCTGAGCAGAGGCATTCTCAGCATAACCTTCCAAAATGCGGCAATCAGTGAAAGCGCAGCCGATTTCGTGCGTGGAACCGAGAACTGCGGCTAGAGGTTTCCTCAATCAAAGTGGAAAACAGATGACTGCAAAGCTCGACTTTGCTGTATTCCATCACAATCACACTGGCGGAAAGCTCCAGGATTTCACCGTTTTTCCTACACAACAGAAATTCAAAGTTAAATAGAGAATACAAGTCATAGGAGTCTTGACATCCCCCGCAAAAAAACATATACTGAAAAGAAGAATGTAAAAAAGCAGGAGAATGACTATGGCACTGAATAAGAAGCCGACTACCGGCATGAAAGATATTTTGCCCGAGGAGATGCAGATCCGCGATTATGTGATCGGTGTGATCAAGGATACCTACGGGAAATTCGGTTTTACTTCCATTGAGACACCTTGTGTGGAAAATATTGCCAACCTGAGCAGCAAGCAGGGCGGTGACAATGAGAAGTTGATCTTTAAGATCTTAAAAAGAGGAGAGAAGCTTAATGTGGAAGCTGCCACTACGGAAGATGAAGTGGTGGACAGCGGTCTTCGCTATGATCTGACAGTACCGCTGGTGAGATTCTATTCCAACAATTCCGCACAGCTGCCCGCTCCTTTCAAAGCGCTGCAGATGGGTAATGTATGGAGAGCTGACCGTCCTCAGAGAGGTCGCTACCGTCAGTTTATGCAGTGTGATATTGATATTTTGGGAGAACCCTCCAATCTGGCTGAAATCGAGCTGATTCTTGCTACCACCACTACTCTTGGTAAATTGGGCTTTAAGGGTTTCCAGATTCGTATCAACGACAGACAGATCCTGAAGGCCATGGCTGCTTACAGCGGATTCCCTGAGGAATCCTATGACAGCGTATTCATCACCCTGGATAAGATGGACAAGATCGGTCTTGAGGGCGTGGAAGCTGAACTTTTGGAGAACGGTTTTGCCAAGGAATCTGTAGATAAGTATCTGGAGCTGTTCAAGGGACTGGAAGCTTCGGAGGACGGTGTCGCTTATCTTGCAGAAGTTCTCAGAGAGGAACTGGATCCCGAGGTGGAGCAGGGGCTGCAGGAGATCATCGCCAGCGTCAGGGCGACCAAATCTTCCGATTTTGAGATCGTATTCGATGCCACTCTGGTAAGAGGAATGTCTTATTATACAGGAACCATTTTTGAGATTGCAATGCCTGAATTCGGCGGAAGCTGCGGAGGTGGCGGAAGATACGATAAGATGGTGGGCAGATTCACCGGCAAGGATGTTCCCGCCTGCGGTTTTTCCATCGGTTTTGAGAGAATCATCCTGCTTCTTATGGAGAGCGGTTTCAAGGTGCCTTCCCAGCCTGCAAAGGTTGCTTACCTGATTGAGAAGGGTGTCAGCGGACAGGCACTGTGCGATGTGATTGCTGAGGCACAGGAGGCTCGCAAGGGCGGCGTACAGGTTCTGGTGGCACGGATGAACAAGAACAAGAAGTTCCAGAAGGAGCAGCTGGAGAAGGAAGGCTACACCGAGTTTAAGGAATTTTATAAAGAAGCGTTAAAGCAGTAAGAGATAAGGAAGGATGAATACTATGGCTGAGTCAATGAAAGGTCTTAAGAGAACACATCGCTGCGGCGAACTGTCAGCGGCCAATGTGGGAGAAACCGTCACCGTTATGGGGTGGGTGCAGAAGCAGCGCAATAAAGGCGGAATCATATTTGTAGATATGCGTGACAGAGCAGGTATCCTGCAGGTTATTTTTGAAGAGAGTGATTGCGGTGCAGACAATTTTGCAAAGGCAGAGAAGCTGCGCAGTGAGTTTGTAGTGGCAGTAGTGGGACGCGTGGAGAAGCGTGCCGGTGCCGTGAATGAAAACCTGGCAACCGGTGAGATCGAGATCAGAGCCACAGAGCTCCGTATCTTGTCTGAAGCAGAGACCCCGCCCTTCCCGGTGGAGGCAGAGACCAAGACCAAGGAAGAACTGCGTCTGAAATACCGCTATCTGGATCTGAGAAGACCGGATCTTCAGAGAAATCTGATGCTTAGGAGTAAGATCACCACTACCATCCGTTCCTTTATGAGCGACAACGGATTTTTGGAGATCGAGACCCCTATTTTATGTAAATCAACGCCTGAGGGAGCAAGAGACTATCTGGTGCCCAGCCGTGTGCATCCCGGTACCTTTTATGCATTGCCTCAGTCTCCTCAGCTTTTCAAGCAGTTGTTGATGTGCTCCGGTTATGACAGATATTTCCAGGTTGCAAAATGTTTCCGTGATGAGGATTTGCGCGCTGACAGACAGCCTGAGTTCACTCAGGTTGACCTTGAGATGTCCTTTGTGGACGTGGACGATGTAATCGATGCTACCGAGAGAATGGTACAGCGGGTATGCAAGGATGCCATCGGACTTGACGTGGAGCTTCCCATCAAGCGTATTACCTGGCAGGAAGCAATGGACCGCTATGGCTCCGATAAGCCGGGTACCCGTTTTGGCATGGAACTTCAGGATGTGTCCGAAGTGGTTGCAGGCTGCGGTTTCGGCGTGTTTACCTCTGCGATTGAGAACGGCGGCAGTGTACGCGGTATCAATGTAAAGGGTCAGGCGGAAATGCCCCGTAAGAAGATCGATTCCCTTGTGGAATTTGCCAAGGGATACGGTGCAAAGGGGCTGGCTTACCTGTCCGTGATGCCGGACGGAAGCTACAAATCTTCCTTTGCCAAGTTCATGACAGAAGAGCAGCTTGCTGCGCTGGTAAGTGCCATGGGCGGTGAGGCAGGAGACCTGCTGTTATTTGCCGCAGACAAGAACAGCGTGGTATGGGCCGTGCTTGGTGCACTCAGATGTGAAGTGGCTAAGCAGCTTGAACTGATCGATCAGAGCAAGTTCAACTTCCTGTGGGTGACCGAGTTCCCTCTGCTTGAGTGGGACGAGGAAGAGAAGCGTTTTGTTGCCATGCATCATCCGTTTACCATGCCCATGGACGATGACCTGCAGTATCTGAATACAGATCCCGGCAGAGTGCGCGCAAAGGCTTATGACATTGTCTTAAACGGTGTAGAGCTGGGCGGCGGCAGCGTTAGAATTTTCCAGAATGATGTACAGGAGAAGATGTTCGAGGTTCTTGGCTTCACCAAGGAGCAGGCTTACGACAGATTCGGTTTCCTGTTAAATGCTTTTAAATACGGTGTTCCTCCCCATGCAGGACTGGCTATCGGTCTTGACCGTTTCGTAATGCTTCTGGTGAAAGCCGAGAGTATCCGTGAGGTAATTGCTTTCCCGAAGGTGAAGGATGCTTCCTGTCTCATGACCAATGCTCCGGACGTGGTAGATCTGAAGCAGCTGGATGAGCTGTATCTGAAGTGCATGCCGGTGGAAGAATAAGATTTTTTAATAGTAAATGGGATCGGCCCGGCAGGTTTTCTGCCGGGCTGTATTGCAACATTTTGCTGCGGCAGAAGTGCGGTCCCTGAAGGAGTTCTCATGAAGAGATTGATGATTTACCTGAGAGATTATAAAAAAGAGTGTGTGCTGGCACCTTTGTTTAAGCTGCTGGAGGCCTTTTTTGAGTTGCTGGTACCGCTTGTGATGGCGGGCATCATTGACCGGGGTATTACGGACCGGGATACGGGTTACATAGGCAGCATGGGACTTTGTCTGCTGGGGCTTGGACTGATCGGACTTATCAGCGCTATCACCGCGCAGTTCTTTGCGGCGAAAGCGGCAGTGGGATTTGCTGCAAAGTTAAGACAGGCGCTTTTTGACCATATCCAGGGTCTTGGCTTTACCAATCTGGACAAAGCCGGCACTTCTACGATGATCACCAGAATGACCAGCGACATCAATCAGGTGCAGTCCGGTGTGAACATGGTACTGAGATTGTTTTTGAGGTCTCCGATCATTGTATTCGGTTCCATGATCATGGCATTTACCATCGACGTAAAAAGTGCCATTGTATTTGTGGTGGTGATCCCCGTTCTGGCGGTGATTGTTTTTGGTATTATGATGATCACCATACCGCTGTACAGAAAAGTGCAGGCGGGTCTTGACCGGGTGCTGGGGATCACCAGGGAAAACCTTACCGGTACCCGTGTGATCCGTGCATTCCATCAGGAAGCGGTGGAGGAAGACCGGTTCCGTGAAAGAAACGGCATGCTGGCGTCATTGCAGATGTATGTGGGAAAGATCAGTGCCTGCATGAATCCGTTGACCTATGTGATCGTGAATGCAGCAGTGATTATTCTCATTTATGTGGGTGCAATTCAGGTAAATGTGGGAAATCTCTCTCAGGGTCAGGTGGTTGCGATTCTTAATTATATGTCCCAGATCCTTATAGAGCTGGTAAAGCTGGCCAATCTGATCATTACCGTCACAAAGGCAGCTGCCTGCGCCGACCGCGTGGCACAGGTGTTTGAAATACAGGAAAACAGTCCGGAGGTGAAAGCACCGGAACAAGGCAGAACTGTGGCAACGGAAGACTCACCGTTTCTGGAATTTGATCACGTGTCTCTGACTTATGAAGGTGCCGGGGGCAGGACATTGGAGAATATCAGTTTTGCGGTGGAAAAAGGGCAGACCGTAGGTATCATCGGCGGTACCGGTTCCGGAAAATCTTCCCTGATCAATCTGATTCCCGGATTTTATACTGCCACGGAAGGGCAGATCCGCCTGGAGGGGACAGACATCTCTGATATCCCGCAGCAGGAGCTTCGCATGAGAATCGGCATTGTTCCCCAGAAGGCAGTGCTTTTTAAGGGGACTGTCAGAAGTAATCTGCTCTGGGGCAATCCTGATGCCACAGATGCAGATCTATGGGATGCCATTGAGACGGCGCAGGCGAAGGAAGTGGTAGAAGGAAAAACCGGAATGCTGGATGCGCCCGTATCTCAGGGGGGCAAGAATTTCTCGGGAGGTCAGAGGCAAAGACTTACGATTGCAAGAGCTTTGGTGCGAAAACCTGAGATTCTGATCCTTGACGACAGTGCATCGGCTCTGGATTACGCCACAGATGCAAAGCTTCGCGCCGCCCTCCGCGCGCTTGACGACGCGGTGACTACTTTCATTGTCTCCCAGCGTGCTTCCAGCATCATGCACGCCGATCAGATACTGGTACTTGATGACGGAGAGTTGGCAGGTCTTGGTACCCATGAAGAGTTGTTAAAGAACTGTGATGTGTATCAGGAAATCTATTATTCTCAGTATCCTGAGGAAAAGAAACAAAAAGGAGGCAGTAATCATGAATCGTAAGACTACGGTCGTTAAAGTGCTGCGGTACATCCGCAAGTACAGACTTTGGGTCATACTGTCCCTTTTTCTGGCTGCGGTCACGGTGGCGTTGACACTATATATCCCCATATTGACGGGACAGGCAGTGGATCTGATCATAGATAAGGGTCTTGTGGACATGCCGGGCATTTTCCGTGTGCTGAAAATCATAGGTGTGGTGGTTCTCCTCACGGCTATCGGACAGTGGATCATGAATACCTGTAACAATTACATTACATATCATGTGGTAAAAGATATCAGGGAGGACGCTTTTTGTAAGCTTCAGAATCTGCCGTTAAAATATCTGGATACCAAATCCTACGGGGATATTGTCAGCCGTGTGATTGCTGATGTGGATACCTTTGCGGAAGGTCTTCTTATGGGTTTTACGCAGCTGTTCACCGGCGTCATCACCATTTTCGGTACCCTGTGCTTCATGCTTGTTACCAATGTGCCGATTACCCTGGTGGTGGTATGTATCACTCCGGTATCATTCCTTGTGGCAAAGTTTATTGCAACCAAAACCCACAGTATGTTTCAGCTGCAGTCTCAGACGAGAGGAGAGCAGACTGCCCTGGTTGAAGAGATGATCGGCAATCAGAAGGTGGTAAAAATGTTTTCCAGGGAAGAGGCCGTGAAGGAGCAGTTTGCCGAGATCAACGGAAGGCTTGAGAAATGTTCTCTGAGAGCGATTTTCTTCTCTTCCATAACCAACCCTTCCACGCGATTTGTAAACAGCCTTGTGTATGCAGGCGTAGGTATCATCGGCGCATTTGTGGCGATGAACGGCGGAATCAGTGTGGGTCAGCTGTCCTGTTTCTTAAGCTATGCCAACCAGTATACCAAGCCCTTTAATGAGATTTCGGGTGTGATCACGGAGCTGCAGAACGCACTTGTGTGTGCTTACAGAATTTTCGAGCTGATCGAAGAGCAGGAGCAGATCCCGGATAAAGAAGATGCAAGAGTACTCAGTGATGCGGAGGGGAATGTGGCGATGGAACACGTTTCGTTCCAATATGTTCCTGAGAAAACACTGATACAGGATCTGAATCTCTCGGTAAAACCCGGACAGAGAGTGGCGATCGTCGGCCCTACCGGCTGTGGCAAAACCACAGTGATCAATCTTTTGATGCGCTTTTATGATGTGAACAGCGGATCCATCCGGGTGGACGGCACGGATATCAGAGATATTACCAGGGGAAGTCTGCGTACAAGCTATGGAATGGTATTGCAGGAAACCTGGCTCAGATCGGGAACCATACGCGATAATATCCGCATGGGAAAGCCGGATGCAACTGATGAAGAGGTGACAGAGGCAGCCAGGGCGGCACATGCCCACAGCTTTATCAGGAGACTGCCCAATGGTTACGATACGGTGATCACAGAGGACGGAGACGGTCTGTCTCAGGGACAGAAGCAGCTTCTGTGCATTGCGAGAGTGATGCTGTGTCTTCCTCCCATGCTGATACTGGACGAGGCAACTTCCTCCATTGACACCAGAACGGAGTTGCAGATCCAGAGTGCATTTTCCAGGATGATGGAGGGACGTACCAGCTTCATCGTAGCCCACAGACTTTCCACCATCAAGGAGGCTGATGTGATTCTGGTTATGAAGGACGGCAATATTATTGAGCAGGGCGATCACGACAGTCTCCTTGCCGGGGAAGGTTTTTATGCACAGCTGTACAACAGCCAGTTTACAGGAGTAAATGGATAATACGGGGAAAAGGATTATGGATCATATCATAGAAAACGAAAGCTTCGATCAGGAGCGTTCTTTATATCATCTGCAGGATTGTCGTGTGATCGGTTGTACGTTTGCGGGGCCGGCTGACGGTGAGTCGGCACTGAAAGAAGCGCGAAATGTGACAGTGAAGGACTGTCACTTTTCCCTGCGCTATCCCTTGTGGCATACACAAGGTTTCCGGCTTCTGGGTACCGACATGGATGTTCTCACCAGAGCACCCATGTGGTATGCTTCACGGGGGGGTGATAGAGGACTGCGATATCTGTGGTGTCAAAGCTTTGAGGGAGTGCGAACTCATACATATTAGCAAAAGTAAGATACAATCTCCGGAATTCGGGTGGAAGTGCAGGAACGTGGAGATGACATACAGTACTGTAGAGTCAGAATACTTTCTGTTTGATAGCAGGGACGTGAAGATTGATCATATTCGTATGAAAGGAAAGTATTCTTTTCAATATGTGGAAAATATGGTGATCAGGGATTCGGTGCTGGATACCAAAGATGCTTTCTGGCACAGTAAAAATGTCACGGTGTACAACAGTGTGGTGAAGGGAGAGTATCTGGGGTGGTTCGCAGAAGGATTGACATTGATTAATTGTAAGATCATAGGAACCCAGCCTCTTTGCTACTGCAAAGGGCTGGTACTGAAAGACTGCGTGATGGAAGGGACTGATCTTGCCTTTGAATATTCTGAAGTGGATGCAGAAATCTCAGGTAATATTATGTCGGTTAAAAATCCCGGGAGCGGGAAGGTCGTGGCGGACTCCATTGGTGAGATTATCCGCGAAGGTTCTATTATGGATGGATACGCGGAGATCATTCAGCGGAAATTTTCGAGTTGGGACTGACTTAAGTATGCGCCGGTCTATGAGGAGGACAGACTTCGTTATGAGGAAATCTGAGATGCCGTGCAGAGAGGTCACGCAGTACCAATGTTTTCCATTGAGGGGTGTCCTCAGGTGCGTGTCAGAAAGACGGAGACCGGGGATGCAGAACTGTGGTTTGTTCATAACAGAAAAGAGGCTTGCACGATCACTGTGAAAGAAACCGGTATCTTCCATGTGATGACTACCGATTGGAAGAATAACGGTGAAACAATTATCTCTGACAGAAGCTTTACTTTGGACATGGATGCGGGCCAGACGTTCATGCTGGTGCGAGAAAAAGAGTAGCAGTTGATTATTTGCGGACTGTGTAGTATAATAAATAGGCCAGCCAAGACAGAGGTGAATATGTCTAAGGTTTATTTGGTTGACAGTGAAAATATTGGTGCCAGCTGGTCGCAGCTGCTTCAATCCATGTCCTCAGAGGACAAAATGTTTGTTTTCTACACAGATAAGAGTCCCTATATCAGCTATGACAATCTGCTGCAGGTGATTGCATATTGCAGTGTGCCGGTATTTATTAAATGCTACGAGGGCAAGAATGCATTGGATTTTCAGCTGGTGTCTGAGCTGGGCTATAAGCTGTGTCAGGAGCCGGAAGCAGAATTTATTATCATTTCGGATGACTACGGTTATGATGCTGCCGTAAAGTACTGGAAGGAAAGATCATACCATGTTCATCGGATCGGTAAGAAATATTGCAAGCCTATGCCTCCTAAGAAAACGGAAGAAGTTTTTCAGACTGTTGCGGAAGAAGCTGTGCACTCCGGAGAGGTATTGTGCGAGGAACCGGCTCAGTCTGCCGTTCAGGATATGCCTGTAGATCAGAAGCAGGATGATGAGCAGGAAGTAACAGTTACGGAAACTGAGTCTGATATCCACGAGGAGTGTGTGCGGGAGCCGCAGCCGGACGTGCAGATTCAGGTGGAGGAGCAGATTGTTCTGACAGAGGAACCGGAGCAGGCTGCAGTGTACCAGGATTCACTGAAAGAGAAACAGGCGCCGAAACGTGCAAGAGATCGCGGAAGAAAGCGTAAAAAAGAGCCGGCTACCGTGCCGGAAACGGAAGCAGAGACATCTGTTGTAATTGAAGAAGTTCAAAAGGAAGAGCCGAAGGAAGAACAGAAGGATCCGTTAGAACTGTTGCTCCCGGATATTACCCGCAAGTGCGGCAGTCTGGAGCCTGAGAAGGATGCTTACTGTGTTTGGAGTATTTTCCACTCTCTATCCATGAGCAATCTGACGAATGTAAACACTGCTTTGAAGATTCTGATCGGAAATGAAATGGGGAATGACATTTACCGAGAACTGAAAGAGAATCAGGAGTGCAGGGCGCTGCTGGATACTCTTTATTTCCCTGAAATCGAAAACAGGTTTATTCAGTACGCACAGATTGTGTTGGAGAGAAACGGTGTTACCGGGGTTATAGCGGAAGAGATTGGCCAATTCCTTCTGAGTATTCCCAGAAAAAACCTTAACTCCATCCGTGCTGCGATCATCAAGGAATACGGACAGGATAAGGGTTCTTTGATTTATACTGTATTTAAACCCCACATTAAAGTATTGAACAAAATTTAAGAGAATTTGGCTGGCAAAAGAAGAAAAGACCGTTTGTATCATCATGATATGCAGACGGTTTTTTTGTATGATAAGAGATTCAGAAGAGTTTCTTATCATACAAAAAACTCCGTGGGATTGCTTGGCTTAATGTGTTTAGGCAGGAAAATTACATGAAAACGTCAAATTGTGTCAAATGTATAAAAAATTTAAAAATATTGTTGACAGGCTAATGAAAGCATGCTATACTGACTTTCGTTGTCGCAAGCAACTGTCTTTTGCACACTTCAGGTACTCTTTGATGAGGTCGAAAAAAAGTAAAAAAAGTTGTTGACAATGAAATGCGGATGTGATATTTTATAAAAGCTGTCGCTTTGAGAAGAGCATCCGGCAGCGCAAAGTACCTTGACAAATAAACAGTAATGCAACCCTGAAAATTCCAAGAGAACAACTCTGGAAGAATTCAGAGAGATGCGAAGAATCGTATCAAACAGTGACTTTAAAAAGTCACAACCCAAACACAGTAAGTTCAGGATAGGATTGCAAGATCTTAAGAATGAACAAAAGCCACAAGAAACTGGCAGGCAAACCTAAAACATGAGAGTTTGATCCTGGCTCAGGATGCACGCTGGCGGCGTGCCTAACACATGCAAGTCGAACGGACTTTTGATGAAACCTAGTGATTTAAAAGTTAGTGGCGGACGGGTGAGTAACGCGTGGGTAACCTGCCC